>JAHRVR010000025.1 GCA_019090585.1 Sphingomonadaceae bacterium
CTCGATCTGGTGGTGGCGCCGCGTGTGAGCGCCAGTATGCGCCGACCGGAAATCGTGATCAGGCCAAGGCACAAGATTGCTGCCGAATTGGGCGTGTCTACCGCGGCACTCAGCCATGCCATCCGCATCGCCACGATTGGCGAGATCGACCAGAATGCAGCAAAATTCTCGCTTTCTGATAGGCAAGTCCCGATCAGAGTGCGCCTGTCCGAATCGGCGCGCCGCAATATTGCCAATATCCAGAATCTGCCGGTTCCCACCAGTAATGGCGGTTCTGTCCCGCTGTCGCGCGTAGCCGATATTTCGCTTGGTTCAGGTCCAACGCAGATTGACCGGCACAATCAGGAGCGCCGGGTTTTTGTGGGCGCGGATCTGGCGCCTGGCATAATCAAGGGCGAAGCAGATGAGGCGATCAAGGCCTTGCCTACCATGCAGAATCTGCCGGCCGGCATCACGAACAAGCCGTTCGGTTCCGATGAATGGCAGCAGGAAATGCTGGATAATCTCGCAACGGCAGTACCCGCCGGTATCCTGCTTGTCTTTGCCGTGCTGGTGCTATTGTATCACAGGATTATCTCGCCGCTGGTGAACATGGCGTCACTCTTGCTGGCGCCATTGGGCGGGCTTATCGCGTTGCTGATAACGGGCCAGCCGCTCTCGATGCCAGTTTTCATCGGCATTTTGATGCTGCTCGGAATTGTCGGCAAGAACTCCATTCTTCTGATCGACTTCGCGATTGAGGAAATGACACGCGGCGTCGACAAGACCGAAGCGATTATCGATGCGGGCCGCAAACGTGCCCAGCCCATTGTCATGACCACGGTAGCGATGACCGCCGGGATGGTGCCGACAGCGATCGTGCTGAGCGGTGATGGTGCGTGGCGTGCGCCGATGGGCACGATGGTGATCGGCGGGTTGCTTATGTCGACATTGCTGACGCTGATAATCGTACCGGCGGCCTTTAGCCTGGCGGACGGATTTGAAAAGCGTATTGGCCCGATCCTGCGCGGCGCGCTGCTCACATTTGAGCCTGAACATGCCGAAGCCGAGCGTAATCGCCGCAAGGACGACACAGGGACTTTCCCGGTAGAATAGACGGAGTCTGGCGATTGCCGCCATATGGCCGAATGAAACAGCCGGTATCGGCAGACAAGGCGCGCCGGATGCGGCTCGTGGCTACCGGGCTGCTCTTGATGATGGGCCTGGCATTCCTGCTTCTTCGGCGCTTTGAAGGCCCCCATCCGGTGTGGGGTTATGCAATCTCATTTACCGAAGCGGCCATGGTCGGCGGATTGGCGGACTGGTTCGCTGTGACTGCCTTGTTTCGCCGGCCGCTTGGCTTGCCCATTCCGCATACGGCGATCATTCCGGTCAACAAGGACCGTATCGCCGATACGATGGCGGCATTCCTGCGTGATAATTTCCTGACGGCGCCGGTAGTTGCCCGGCGCATCGGCCAGTATAATTTTGCAGCGATGATCGGCGCGTTCCTGCTCGAATCGCAAAGCGGCGCGCAGGGGCGCTTGAGGGAAGGTGCGGCCAACCTTGCCGCCGATATTCTTGAATCGCTCGATCCTGATCGGCTTGGCCGTCAGGTCAAGGCTGGGTTATCCCGGCAGTTGCAGAAACTCGAACTTTCCCCGCTGCTGGGCCAGATGCTTGGTGCGGCGATTGCAGACAAGCGCCATGCACCGCTTATCGACACGGTGATTCGCAAGACCGCAGACGTGCTGGAGGCCAATGAGGAACTGGTGCGCAGCATGATCCGAACCCGCGGCAATGCGCTCATTCGCTGGACGGGTATCGATGCGAAGATCGCCAATGCGGTGCTGGACGGGATCTACAAGCTATTGGCCGAAATGCTGGTGATGCCCGGCCATCCCCTGCGCGCCAAGATAGAGGAAGGGCTTGAAGCACTTGCGCATGATCTCGCCCACGATCCGACAACAAGAGGCCGGGTGGAGCGCGCGAAGAATGAGATGCTTGCCAATCCGGCGATTGCCGGATGGTGGGAAGGTGTGTGGGAGCGTATTCGCCTTGGCTTGATCGCGGCGGCGCGTGATCCCGATGCAGCGCTGGCGGGTCAGTTCACTGCGGCGCTGGCAGAGCTTGGCCGCGCCTTGCGCGATGATGAGAAGTTGCAACGTCAGATCAACCGGTTCGTGCGCCGTACGCTTGCCGGCTCCGCATCGCGCTACGGCGGGGAGATCGTCCGGCTGGTATCGGAGACTGTAAAGCGCTGGGATGCCCAGACTGTCACCGGGCGTATCGAAGGGGCCGTGGGGCGCGACCTGCAGTTTATCCGGATCAATGGCACGCTGGTGGGCGGGCTGGTGGGCCTCGGCATCCATGCTGTGGATGGGTTGCTCTAGATAAAGTCGCTATTCGATCCGGACGACTCTATCGGTGTAAACGGATGCGATGGGCAGGCCCTTGATCGCAACCAAATCCATGGTTGCGACTTCGGGCCGGCAAGCCGCGTCAATCGTCTCCGTCAGGCCGGCGTCAAAAACCACTGTTTTGCAGCGATTTTTGACCCGGCACTCATGCCCAAGCCCACTTATTTGCGCCCGTAAGAATGGGGTCCAGCATTCCAGCGATGAAGCTGTAGGACGTCTCC
>JAHRVR010000026.1 GCA_019090585.1 Sphingomonadaceae bacterium
GCGGCACCAAGATTGTGGTGATCGATCCGCGCCGGACCGAAACCGCAGAGCAGGCCGACCTGCATATTGCGGTTGAGCCCGACGGCGATGTTGCGCTGTTCAATGCGCTGCTGGCGGAAATGCAGCGGCGCGGCCTGACCGATGACGCGTTCATGCGGGACAACGTCGAGGCGCCGGAGGGTTTCCTCGATGAGATCGCAGAAGCGCAGCCAGGCATTCCTCCATCGGACTTTGCCGCGCTTGCCCGTCTGGTTGCCGATCACCCGCGCATGGTCACCATGTTCAGCCAGGGCGCGAATCAGTCGGTGTCCGGAACCGACAAGGGCAATGCGATCATCAATCTCCATCTTGCCACCGGCAGGATCAACCGTATTGGCACCGGCCCGTTCAGCATTACCGGTCAGCCCAATGCCATGGGTGGGCGTGAAGTGGGCGGACTGGCCAATATGCTGGCCAGTCATCTTGGCTTTTCTGATGAGGAACGCACGGACGTCGCTGCGTTCTGGGGAACTGAGCGGGTTTGCAGCGGACCGGGCCTGAAGGCAGTGGACATGTTCCGCGCCATCCATGATGGCCGGATCAGGTTCCTGTGGGTGATGGCCACCAATCCGGCAGTCTCGCTCCCAAATTCAGGTTTCGTGCGAGAGGCGCTGGAGCGTTGCCCGACGGTCGTCGTGTCGGATGTCATGGCCGATACTGACACGGGCCGCTTTGCAGATGTGAAATTGCCTGCCCTGGCATGGGGTGAAAAGACCGGAACCGTCACCAATTCAGAGCGGCGCGTCAGCCTGCAGCGGGCGCTTTTCCCTGCGCCGGGTGATGCGCGGGCGGACTGGGATATTATTGGCGATGTCGCACGCCGGCTTGGGCATACCCAGGCTTTCAATTTTTCCTCTCCGGCCGCCATTTTCCGTGAATTTGCGGAGATGACGCAGCTTTCCCTCGATCATGGAAAGAAGCTCGATCTGACGCAGTGGAGCGAACTATCCGATGATGGATATGCCGCGCTGCAGCCGTTCCAATGGGGCGGGGAGCACCCGCTGTCCAGTGGATTTCCGACGCCCACGGGCAAGGCCAGGATCGTGCGCGTCACACCGGCTGCGCGAGCGGTTTGCGATGCCTTTCCGCTGCGGCTCAATACCGCGCGTTACCGTGACCAATGGCACACGATGACCCGCACGGGGCTTTCGCATACTCTTTCGCAACATCGACCCGAACCGCTTGTGGAAGTGCATCCTGCCGATTCCGCCCGGTATGGTCTGGGCGATGAAGCTCTGGCCCGGATTGAGACCGCGAGCGGATCGAGCATCTTTCGCGTTTGTGTCAGCGAAGGCCAGCGCGAAGGCGAGATTTGTGTGCCGATGCACTGGACTGACGTGATGGCGGGAGAAGGGCGCAGCAATCGCTTGCCCGGCGATGGCGTCGATCCGGTCTCGGGCCAGCCCGGTTTCAAGAACACCGCCGCACGGATCGAGCCGGTCGTAACCGACTGGCGGGCCTTCCTTGTGTCTCGCGAGGTCGTTGAACCTTCCGGCGTCGTATATTGGACTCGCTCGAAAGTGTCTGGGGGCTGGCTTTACGAGCTGGCCGGTGCCGGGGCGATAAATGCCGATGCGTTGCTGCCGGACGGCGAGCGACTGGAAGCTGCCGACACCAAGCGCGGAATGCGGCGAATTGCCGTTCGCGCCGAAGATGGAGCGTTTGCTGGCGCCCTCTATATCACACGTTCAGGTGAGTTGCCGCCGCGCGACTGGATCGCCGGACAGCTGGGAGAGAGCGAGGCATCAACGGTTGAAGTTCTTGCCGCAAGGCCGAGCACGCCCCTGCCTGACCGGGGGGCGATCATTTGCGTTTGCCACGGCATTGGCGAGGTTACGGTACGCGAGGCCGTTCTGGGCGGTGCGGCAACTGTCGCTGCCATTGGCGAATGCACCTCTGCGGGGACCAATTGCGGAAGCTGCCGCCCAGCGATCGCCAAGCTGCTTGAAACCACGCTAGGCGAAGTCGGGGAGGCTGCCGAATGAGTGAATTTCCAACTGGTTCAGTCTGGCTGGTCGGTGCAGGGCCGGGTGATCCCGACTTGCTGACGCGCAAGGCCGAGCGGCTGATCGGGAAGGCCACAGTCATTTTCTACGATGCGTTGGTTGGTCCCGATGTCCTTGGCTTTGCTTCATCGGGTGCTCGGTTGGTCCATGTCGGCAAGCGCGCCGGTCGCCATTCGAAAGATCAGAAGACCATTGACTCGCTGATTGTCGAGGCGGCGCTTTCGGGGGAGCGGGTCATTCGCCTTAAAGGCGGTGATCCGGCCATTTTCGGGCGCGTGACCGAGGAGTTGGAAGCGTGCCGTCATGCGGGTGTTCATGTGCAGATTTGCCCGGGCATTACCGCTGCGAGTGCGGCTGCTGCATCGCTTGGCGCTTCGTTGACGCTGCGCGGCATGGCTCGCAAGCTGACTTTTGTCACTGCGCACGCGCGGGTGGGAGAAGCGTTGGACCTGGACTGGGATCGCCTTTCAGACCCAGACGCAACTCTGGCGATCTATATGGGTAAGTCCGCCGCCGGGGAGATCGCGTCTCGATTGATCGAGGCGGGAATGCCCGGCGACATGCCTGCAGCGTTGGTTGAAAATGCCAGCCTGCCGGATGAACGGACGTTTGTCACTCGGCTCGACTTGCTGCCGATCTCTGCCATGACTGCGCTCGGCGATGGGCCTGCGATCATTCTGGTGGGTCACGCCGTTTCTGGAAACGCAGCCCCCGCCACGGCAAGGGCTGTGGCGGGCCGGTGCTGCGCATCCGAAGTCACGTCAGCACCGTAAGTTCGGATCACGCACTCATGCCGGTTCCCGGTCGCGCCGTCCGAAAATCCGGTCTGACGCCCGCATCTGGAGGATCGAAAGGGCCGGGACGATAAGCTGAAGCAGGACTGTGCCAAACAGCACGCCAAAGCCCAGGCTGGCCGACATGGGGATCAGGAACTGGGCCTGCAGGCTGGTTTCGAACGTGATGGGGGCAACGCCAATGAAAGTCGTCAGGGCGGTGAGCAGGATCGGCCTGAATCGCGACTTGGCAGCATCGATGATCGCTTCCTCACGCTCCATGCCGTTTCTCAGATTCTCGTCGATAAAGTCGAGCAGAACCAGCGAACCGTTGATGACCACGCCTGAAAGCGCGATGATCCCGAACATCGACAGGATGCTGAGCGGAATGCCGAGCAACAAGTGGCCAAAGATAGCGCCGATCATTCCGAAGGGGATTGCGGCCATGATGATGAGCGGCTTGACGTAGGACCGGAAGGGTATGGCCAGCAGGGCATAGATGGTAATCATTGCCAGCAGGAAAGCAGGGCCAAGCCTGCTGAAACTTTGCTCCTGTTCTTCCTGCACTCCGCCCAAATGGAACTGCAAATCGGGGTAATCGCGCACCAGTTGCGGCATGATTTCAGCTTGCAGGAGCGCTGAGACTTCGTCCGATGTAACGACATCCTTATCGACTTCAGCGGATACCGTGGTGATCCGCCTGCCGCCTTCCCGCCTGATGACGGACGGCGACTGTGAAAAGGATGCTTCAGCGAGCGCGCTGAGCGCGACCGATCCACCCGGTGTCAGGACTCTGAAATTCTCGACATCGGCGATCGAATCCCGTTCGTTTTCCGGGAGGCGGACATAGACGCGAACATCCTCGCGACCGCGCTGGACGCGCACGGCTTCAGCTCCGAAAAAGGCGGCGCGAACCTGTGACGCGACATCCCTGAGCGAAATGCCCAATGTCCGGGCCGAAGGTCTGAGCCGGAGTTCGATCTCCTGCATACCTGCGTCCTGGTCGTTTTCGATATCGTAGACACCACCTATTGCCGCCAGCTTTTCGGTGAGCTTGCGTCCTAGTTCTTTCAACACCTGCTCGTTGGGGTGTGAAAGTTTTACGGATACGGGATCTCCGATCCTGATGAGTGAGGACGAAATGGAGAGCGATCGCACTTCGGGAACCGGGCCCAGTTCTTCACGCCAGGTATCCTCAAGCTGCTTTGCGGAAATATCGCGCAGCTCGGCACTGACGAGCTTGAGTTCCAGGCTTGCCAGGTTGGCCCGGACTGTCTGGTTCACGCCCAATGGCCCTGTGTTTGCAACAGACATCCCCACGGTCGTGTAAGTGGCGTCCAGGAAGGGGGCATCGGGGTCAATTTCGCTGGTAAGACGCTCTACCGCCCGTTTTCCTGCCGCCTCGATCTTTTGAACGACTTTCTCCGTGCGCTCGATCTTTGTGCCCGCCGGCATTTCGAGCTGGGCCTTGACGCTGTCCGCCTCAATGTCTGGAAAGAAGCCGAACTTGATCAGACCGCTTGGGATGGTCGCGAAAGTTACGATCAGCACGGCCGAGGCGCAGGCCAGGATCATATAAGGCATCGACACTGCGAACCTGAGCATCCGGTCCAGTGGGCCGGCGACGAAGCTCTGGAAGTGTTTGTCGAACGCCACTTGCACTTCGTGCAGCTTTCGAAGCACCTTGTTCTTCGCCTTTGTGCCATGCGCGGGCAAGCTGCTCAGGTGAAAGGGCAGGATAAGCAGCGCTTCGAGCAGCGACAGGGAAAGCACTGCAATCACGACAAGCGGAACGTCTCGGAATATCTTGCCCATGAGGCCGCCGACCGCGAAGATCGGCGAAAAGGACACGATTGTGGTGATGACGGCAAATATGACGGGCATCGCGACACGCTGCGCCCCGGCAATTGCAGCCCCAACTCCGCTGCGGCCTCTTTCCCGTTCGGCATAGACATTTTCTCCGACCACCACGGCGTCGTCGACCACAAGCCCGAGCGCCAGGACGAAGCCGAACAAAGAGAACATGTTCAGTGTCGATCCAAGCTGTTCGAGGATGAAGATTGCGCCAATGAACGTTCCGGCGATGCCAACTGCGGTCAAGGCCGCCAGCCTGATGTCCAGGAACAGGGTCAAGGCCGCCAGGACCAGGACAAGGCCGATCAGGGCATTCTTCATCAGCAGGCCGAGCCGCTGGTTGAAGATATCCGAACCGTCATCGAAAATTGCGTACTGCACCCCGTGCGGCAGGGTTTCTGAAAATTCCTCTGTCAGGTGGGTTCGGGCAGCCTCGGCAACGTCGAGCACGCGCTCGTCGCTTGTGCGATAGACATCGACAAAGGCAACTGGCTGGTCGTTGAAGCGGGTAATGACGTCGTTGTCTTCGAAACCGTCCGAGACATTGGCAATGTCGCGGATGCGCAGAGTGGCTCCATCGCCTTCGGAAACGACTATGATGTCTTCAAAATCGGTCTGGTTGTAGTTCTGCCCCACCGTGCGGACGCGCACTTGCTCGGTTGTGGTCTTGATTGCGCCTGCCGGGCTGTCGAGGCTTCCTGCGGCCACCACCTGCGAGATGTCGTTCAACGAAAGGCCCAGCGCCCGCAGGCGATCCTGCGGAACATCGATATAGATCTGGTATTTGCGGATCGCGCTGGTGTCGACGAAACTGATTTCGTCCAGGGCCGAGAGCGCATCTTCCAGCTGGTAGGCGGTTTCCTTTAGTGTCGCTTCAGGTGCATCGCCAAAAATCGCAATCCGCATCGCGCTTTGCCGGTTCGTCATTTCCCGGATATTGGGTTCTTCGGCTTCGAGTGGAAAAGTCTGTATCTGGTCTATCTCGCTTTTGACGTCATCCAGCGCGCGCTCGACGCTGGTGCCATACTGAAGCTCGATAACCACAGTTCCAGCGCCCTCCGCGGCGACGCTTGTGACTTTCTTGACCCCCTCAATCGACTGGACCGCCTCTTCCACTTTCTGGACGATCGATTCCTCCACCTCTTCCGGCGTCGCGCCGGGATATTCGAGGGTCACGGAAACCCGTTCGAGGCTGCCTTCCGGGAAGACTTCCTGGCTGATCGTGGTGAAGGCGAAGTAGCCTGCGATCACCATGGACATCAGCAACAGGTTCGCTGCGACACCGTTGCGCGCCATAAAGGCAATAATGCCTTTGCGATCGCGCGCACGTTCGGTGGTGACCTGGCCGTAGCGGTCCAGAACCGGAGCCCCGTCTGGGCTGGCTGGCCTCGCCTCGCCGGGCACCTCGTCAGTCATCGGTTTTTACCCGGGCAGGCTTGCCCGCCGGTTTCGCGGTTTTAACAGCGGGTTTCTCAATGCGCACGCGCATGCCATCGACCGGTGCGCGCAGCGAATTGACAATTACATGGCCGCCCTTGGAGAGAGTGGCTGTCGTTATGTTGGCGACGCGGTCGGTTCGTTGCAGCACGCGCACCGGCAGGATGCGCAATCGCCCGTCACGCACGGCCCAGATCTTGTTGCCGGGCCGCAAGGCTTCAACCGGTATTTGCATGAAAGGTTCGTTCGAGCCGCCGCGTATTTCGGCACGGACAAAGCTGCCGAGCAGCAAGGGAGGGGCCGCGCCCGTGCCACTGCCAGCGCTCTTCACGCCGCTGCGCAGTGGATTGGGAACCCGCAGGAAAACGTCGATTGTGCGGGTTCGCGGATCGAGTATTGAATCGGCCCGGTCGACATGGGCGCTCCAGCGCCAGGTTTGCCCTCCGTAATCGAGGTATACGGAGGCTGGAATACGGCTCGTCCTTGCGCCCAGCAATCCGGGGATCAGCGCGGCTTCGCGTTCGCTGAAGGCGACTCGCACTTCATAAGTGGCGGCCGATACGATCGAGCCGAGTTCCTGGCCTGGTTGTACCAGCTTTCCGACTGCCACCGATTCTGAGCGGACCAGCCCGGTAAATGGTGCCCGTACGTTGGTTCTGCCAAGGGCGAGCCGGGCATCGGCCAGCTGCGCTGCGGAACGTTCCCTTGCTGCCTTTGCGGATCGCAACTGCGGCTCGCGCGTGGCAAGCGATGTGGGCGCTCCAGGCTTGCTTTGTCCGGTTTCTGCTCCGGCCTTGTCTTCCAGTTTGTGCGGTGGCAGGATGCGGGATGCCAAATCGTCGCCGCCGGTTGTCTGCAAGGTCAGGCCGCCGCCTGCGGTGCGGTTGGCAAAGCGGTTAAGCTCATCTTGTGCGATCCGGGCTTCCTCGCGCGCCGTCAGCACCGCGACATCCTGTGCAGCCACGTCAGCCCGGGCGGAACGAACCCTGTTCTGGTAGTCTGACGGATCGATGCGAAACAAGGTTGCGCCTGATCTGAGGAGACTGCCTTCGCGGAATTGCGGATTGACGTAGACCAACCGACCGGAAATCTGCGCAGAGACGCTGACTTCCTCACTTGGCTGCACAGTGCCGGAACCCAGCACGGCAAGCGGCTCTGTTGCGGTTTTCAGAGGAACGGTCTGGACAAGGGGCGCTCGCTCTTCACGGGGCGCACCCTCTGGTTGGGAGCGCAACTGCACCATCAGTACCGCGATCAGGATCGCGCCTGCCAACACGGCGAGGGCCAATTTGACCTGGCGGCTCATTGTGCCTCTCCCTTTGCTTTGGGCAATTCGCTGGTCTTGATCATTTTCACATGTATCGCGCTGTCATGTTCGGCCCAGTCCCCGCCAAGCGCCCGATGCACGCCAAGGCGCGAGAGCGCAACATCGCGGCCTGCCGCTGAAAGGCTGGACCGGACTCGCTGGACGGCCAGCAGGGCATCAAGATAGGCAATATAGCTCCCGACGCCGGACTGAAACCGCTGTGCCTGCAAGTCGAGCGACGCTTTGGCATCCCGATGCTGGGCCATAATCAGACCGTAACGCTGACGGTTCTTGTCATAGGCTGCGGATGCGGAGCTGACTTCGCGAAATGCATTGAGCACGGTGCGCGCATAGATCGCCGCACGCTCATCATATGTTGCCCGCGCTGCAGCGATGTTGGCAGAAATGCGCCCACCATCAATGATGGGTGCCACGATGTTGCCTGCAAGCGAAGCTGCCCAATTCGTGCCGAACGACAGCGCCTGATCAGGCGTCCCGCCTTGTCCACCAATGGATCCGCCGAGGCGGAGGGAAGGGAAGCGTTCTGCACGGCGCGCACCGATTGAATGGCGTGCCGATTCGAGGCGCAGCGAGGCTGCATGAACATCGGGCCGCTGCGAAAGAAGCGCGGAGGGAAGACCCTGGGGGACAGGCTCGAATGTCAGCCGTGGCCTGAGCGGGCCGGGCAGTTTCTTGCGCAGCTGCTCCGGGTAGATGCCCAGCAGCACGGCCAGACTTCCTTCGGCAGAGTTAAGCGCAGTCTCACGCAAGGGCAACGACGCCTGAACATCGCGCAGCTGCTGGCGCACTTGATAGAGCTCGAAACTTTGCACGAGGCCGCGCTGATAGCGGTCTTCTGTGCGGTTGACGCGATCCGCCAGCACATCCGAATTGCGCAAGGCCAGCTCTATCTGCTGGCGCGCATCGACTATCTCGAAATAGATGGAAATGGCCTGTGCCGCTGTGGCGAGCCTGACAGCACGAAGGTCTGAACCGGCGGCAATGGCATCGGCGCGCCGGGCCTTCAGATCGCTGTGGTTCCGGCCGAACAGGTCAAGCTCATAGGATGCGCCAAGCCCGGCCGAATATGTCTCTATCTCGAGCCGGTCAATTCCTGCGCCGCCAGCCAAGCCGCCAAATGCGCTGCCAGCCAATGAGCTATCTGAATAGCTGGCTCCGGCGTTGGCATCGATTGCCGGGAACAGGGCAGAGCGGGCAAGGCGCGCTTGCGCCCTTGCTCGCCTTGTTCGCGCTGCGGCTTCGGCAATGTCGAGATTGCCTTTGAAGGCGTCGTCAATCAGCCCGTTGAGAGTCGGATCCTCAAAATCCCGCCACCACGCTGCCGGTTTGTAATCGTCTGCGGTCGCCGCCGTTCCATCATAGGATTGCGGGCCATCATAGAACTGCGGGAGCTGCGCAACCACTTCGGGAACACGCTCGGCAGGCGCCATGGAAATACATGCCGACAGCAACAATGGCATGATCAGGCAGATGGCTTGCACGTGAAAGCGTGATCGTCGCCTGGCGTTTGCAGATGCTCGAACGGTCAAGGGCAAGGTGCGGTCTCTCAGCTCGGGCATTGTGCGGCTTCATGGCCTGGCGCGGAAAGGAAGCAGGCCAGAAGAGAATCCCTAGCTCGGCCAGTAGCTGTCTCGCAAGGCTTTCTTGGAAATCTTGCCGTTATCGTCGCGCGGAAGCTGTTGGTTGAAATCGATCGTTTTTGGGCATTTGAGCGTCGCAAGCCTTGATTTGCAGTAGTCGATCAGTTCGCGTTCCAGCTCTGGTCCCGCCGTGTTCCAGTCAGCCGGCTCGATGATAGCCTTGACTTGCTCGCCCATGTCCGGATCGGGCACGCCAAAGACTACGACATCGGTAATCTTGGGGTGCATCGACAGCACATTCTCGGCTTCCTGCGGGTAGATATTCACACCGCCAGCCACGATCATGAAGGACCGGCGGTCGGTCAGGAAGAGATAGCCGTCCTCGTCGACATGTCCGATGTCGCCATATGTCGTCCATGAGGGACGCTGCGGATTGCGGCTGCCTTTGGTTTTCTCGTCGTCCTTCAAATATTCGAAGCTGACGGCGTCGGGATTCTCGAAATAGATGACTCCATTTTCGCCCACGGGCAGATCGTTGCCTTCCTCGTCGCAAATATGAAGAATACCGTGAGTCGGACGGCCGACGGATCCCGGTTTCTTCAGCCACTCCTCACTACCGATCTGGCAAAATCCCACACTTTCCGCGCCGCCGTAGATGTCCAGGAAAATAGGCCCCCACCATTCGATCATGGCGCGCTTGACATCAACCGGACAAGGGGCAGCGGAATGAAGGGCAAGGACAAGCGATGAAACATCATATTTTTCAATGACATCTTGCGGTAGCTTGAGCATTCTTGTGAACATGGTCGGCACAAATTGCCCGCCCTGCGGCTTGTAGCGATCGATCACCTGGAGCATCTTTTCGGCATCGAATTTTTCAAAGAGCAGGACAGTGCCGCCCAGTGCGAGGATGGATAACGAGAAGGAATTGGCGCCCGAGTGATACATCGGCGCGGAAATGATGAAGTCCATCCCCGGCTGGATCTTGTACCAATCGACCATCAACGAAATATGCTGGCTCGGCTGGCCGTATTCCCCATCCGGCAGGGCATGCCTCACGCCCTTTGGCTTACCAGTTGTGCCGGAGGAATAGATCATCGCGTTACCCAGACTGGGATCATCGATCAGTTCGGCGGGCATCTTCGCCACGGCCGTTTCCCACCGATCCATTCCCGCAAGGTCGCCATTCATCGAAAACGCATGTTCGACATTCGGGCACAGCGCCTTGAAGTCGCGTGCGAGTGTTTCGGCGTGCTTTACTTGCGCATCGACAATGCAGACCCGCGCTTCGCAATCATTGATGATATGGGCGGCTTCCTCGGCGTTGAGACGCGAGGCGATGGGCACTTCGTAAAGCCCCGTGCGCTGCATTGCCGTGCCGATCTCAATGAATTCGATACTGTTGGCAGCCAGAAGGGCGAAAGTATCGCCGCGTTCCAGACCTAGCTTGCGGAACAGCTGGGCAACGCGGTTGGCCTGGTCCTCAAGTTCGCCAAATGTGATGGACTCGCCGCCGAAAGCCGTGATGATGGCGGGCTTGTCCGGCTGGATGGCTGCCCATCCGGACAAGTGCCTGATCGCCGCGGGATCGTCTTGGTTCAGTTGAGTCAAAGAAGCCTCTCAATTGATAACCGGCGATGGGTAGATGTGTCCGCGAGGTCGGCACACAGCTGCCGGTTGTCTGCACTTTCTGACATAGTCGTTGCATGGCTGGATTCGAAGTTCAACTATCTCATTTGAACAGTTCCTAGGTGATCCCCGGTCTCTGCTCGGTGCAGGGCATCATGCAGAGGATGGGAATTCTTCGCGGTCCACGACGAACTTCCATTATCTAACGATTTGAGTTTGTACTAAGTGTCCTTGGTATATTGAAGTTGAGTGCCCTTTGTTTATTGAAGGCAGCCGGAATCGAGAGGATGAAAAAAGCGATGAACCTGGAAATATCTGAAGACCAGCAGATGATAACGGACAGCTTCACACGCTTTCTGGATGCAGAGAGCAGCACTGAGCGCGTCAGGGCGGCCTTGCCCATCGGATACGATAAAGCCCTGTGGAATGGCCTGGGTGATCTGGGTGCGTTTGGGCTTCGTGTGCCCGACGATGCTGGCGGGCTGGGTCTTGGTCTGTTCGATGCGGCTCTGTTGATGGAGCAGGCGGGCCGCGCGCTGGTATCGGGGCCGCTGGCCGAGGCAATTGTGGCGACACGTTTGCTGGCCCTGCTGAGCGCAGACGATGAAGGTGAATTGCTTGGCGATGCGATCGCTGGCCAGAAGGTCATTTCCATCGCGCTTCACGATGTGGCCGAGCAGCCGGTGCAATTGGTCCCCGGCGCGGCCGTGGCGGAGGCGGTCGTGGCACGGCGGGGTAACGATATCGTCTTGGTACGGCCTGAGCCCAAGGACGAGCCTGAGCGCACGCTGGCCTCGACGCCGATCGACCGGATCGATCTGACCGCGGGCAATTGCTCTGTCCTCGCAAGCGGTGCGGACGCGTTGCAACTGTTTGCGGCCGCATTGGAAGAATGGAAGCTGCTTATAGCCTCTGCCCTTGTTGGCCTCTCTGCCGAATCAATCCGGCTTGCATCGGAATATGCCTGTGAGCGTGTGCAGTTTGGTAAGCTGATCGGCACTTATCAGGGGGTATCCCATCCGCTGGCCGATGCAATCGTGGAAGTGGATGCTGGCCGGCTGATGCTGTGGCGCGCAATTGCCAGCATTGCCCAAAACGCCCCTGACGCGGGGGAATGCGTATCCACCGCGACATGGTGGGCGGGCAAGACTGCGGAGAAATCCGTCGCGCAATCCCTCCATACTTTCGGCGGCTATGGCTTGACTCTGGAATATGACATCCATTTGTTCAATCTGCGCTCGCGGGCGTGGCTGTTGGTGCTTGGCGACCCGGAGCAATTGCTCGATGAGGCGGCACGGCGTCGTTATGATGGAGAGCAGGCAAGTCTGCCGGACGTTGGAGAGATGGGAATCACTTTCTCGCTCGATCCGGCTGAAAAGGAACTGGCGACGGATACACGCAAGTTCTTCGAGACCCAGCTTACTGAAGAGGAGCTGTCAAAGGCCCACTATTCCTATGAGGGGACTGTGCCTTCGGTGAACATCAAGATGGCCAAGGCCGGGGTTCTTTATCCGGATTGGCCAGAACGGCTTGGTGGGCGAGATGCTGGTCCTTATTCCATGGAGGCCGCGATGGAGGTCTGGGACGATTACAACTGGTCCAGCCACGGCCGGGGAACATCGAATATTATCGGCCTGATGATCGACAGGTTCGGCACCGAGACTGTCAAGAAGGATGTGCTCTCGAAGATTATTTCCGGAGAGCTCATCTGTAGCCTCGGTTACAGTGAGCCTGGTTCCGGATCAGATGTCTTTGCCGCCAAGACCCGCGCTGTGCGGGAAGGCGATAACTGGCGCATCGATGGGCAAAAGATGTTCACCAGCGGCGCTGAACATGCCGATTATGTGCTTTTGCTGACCCGAACAGACCCCGACGCTCCGAAGCACAAGGGCATCACAATGTTCATGGTCCCGCTAAAAGTCGATGAAGTGACGATCCAGGAAGTAAAGACCTTTCAGGAGGAGCGGACCAACATCACCTATTATGACGGGGTGATAGTGCCTGACGAATACCGTCTGGGTGAAGTGAACGGCGGGCTGCACGTGCTCGCCCTTGCGCTGGAGATAGAGCAGGGCATGACTTTTGCGGCCTATCATCGCCGCATGATCGCAGCCGCTGAAACGATGTGCCGGGAGAACAAGCGCGATGGACGTGCGCGCATGGATGATCGGACAACCAAGCTGCGGCTGACCCGCGCGAACGCGAATGCCGTGGCGGGGGATTGCCTGCGCAAGCGGATCATGTGGGTCTCGGCGGAGAAAAAGCCCAATTTTGCCTATGGTCCAGCCAGCAAGCTGTTCTCGTCCGAAGCGTACCGCAGGGATTCGTTCGATCTTCTCAATTTGACCGCGCCGGAATCGCTCGCGTTCGAATCCAAGGACGCGGCATATATCAACCAGTGCTATCGCCACTCGCATGTGGCGACGACTTACGGCGGCACCAGCGAAGTGCAACGCAGCCAGATCGCCGAAAAGCAGCTGGGCCTACCCCGCACGCGCTAGGTTTTGCATCCAGAATTCCGTTTCTGACTGAATTCTGGATGCAATGCATGTGTGCCGTTTCACAGTTTGACACTGCGTTGCAGAACGGCATAGCTGTGCGCAAGTAACAGTTGATAGGGGGATGTAGTGATGGGGCAGCCGGGCAAACGTCTTGAAGGGCGGCGGATCGTAATAACTGGCGCTGCGCGCGGAATGGGGTTGGCGACAGCTGAAATTTTTGCGGGCGAAGGGGCCAGCCTCGCCTTGTGCGACAGGAACGAGCAGGGCGTGCGAGCAGCAGCTGACAAGCTGGGGTGCTTCGGCGCGGGATGCGATGTCAGTGACGAGGCCGATGTGGCCCGATTTGCGGCTGAAGCGGAACAGGCGATGGGCGGTGTCGATGGCCTGATCAACGCAGCCGGCATTCTGATCATGAAGCCGCTTCTCGAAACCAGCCTGGCCGAATGGCAACGTGTTCTGGACATCAACCTGACCGGCACCATGCTGATGTGCAAGACCCTTGCGCCGATGATGCGGCAGGCTGGCAAAGGCACTATTGTGAACATCTCATCAATCGGTGGGCTGCGCCCTGCGCAAACGACGACGGCTTATGCGGTCTCCAAGGCTGGCGTGATCATGCTCAGCAATTCTCTGGCAGCAGAACTTGGCCCGGAAGTTCGTGTAAACACGGTATGTCCTGGCACGATTCCAACAGATATGGTCACTGAATTGCTTGCAGCTGAAGGCAGCAAGGATCGCCTGACCGAAGCGCCTGCCCTCAAGCGGCTTGGTAAGGCCGAAGATGTGGTCAAGGCCATGCTTTTCCTGACATCGGACGAGTCCTCTTATGTCACGGGTGATACCATGAGCGTCGATGGCGGCTGGGCTTACCGATGATCGTGTGACCCGTCGGTATAGTATATGCGAATCTTGAGAGTTTATTGCGATTCTCGCATCACCCTTGCCGTGGGAAATGCCCTGATCATCCCCGATCGCCCCGGCGGGAAACTGGCCGGAAGCTGGCCGGTCTATGGCCAGGCGTAAGTTGCTCCGAGAAGCGGTGTTGATGAGTAAGCGGTGATTTTCCAGCCATCTTCGCTTGCTTCCCACACTGCAAGGAACAAGGTCTCGAAGCTCATTGTCTCCCCCATGGCGATGAAGGACTGCCCGGTTAGCAGGGCATAGTCTTTCCTGAGTTCCACGGCGAGGTCGCTGGCGCTGGTTTTGGTGATTACAGGCGGGCCGCTGTTAAGCCGTTTGAAGAACTCCTCGCGGTTTTCTTTCAGCCCACTGATATGGGCGTAATAGAAATGATCGGCGGTCATATGCTCCAGTGTCTTGATATCGTTATCGACAATGGCCTGCCTGCGGACATGTTCTGTCTTCAGCAGTGATTGGGCATCTGGACCGGACATGAGGTTCCTCTGGATTGCGGCCGGATTGGCGCGGCGGATCGCGCTTACCGGCTGGAATTTCACCCATTATGCAGGATGGACAGCAGCTGTCGAGTGCGACAAGCCTGTAGTGGTTAGACAATTTTGAATCGGAGAGATGGAATGTCGGACAAGCGGAATGTCCTCGTTGAGCGCAAGGGCGCGGTTTCGAAGGTGATCTTCAATTGTCCGGAACAACTCAATGCCTTTACGCCTGAAGTTGCCATTGAAATCGCGCAAGTAATGGCGGGCGAAGTAGAAGGCGGTGCTCGCGCGCTGATCGTGACGGGAAATGGGCGCGGCTTTTGTTCCGGTGCCAATCTGGCAGGGGCCGCAGACGCGGGTGGAGCCGACCTCCTTGGCCTGATGGAAGACGTCTACAAGCCTTTGGCCCGGGCCTTTGCAGATTCGCCGGTTCCCATCGTTACCGCGGTCAATGGAGTGGCAGCCGGGGCTGGCGCATCGCTGGCCTTTGCCGGTGACATCATCATTGCGGCCCGCTCCGCCAATTTCGTCTTCACTTTCGCCAATCTCGGCCTCACGCCGGATGTCGGCGGCACATGGCTCGTCGCGCGTGCAGCAGGACGCGTAAGGGCGCTTGAAATGGCGCTGCTCACGGGCAAGATGAGCGCGGAGAAAGCCTGCAACTGCGATCTTGTTACCGAAGTGGTCGATGATGAAGAATTGATGGCGCGGGCGATGGAAGTGGCGGAAAAACTGGCCGCCATGCCAACCAAGACTTTGGGTCTGATCCGGCAACTGGTGCGTGATGCGATCGAATCGAGCTTCGAGCAATCGCTGGAAGCCGAAGCGCAGGCTCAGAATGCGGCCACAAAGTCGCGCGATTTCAAGGAAGGCATGACGGCTTTTGCGCAGCGCCGCGCTCCCAATTTCACCGGGCAATGACCGTGCAGGCGAGGGCCGGGCGGTCTTTGCCGATTGCCTCGGTCGCCGATGCGATGGCGCGGCGTGGTATCGGGGTGAATGGGGTGGTTCCGGGGCTCAGGCCACTGAAACTGGATTGGGTGTAATCGACCGGGCCTCCAGAGTTCTTATTTGACCATCTCATCAGGGCGGCCAGAGACAAACAGGAATCCATCCTCGTCGAGATGGCCCATGTCACTTGTGTCAAACCAACCGTCTGCGGTGAACACGTCCTCTCGCTCGCGCCCGCAAATACCTTTCAGGATATTGGGGCCGCCGAGCTGGATTGCTCCTTCCTCGCCGGGTCCAAGAATTGCGCCGCTGTCCGGATCGGCGATCCTCACGCGCCTGCCTTCGAAGGGCTTGCCGAAACTGCCGTGCTTGTCTTGCGGCATAAGCCCACCAGACGGGTAGCCGCAATAGGGGCCGAAGCTCTCGGTCATGCCGAGCAGGCTGGCTCTGGAATCCGGTGGCGGCGATGACATATCCGTGGCGGCAAAGGAGGGGTCATGGGCCCTGCGCTCGGCCTGATCGGCCCAGCCACGGAACTGCGTCGCTCGTTCCTTTGAGAGGAACCTGAGCGTGCTCGCCCGTTCCGAACTGGCTTCGGTCAGAAGTGTGGCGCCCGTATTGAGCGCCGAGATTAATCCGCAAGCGAATCCTTCGATCCCAAAGAGGGGCATGGGCACGTAAAGACGAGAATCCGGTCCGATACAGCGCGATTCATTTTCACACGCATTGGCGCGGATGGCGTCGCCGTGCGAGTGGATCACGCCTTTGGGCTCGCCGCTGCTGCCCGCGGTGAAAATCACTGCCATTTCGTCTGCCGGTTTAACCCTGTCTGCCAATGAAGCAGCGATGCCGTGCGCAGCTTGCCCGGCTGGTGGCAGGGCATCGGTGCTGAACCAGATGTTACGAAGCGAAGGCAGCGTTGAACGGTCCAGCTCCGCGATTTCCGCGCGGAAATCCCGGCCGCGAAACTCCGGTGCGGAAATCAGGTGCCGCACACCGGCAATGGTTAGCTGGCTTTGCAATTCGGCCGGGCGCAGCAAGGTGCTGAGTGGGACAAGCACAGCGCCGATGCGCATGACCGCATAGGCTTCTATTGCCCACTCGACGCCATTGGGCATCGCCAGACCGAAACGGTGCCCCTTGTTGACGCCGGCTTCGACCAGTGCGGCGGCGCGGGCGGCGCTGGCCTTCTCCAGGTCGGCATAGTCGATGCGCCTTTTGGTATCGACGATTGCTTCCTTGTGGGGGTATTGGCTGGCCATGGCCTCCAGCAGCGCGGGAATTGTCTCAGCGTTCACGGGCCATCTCCACCAGGGTCTTGATGTCGATCTTTCCGCTCGAAAGCGTCGGTAATTCGTGTTCTTCCATGATCAGGAATTTTCGCGGGACTTTATAAGGCGAAAGCCGCGTACGAAGCGCGGCTCGCAGTTCATCCTCGTCAATCGCTTCTGTGCCTATCAGGATCGCGGTGATGATCTGGCCGCGCGCTTCATCGGGCACCCCGATAACAATCGCCGCGCGCCCGTTGGTCAGATCGCTAAGCGCACCTTCGACTTCTCGCGGAGAGACTTGCGCGCCGGAGGTGCGAATGATGTCGCCGTTCCGGCCCTTGAAGAAAAAGTCCCCGTCATCGTCGATGGAGACCATGTCGCCGGAATGATACCAGCCATCTTCGTCGAAGGCCTCATGCCGTTCACGCCCGTAATAGCCTTGCATGACATTTTGTCCGCGCAGCCACATTTCGCCGTCTTTTCCGTCCAGCCCAGTTTCCGGATCGACCACTCGTGCCTCGAGACCTTCCACCAGCTTGCCGAATGAACCGCGCTTGGCTTCCGGCAGATCTTGCTCGGATGGATCGTAGAGGCACACGCTGCCAGTTTCCGTCATGCCCAGCAGGTTATGGCGAAGCTCCGGGTCTTTCGGCCTGACCTCTTGTGGCATGATCGGATAGAGATTGCCGTAACGGATGAATGACAAGTCGCGGTCTGCAAAGCTGGGGTCCTGCTCAAGCGCCAGCACAGTGGTGGCAACGCCGTTGCACATGGTGGGCCGTTCGGCTTCGAGCAGATCAAGCATTTCGCCTGGCTTTGCGCTGGAGCACACGAGTTTTGCGCCCGCGATCAGAGCCGCAAGGAAGCTGTATGCCAGCCCGCCAACCCAGAACCACGGAGAGTTGGCAAAGAGTGCTTTGCTCTCGTCATAGCAGCGCTGCTTGTTCTGTTGGCGCATGTTATGGATGATCTGACCATGCGTGTGGATCACGCCTTTGGGCGCGCTGGTCGATCCTGAAGTGTGGACCAGCATCAGTGTATCGGCAGCGGTGACCTGATCCTGCGCGATCGAAACGGCTGCATCGTCCAGCAAGCCATTGGCCTCAAGCGTATCCGCGCCAAACCAGATCCGGCGCAGCGTGGGAACATCGGGCATCATCAGTTGCCCGTCAGGATCCTGCCCCAGTGCTTCACGCAAGACATCGCGAAAGGCGCGTCCGCGATATGTTTCGGTAGCGACGAGATACTCCGAATCCGAAGTTGCCAGCAGCCCTTTGATCTCGTGCGGCGTTGACATCGTGCTGAACGGTAGGGCGATCCCGCCGATCCGGGTGATCGCAAGGAAAACTGCGGCATATTCTGAGCTGTTGCCCATCAGCATCGCGATCCGGCTACCGCGTCCTGCACCGGCCGCGATCAGCGCAGAGGCGATGCGCCGAGAGCGCAATTCTGCGCCCGCAAAAGTCAGCCGATCCCGGTCGACGACGAGGAATGTCTTGTCACCAAGCTTCGCATTTTCAGCGAGGACGGACGGGATTGTATCCCGCTTCATGTGTCTTGCTCGAACAGTTTCTCCAGTTCGACCTTGCGTATCTTGCCAGAGGCGGTGAGCGGCATTTCATCAATGAATTGCCAATGATGCGGAACCTTGAAATGGGCGATCTGTTCTGCGGCATGGGCTTTGAACGTTTTAATGTCGGGACTGGCACCTTTGACCAGCTTGATTACCGCTCCAACCTCGTGGCCGAGCCGCTCATTCTCGACTCTTACCGCAGCCGCCAGATCAATGTCCGGGTGGGTCATCAGCGCGGCTTCGACTTCTGCCGGGTAGATATTTTCCCCGCCGCGAATGATAACCTCACGCAGCCTGCCGGCAATTCGAATCAGCCCGTCACTGTCCATCGAACCGAGGTCGCCCGTGCGCAGGAAACCGCTGGGCCTGATGGTTTCTGCAGTTGCGGCTTCATCGCCCCAATAGCCGGTCATATTGCCGGGGCCGCGCGCGCAAATCTCTCCCACTTCGCCGTAAGGCACCGGCTGGCCGGTTTCGGGATGAGCGATCATCACTTCCATGTGCGGTGATGCGTGGCCGATCGTTTCGCACAGCACTTCGATTGGGTCGGACGGGACGGTTCCTGTCGCGGCGCCGGTCTCAGACTGTCCATAGCCGATGGCGCAAGTTGCGCCTGTCAATTCGCCGACTTGCCGAACCAGTGATGGCGGAACAATGGCGCCGCCCAACGTCACGATCTTCACAGCCTTGTCAGAAGGCAGGTCCGGCGCGGCCAGAATGTCATGCCACATCGTTGGCACTCCGCCCATGCGGCTGGGGCGCAGATCACGCATCAGCCGGACGATCTGATCGCGATCGTAGGATTCGAGCACGACGAAACAGCTTGCCGTCGTCAGTGCGCCCAGGATCACTGCGATGGATCCGCCAATGTGGTGACACGGCGCGGGATTAAGCCAGACGTCGGTTTCCGTACCGTCATAGACTGCGGGCCTGACCCAGCCGCCGTACATCGCTGCAAGCTGCGTAAGGAGCGCGGCCTTCGCTCTGCCGGTCGTGCCGCTGGTGAACTGGATAAGAAAGGGCGTATCGGCACCGGGGCTTGGCAATGAGCCTTCATGGCGCTGCGTTGAAATTCCGCCGATGTCTGAGAGCGGCAGAACCGGAAAATCCGCGATTTTTTCCAGTCGCGGGGCGAATTCCATGCCCCTGCTGCCTTTGCCGGTAAAGCCGATGGAAGGTTCGATCTTTTCTGCCGCATGGCGCGCTTCAGTATCGGTCCAGCCGGTGTTGAAATGGGCGATGATCATACCCGCCAGCGCACAGGCATGCTGGAGCAGCACTGACTCTATGGCATTGTTTGACCAGACCGCGACCCGGTCTCCCGGCTGGCAGCGTGTCATCAACCAGTGCGCCACGTTTTCGGAGCGTTCCAGCAATTGCGCGTATGTAATCGTTATGATGCGATCGCCGGACGGAACGAAAACTGCGGGACGATCACCGAAGCGTGCGGCTGTGCTGCGCAGAATATCCGCCAGAGAGCCTTCGGGCAGTGGGGGTTCGTGGCCGCCATGGCGGATTGAAAGGCCGGGCTTGAGCTCTCTATCAGCCGGAATCACGATGGCCAGCCGTCAATTCTTGCCAGATCGTGTGGTAGAGGTGGGAAACGCAACGGACGCTTTTCGCGCATGGCAGCAATACCCTCTTTCACGTCCTCGCCGCGAAGCATTTCGTCCAGCAATCGTTCGGAGCGTTCAAAGCTTGGCGTGAAGCCGTCCATGAGATCGTGGTAGAGTTGATGCTTGACGACGCGCATGGCGGTAGGCGAGCAATTTTCGGCCATGTCGCGGCAATAGGCAAAGGCGCGGTCGAACATCTCATCCGCTTCGGCCACTTCGTTGACAAGGCCAATGGCTTTTGCGTCATCGCCCGAAAGCGTTCGACCCGACAGCATGATGTCATTCGCGGCCCCGATCCCGCAGATCCGCGAAAGCATCCACGTGATACCCATTTCCCCGACGATGCCTCGCCGCACATATGGCGCGCCGATCTTTGCATCAGGCGTAGCAAAGCGGATGTCGCAAAACATCGCCTGTTGCAGCCCGATGCCAAGACAAGGGCCATGAATGGCGGCGACAATCGGTTTGCCTATCGACAGTGGGAACCAGTATTCGCGCGCATCGCTCTCGCGCAAAGCTTCGCTTTCGGCCGTGGGCGCTTTTATCATCGACAAATCCGCTCCAGCGCAGAACGCCCGGCCTGCTCCCCTGACCAGAATGGCGCGCACGCCATCGTCCAGAGAAAAACGGTCGAGTGCATCAAAATACTGCAACCGCATTGTCGGGGTCCAGGCATTAAGCTTTTCGGGGCGGTTGAGCGTAACAATACCCACGCCATCGACGATCTCGCTCAGAACCTCGGACATACCGCTTGCACTTTCAGTCTTTGCGGCACTCATGCGTTGGCCGTCGCTGTCAGTTCCGCGACATTGTCGCGCATCACTTTGCGGGTGTCCGCTTCGTTCAGGCTAGAGAGGCTGGCGAGGAAGTCGAGCGGTTTTACGACCCCTTCCATATGGGGCCAGTCGCTGCCGAAAATGATGCGTTCAATGGGAACATCCTTGACCAGATCTTCGACGTTGTCCTCCCAGAACGGCGTGACCCAGATATGCTCCTGGAACTGATCGACCGGGTTCGTTTTGTAATAGCCCTTGGTTTGCGCGTGGCCACGCCACAGTCGTATCAGCAAGGGCTTGATCCACGAAGCGCCGTTCTCGACTGATGCGACACGCAAGCGCGGGAAACGTTCAAACACCTTGTGGCAAACCAGAGCCCCGAAGAAGTCTGGCACGGAGCGCTGCGAGGTGACGACTTTGTGCATTGGCGAGTTCGCGAACGCGCCATGATACCCCCAAGGCTCCCACATATCGCCAAGAAAGGAATAACCGTCATTGCCGGCATGTGGAGCGATGATCAGGTTTGCTTCCTCGCATCTGGCCCAGAAGGGATCATACTCGCTCGCGCCTGGTGAGGTGGTTCCCGTCTCCGTATAAACCGGGCCATTGCGAATGGAGATCAGCTTGGCCCCTTGCGCGATGCACCATTCCACTTCCTCAACCGCCCATTGCGGATCGGACAGTGAAATGATCGGCGCGCCGAAGAGACGGTCCTTGTATGCAAAGCCCCAGTCCTCCAGCAGCCAGCGGTTGAAAGCGCGCATGGTGGCGAGCGCAGCCGGGATATCTGGCTGCATCGGAACTTCCACAGTGACGGCGAGGGTTGGGAAAAGCCAGGTTGCGCCCACTCCCTGTTCATCCATGACTTTCAAGCGCTGATCCCGGTCGCGATATGCGGGGCGGATCGGCTCAAGATCGCCCATGGCGGCGCTAAATTCGACGCCAACCGTCTTTGCTGCGAAGTAATCGTGGAGGCAGCCGGGTTTTGCGACAGGATCGAATGTCGGATTGGGGATGAACTGATAAAGCTTGTCCCCCAGCATCAGCCGTTTGCGGCCGTTCATATCAATCCATTTCGGGCCACGGCGCTTCCATTCCTTCGGCAGGTGCCGCGTGAGCGCGTCTTCCGCCTCATAATAGTGGTTGTCGGCATCGAAAACCGCATAGCCAAGCCCCGGGTCGACAGCGACACTGTCCAGTTTCTCAGGAAATTTCTCAAGAACGGCACTTTCTGACACGTCAATTCTCCCAAAATCAAATTCGCAGAAACAAACGCTGTGCGCTGGACCAGACGACGTCAATGCCGATCGTGGCCTTGTTTCAGAGGAAGGGCAATCATCCAACCTTTAGGGGTGCCGGCGCAATCGGGAATCGCATTGAAACCGCACGTCCCACCAAAACTTGCATGCACTGCCGCGGGGATCGTAATTGACAATCGCCGCGCTATCAAGAATAGCCGAAGCCGCCAATCAGTTAGATATTTGCACAAAGAATTTCCGCGCGGGATTTACCACATGAGCGATGATAAGCTGAAGGTCGGCGCCGACTATGCCCATGAGGACCTTTCGGGCTCGGTGCTATACGAAGTTGTGGAAGACCATATCTGTCTGATCACGCTCAACCGCGTAGACCGGCGCAACGCCATTGCCATTCCAGGCATGAACGATTTGCTGCATGACCAACTCGAACGAGCGCAGGACGACGACAATGTGAAGGTCATCGTCATCAGGGGCAATGGCCCCGATTTCTGTTCCGGAGAGGACACTCGCAAGACACCCATCGAAAGCTTCGGCCTAAAGAAAGGCGCGCGCGTGCCGCAGTCCGTTCGTATGCGCAATATGCGCAAGACATACGATACGCTTCAACGCGGTATGATCTGGGGCGACAAGGTTACGATTGCGGCTTGCCAGGGTAACGTCATGGGCCTCGGGTTTTCCTTGGCGCTTGCCTGCGACATGCTGGTGACGACACAGGATGCCCGGTTCGCCCGGCGCCAGTCGCGCATTGGTTTTGCGGGATTCGACGGCCAGATGCCGATGGCCTTGCTCAAGATGGGCCTCAACCGCGGAATGGAAGTTCTGCTGACCGGCCGTTCGGTCACGCCCGGTGAGCTTAAAGACTGGGGCATTGCCAATTCGGTTGTTCCCGCTGAACAACTCCATGACGAATCGATGCGCTTTGCCCGCGCTGTCGCTGCGCTCGCAAGCGATGGGCTGATGCTGGGTAAGCGGGCCATGCACCAGTACCTGCACGGCCTTGGCATGGCCGCGTTCCAGAACTTTGCCAGCATCGGCCATCCGCTCTTCACCAACATTGTGTGGCGGGAAGATGAGTTCAATTTCCTCAAGGAGCGCGACAAGGCGGGCGACAACAAGTCGGTCTGGAAGAAGCTCAACAAGATATTCAAGGATCTTGGCTTCGATTGACGCAAACTGCCGGGGTCCATTGCAAGGCTGAACATCTGCTGCAACAGGTTCTGTCATGAGTAGTCTTCTCGATCCCGACAGCCTCTCTGGCTATCGCCGCCGCATCGTCATCGATCCGGGGGCGAGCAGCGTGCAGGCCGAACTGGAAGATGATTTCCACCGCATGGTGGTGACGCTGTTTCACGACGGCGGCAATATCACCGGCATCGAGAGCGAAATGAAGCGATCGCCCTGGACCACCTGCGAAGGGGCGATGGCGCAGCTTGAGAAGACGTTCCTGGGCAAGCCGCTGGATGATCCGTCGTTCCGCACGGACAAGCCCCTGAACTGCACGCACTTATACGATCTCGCGACGTTCTGCGCTTTACATGCCGCCATGAGCGAGCGTGCGGTCTATGACATCGCGATCAGCGATCCCACCGAGGAGGGCAGGAGCGCCTCGCGGCTCTATCGCAACGGTGAAGTGTTGCTCGACTGGCTGCTCCAGGATGGAAAGTTCGTTGTCCCACAGGAAATCGAGGGGAAAGGTATCCTCGAGATTGGCGAGTGGCTGGCGAGCCTTGACGACGATCTTGAAGAGGCTGCACGCATCCTGCGCTGGGCGACGATGATTTCCGGCGGACGTTCGATCTCGATGCCCGCCGGAATGTCCGGGGCAAAATTTGCGATCGGTGCGACGTGCTACACCTTTCAGCCAGATATGGCCGAAAAGGCGCGGCGCAAGCCGGGCGCAGACCTCGACTTCAGCGGTGAAGACATGCAGGCCATGGCGGATCGCGCCGAGCTTTTCAAACGCGCCTGACACTGCGCGCCCATTCACCGTCAGCTATAGTCAGCTATAGTCGGTACCTTGCGGTCAGATTACCTCGCGCTGCTTGAATCCGGCAATGTCAGCTGCGGAATATCCAACTTCGCCCAGCACATCGTCATTATGTTCACCCAGCAGCGGGGCACGGGTCTTGATCTCCCCCGGAGTAGCCGACATGCGAAATGGCGTATCAATTAGCGGTGCGGGCTCTGGCAGGCCGGGATAATCGATCGGCTTCAAATAGCCCATCGCCTGGATATGCTCGTTGTCGAGAACTTGCTGCGGTGACAATACCTCGGCCGCGGGGATTCTGGATTCTTCAAGAGTCGCCATTGCCACGTCGAATGTTTGTGTATCGCACCATTCCTGCATCCGGCCATTCAGCACGTCTTGCTGTTTGGCGCGCAAGTCATCGCCTGCGAAACGCGGATCATCGGCCCAGTCTTCGCGCCCTACAACTTCGCACCAGCGCTTGAACATCGGGTCGCCGGTTACCTGGACCAGGATGAAACGACCGGCGATATTAAACAAGTCGCAGGGGCCGATAGCGCTGCCGGCATTGCCGATGCGGCCATGGTCCTGCTTGAGGATGGCCTGATCGATCAGCATGGGGCAGGATGAGGTAAGCGCACTTGCCAGGAGAGATGCTTCGACATGCTGGCCTTCACCGGTGTTGTTGCGATGGATGATCGCGGCCATTGTGGCGATTGTCAGGTTTTGCGCAGTCGAAAAATCGACATAAGGGACCATGAGACGATAAGGCTGTTCCTTCGGTCCGGAGCGGTAAACGGCCCCGGACATCACCTGACCAATCCCGTCAAATCCGACCCGGTCGCTGAAGGGGCCTCCTCGGCCATAGGCAGTGGCGCTGGCAAGGATAATATCGGGCTTAACCGCCTTGAGACCTGTCTCTTATACGCATCTGACGC
>JAHRVR010000027.1 GCA_019090585.1 Sphingomonadaceae bacterium
CACCGCTACATCGTCGATAACAACTTACTGATGGGCCTGGGGTGGGAAGCCACGAATCCCAAGAACGACATAGAATTCATCCGTATGCGCTCCGGGCAAATCCACGATTACGAGCACCTGATGACCGGCGGCGGCTTCAATTCTCTGGGCGAACTGCTGCCGTTGTTCTGCCGCCTTTCCAGCCCGTTTGCGCATTATTCGGCTGAACTCGCGCAGGCGATGTCCGAGCTTTATATCTTCGTCGGCAACCGCATGGTGATGCGCAGCTTCCTGCACTATCCGCAAACATGGCCCACGGTGCTGGAGCTGATGCAGCGCGGCATCGCGGTCGGGCAGGCATCAAAATCGGTCTATGAAATGCGCTATGAAGATGCGCTGCACTTGCCAGTCCCGGAGGCACGCGAGTTTCTGGGTATTCGCGAGGCCGAGGACTTCGACAGTGCGGCGATGGACCTGATCTTTACCGAGCAGGTGGTGCCAACCTGAGCGATACCGGCACAAAAAAGGCCGCGACGGACATACCCCGGCGCGGCCTTTTTCAAATCGTTTCAGATGCTCAGTATACCCGCGCCTTGGGCTTGATGTACTCGACATCGTCGGTGAGCGTGAATTCGTGGACCGGGCGATAGTCGATCTTTACCGCGCCGCCCTTGCCGCCCCAGCCATCGAACCAGGTGGCGGTGTGCTTCATCCACTCGGCATCGTTGCGATCGGGGAAATCCTCATGCGCGTGGGCGCCGCGGCTTTCCTTGCGGTTGTGGGCGCTGTGCAATGTTACCGAAGCCTGACTGATCAGGTTATCCAGCTCCATCGTTTCGATCAGGTCCGAATTCCAGATCAGTCCTTTGTCAGATACGTGGATATCCCTCATCCGGTCATAAGCTGTGGCCAGCTTGGCCTTGCCTTCGCAAAGCAGTTCATCATTGCGGAACACAGCGCAATGCGCCTGCATCGTCTGCTGCATATCCAGTCGGATCTCTGCCGTGGGCGATCCGCCGTTGGCGTTGCGGAAGTGATCCAGGCGGCCCAGCGACAGATCGGCCGAATCCTTGGGTAATTCGTCCTGCGCCTGACCCGGTTTAATCAGTTCCTTGAGACGATGCCCCGTCGCGCGACCAAACACGACAAGGTCGATCAGCGAGTTGGAGCCAAGGCGATTGGCACCATGGACAGAGACACAAGCAGCTTCGCCCACTGCAAACAAGCCGGGCACAACAGTTTCCGGATCACCATCGGCACCGATGGTCATGACTTCACCGTGATAGTTGGTCGGGATACCGCCCATGTTGTAATGGACTGTCGGACAAACTGGCAGCGGTTGCCGCGTCAGATCAACACCGGCAAAGATCTTGCCGCTTTCGGTGATGCCCGGAAGGCGCTCAGCCAGCACCTTGGGATCGATGTGATCAAGGTGCAGGTAAATATGATCTCCATTTGGACCAACACCGCGCCCCTCACGCATTTCCAACGCCATTGAGCGGGAAACCACGTCACGGCTGGCCAAATCCTTTGCAGAGGGCGCATAGCGTTCCATGAACCGCTCGCCTTCGGAGTTGGTAAGGTAGCCGCCCTCGCCGCGCGCACCCTCTGTGATGAGCACGCCCGCACCGTAAATGCCGGTGGGATGGAACTGGACGAACTCCATATCCTGCAACGGCAATCCCGCGCGCAGCACCATGCCGCCGCCGTCTCCGGTGCAGGTATGGGCAGAGGTTGCCGTGTAATAGCTGCGGCCATAACCACCAGTCGCGAGCACTACGGCCTGCGAGCGGAAGCGGTGGATTGTGCCGTCATCCATGCACAGCGCGATCACGCCAACGCATTTGCCGTCCTTCATGATCAGGTCGATCGCGAAATATTCGATGAAGAAATCCGCGTCGTATTTCAGGCTCTGCTGATAAAGCGCGTGCAGCATGGCGTGGCCGGTACGGTCCGCTGCGGCGCAAGTCCGCTGAACCGGCGGGCCTTCGCCCATATTCTGCATGTGGCCGCCAAACGGGCGCTGATAGATCGTGCCATCCTCGTTCCGGCTGAAAGGCACGCCGGCGTGCTCAAGCTCGTAAACCGCGGCGGGCGCTTCGCGCACCAGATATTCGATGGCGTCCTGATCGCCCAGCCAATCGGCCCCCTTGACCGTGTCATACATGTGCCAGGTCCAGTGATCCGGCGTATTGTTCTGCAGAGACGCCGCGATGCCGCCCTGCGCCGCCACGGTATGCGAGCGGGTGGGAAACACTTTGGTGATGCAGGCCGTCTTCAGCCCGGCTTCGGCGCTGCCCATCGTAGCGCGAAGGCCCGAACCACCGGCACCGACAACAACCGTGTCGTAAACATGATCAACAATCTTGTAAGCAGGCTGGGTGCTGGATTCAGTAGCCATTTCATGCGCCTCCCAGCGCGAGGCGAATGATGCAAATAAGGCCGAAAGCGGCCCCGGCAAATGCAATCAGGTTGAGCGCGACGATGGCGCCGAAACGGTTGGCTCCGTGAACATAATCCTCGATCATCACTTGCATGCCCAGCCGCGCGTGCCAGAAGCTGCTGATGATGAGCAGTGCCATGGCAGTTGCCGGCACCGGCCCCGAGATCCAGGCCGTGACCGCGCCATAACTCAGATTCGGCAGCAGCACGATGGATACGCCAAGCCACAGCAATAGCAGCAAACTTCCCACAGCGGTAAACCGCTGGAGCAGCCAGTGATGCGTACCTTCCTTGGCAGCGCCAAGCCCGCGAACGCGGCCGATTGAGGTTCCGTTGCCCATATCTATCGTCCTTAGGTAAGCAGCAGCGCCCAGAAGGCAGCAGTGAGGGCCACGCCCAGAAGCGGGCTCAGGATTGACCAGAGCCGGTTCGCACCCAGTTCATAGCCGGCACCAATGTCGAGCACGAAGTGGCGGATGCCAGATGCCATATGGTTGAAAAATGCCCAACTGATGCCAACCAGCACCACCATGCCATACCAGGCAGATGCGTGCTCGCTAAATGTCGCGTAAGCCTCAGGCCCGCTTGCCAGCGCACCAAGCCACCAAAGCAACACTGCCAGCCCGCCAACGGCAAGCCCGTTCCCGGTGACGCGGTGGAGGATCGAGACCACCATATGCGGCCCCCATTTCCAGATCTGCAGATGCGGCGATAGCGGACGATTGCTGGTCCCGGCTTGAGCCATTCTTCGAATCCCTTGCGGAGCGGCAGCCCCTGGCGCTGCCTTGCGCACTTCCCTTAGCCAAATCGCCGTGCTGTGCAAGTCGAACGAAAGCGCTTGTTGGCGCTTTGCGCCGCCGGGCCTATGAAAGCCCGATGGCGCAAAGCTGGAAGATAACCGTTCAGGGCCCCCGTGACATGATCGAGTCGGCACTTGTCGCGCATGAGGATGCCCACGATTGGAACCCCGAAATCGTACTTTCGGGATGCGAGATAGATCAGGATCGGCCGAACGACTGGATGCTGGAGACATGGCTCCCACATAAGCCAAAAGCAGCGGACAGGAGAGCCGTGGCCGCGCTGTTCACCGGCAAGGCGCCGATGATGCGAATCGAGAAATTGCCAGACATCGACTGGATAAGCGAAAGCCAGAAAAGCCTTGAGCCGATCACGGCGGGCCGGTTTTTCGTTCATACGTCCGATTATCCTGCCAGTGATGACCCGGGAATCGTCAATTTCGAGATACCCGCGAGCCAGGCCTTCGGCACCGGCCACCACGAAACGACGGCAGGGTGTCTGGCCATGCTGGACACAATGAAGCGGCAGGGGCTCGTCGTGCGCAATTGCGCCGATATCGGCACCGGCACCGGGCTGCTGGCCTTTGCAGCGCTGAAACTGTGGCCGCACGCAATCGCTACGGCCTCGGATATCGACCCGCTGGCCGCTACGGTGACCATGGACAATGCCCAGCTCAACAAGATCCCGATTGGTGCGCGCGGCGGCGAGCTGATCGTCACCATCGCCGAGGGAATGAATCACCCATTAATCGACGCGCGCGGTCCCTATGACCTGATCATTGCCAATATTCTGGCAGGCCCGCTGATTGCGCTTGCCCCGCATTTCAGCAAAGCCATGACGGCGGGCGGCAGCCTGCTACTGTCAGGGCTCCTCACAGCGCAGGAGGATGCGGTGCGCCGCGCATGTCGCAAGGCAGGACTGCGGCTTGCGGCAAGGCGCGTGGAGGGTGATTGGTCAATTCTATGGCTGCGCAAGCGCCCCGGCGTAATCGTCAGAGGCCGCCAGAGGGCCAGTGAGCCAGACTGGCAAAGCTGAAACGCGCTGGAGAACTTGGGCACCTGCGGAAATGAAAGGGAGCTGCGGATGGAAGTTATCATGATGGCGGTGGGAGATGACCGTCCGGGCCTGACGCAATCGCTGGCCGATGCCATTGTCGATGCGAATGGCAACTGGCTGGAAAGCCACTTCGCACGGCTTGGCGGCAAATACGTCGGTTCGGTTCTCGTCGCCCTGCCAGCCGACAAGCTGACCGTCCTTGAGCGGGCGGCTGGCCGCATGGATGCGAGCGGACTAACCGTAACCATTCAGCCTGCCAGCGGTGATACCGCAGAAACAGGGCGCAAGCTCGGCTTTGAGCTGGTTGGCAAGGACCGGCCCGGCATCGTGCGTGAGGTTTCGACCGCGCTGGCAGGGCTCAGTGTCAGCATCGATTCGCTTGAAACCGCCACAGAAGAAGGCGCGATGTTCGGCGGCACGGTGTTCCGCGCACGGGCCGAGGTGCTTGTGCCCGAAACCGTGTCCTTTGATTCGGTCCGCTCTGCGCTGGAGGAAATCTCCGGCGAGATCATGGTCGATTTCGACGACTAGCCACCAAAACTGTTGTAAGTGAGCACTTCCGAAACCGGCCTGCGCCAAGCCTGTTTGAAGCTGGTCCCCTCGTAATAGCCGATCGGCAGCATGCCGATATGGGTGAACTTCTCATGCGGTATGCCAAGCACTTCGCACATTTCACGCTCGCGCATACAAGATGCTGTCGTCCATGCCGTTCCCAGCCCGCGTTCGCGCGCAGCAAGGCAAAAGCTCCAGATCGCGGGGTATATCGAGCCCCATGCAGAGGACTGCTCGAAAAGGTTGTAGTTCTCGCTCCGTCCCCGCATCAGTGGGATCAGGATCGCGGGCACTTTGTCGAATTTCTCCGCGAGCGCAAAAGACGAATCCAGGATTTTCTCACCCCCGGGGACGCGCTTGCGCATCGCCTGCACTTCGGGGCCGTCGGGATCGGGACCGGGGTTCTTGGGATCGAAACGCACTTGTGCCTGGTACTGCCCGCCAACTTTGGCGACCATTTCGGGATCGTCAACGATGATCCAGTGCCAACGATTGAAATTGGAACCGTTGGGCGCCTGCAGCGCAATTTCCAGGCATTCTTCCAATAGCTTGCGCGGCACTGGCCTGGTCACATCGAGGCGCCTTCGCACCGTGCGCGTCGTGGTCAAAACCTGATCGACCGAAAGCCCAAGTGTCATTACCTCATCCCCCTGAAATTCCATGCGTTATTCTGTCCCTTTGGGACTAGTCACCCGGTAGCATTGCCACAACCCTGAGCGGCGCGCCGATGCCTCTCTCTATCTTTGCCGGCAGAGCAATTACCAGCGCGCCCTTCGCAGGCAGCCGATCGAGATTGGCGACATTCTCGAACGCCGACTCACCGGAAAGCGGATTGGCGCTCTGGTCTTGAGAACAGGCGGCGCAGGCCATAAAGGCCATCGCGATCCCGAGATTTCGAAACATCTGTGCGGCTCCTTCCCGGTCGTGTGCTCCTATGCGGGCTTTCCCAAAGTCGCTTCCAGAAATTCGAGCGCCCGGCGCGTGAATATCTGCATATTGGCGATGCGGTCATCGCTTTCAGTCTCGGTCATCTGAACCGCCTCGATCCCGCCCGGCCCGGCTATGGCGCAGCAGCTGCGCCCCGAGGCAACCCCGCTTGGATGCCTGCTGCTGCCCGCCGCGCCCGATTCGGCGATACCCCAGTCCGCGCCGAAATTATCGCGGATCGCGCGGGCCTGAACTGCTGCATATTCCGTTGTGGCAGAGCGCATTTTTCCAAACGCATCGCCTTCAAGCCCGAACAGCACATCACGCGCCCGCGCTGAATAGACAACGCCGCCCCCGACATAAAAGGACAGCGCGCCCGGCACAGTGAGCAGCGATGCCGCGATCAACCCGCCTGTCGCGCCATCGGCAACCGCGATCTTCTCACCGCGCGCCCTCAGGCTGTCCGCAATGCGCAGTGCCGTCACGTTAAATTCAGTCAGCATAGTCACTCCATGATCTTACAGGAACGATACCCAGTGGGCCGCAGAAACAATCGAAACAGGAACACCGCGATCACGCGGATCACATGCTTTCAGAATCTTGTTCCCCATCACCGAAGGTTCCCAGGATTTGGTCACGCAAGCACCACTCACCCCGCCTTGCTCACAATTTCGGCCCAGGCCGCCTCGTCTATGACTTCTATGCCAAGCTCGGTCGCTTTCTTCAATTTTGAGCCCGCCTCTGGCCCCGCCACGACAAGGTCGGTCTTGGCCGAGACCGAGCCTGCCGCCTTGGCGCCCAAGCGCTCGGCCTGTGCCTTGGCTTCATCGCGGCTCATCGTCTCCAGCTTTCCGGTAAATACCACCGTCTTTCCCGCCACGGCGCTAGCCATCGTCTCGACCACAAAGGGCGGCGGCGAAACTTCGCTCAGCAGATCATCCCAGACATCGCTGTTATGCGTTTCGTGAAAGAAGTCGGCGAGCGCAAATCCCACTGCAATACCGATTCCATCCGTTCGCACTTCAAGGATGGCCTTGATCGCCTCGACCGTGCGGGCGGTGTACTTGCCTTGCGATTCGTCTTCACCGCGCGGACTTTCGGCGCGGTAGGACTGGATCTGCGCAGCCTTGCCGGGAAGGCGGGCGATATCGGCAAGCCCTTTCATCAGATCGCGCGCAGTCACCGCGCCGACATGCCGTATCCCAAGCCCGAACAGCATTCGCGCTGCGTCGGGTTGCCGCTTGGTTTCCACGGCTGCCAACAGTTTATCCACCGACTTGTCTTGCCAGCCATCCAGCGCCAGAATCTCCTCCCGGTGGTGCTTCAGGCGAAAGATGTCAGCCGGACTTTCGAGCCAGCCGCGCGCGAAGAAATCGGCAATCGTCTTTTCACCAAACCCCTCGATATCAAGTGCAGAACGGCTGACAAAATGCTGTAATCGCTCTGTTCTTTGTGCAGGGCAGATCAAGCCGCCGGTGCAGCGCACATCGACTTCGCCTTCTTCGGCGATGGCCTCGCTGCCACAGTCCGGACAATGATCGGGGAATGGGAAAGCGGGCCGTTCGTCAGCTCCCGTCAGGTTTTCCACAACCTGTGGAATAACATCACCCGCACGCTGCACCACCACACTGTCGCCCGGCCGGACACCCAGCCGCGCAATCTCGTCCCGATTATGCAGGGTTACATTCGTAACCGTCACACCGCCCACCAGCACCGGCGCCAGCCGCCCGACCGGGGTAAGCTTTCCAGTGCGGCCAACCTGAATATCGATGGATTCCAGCGTGGTCTCAGCCCGCTCTGCAGGGAACTTGCGCGCAATGGCCCAGCGCGGCGCCTTGGCGACAAAGCCCAGACGTTTCTGCCAGTCCAGCCTGTCCACTTTATAGACCACACCGTCGATGTCGTAAGCCAAGTCCGCGCGCAGCTCTGCAATCTGCCGGTAGTGATCCAGCATCTGCTCCAGATCCATGCAGCGCACCAGCGCGGGTGAAACCGGCACACCCCAGTCGAGAATCTGCTGCATCATCCCGAATTGCGTCTCGTGCGGCACGTCACTCGCCGCGCCCCAGCCATGCGCAAGGAAACGCAAGGATCGGCTCGCCGTCACGCTTGCGTCCTTCTGGCGCAGCGAACCGGCGGCGGCATTGCGCGGATTGGCAAACTGCCGGACCTTGGCAGCGTCGAATTCAGCGCCCTTTGCCTCTGCCTCAGCCCGCGCCTCTTCCATCAGGCGCTGGTTAAGTGATGAAAAAGCGGCCTTTTCCATGAAGACTTCACCGCGTATTTCAAACACGTCCGGGACCGGCGCTCCTTCCCCGCCAGTCTGCAATTGCTGCGGGATGCCCTCAACATGGGCGACGTTGGGGGTCACATCCTCTCCCACCTGCCCATCGCCGCGCGTTGCCGCACGCACCAGCTTTCCGCCCTCGTAACGCAGAGAACAGGACAGCCCGTCGATCTTGTCCTCTGCCGTACAGGCAACAGTCTCATCCCCCGCCAGCGACAGGAATCGCCGCACTCGGCCTGCGAAATCGGACAGTTCCTCGTCGGTAAAGGCATTGTCGAGGCTCAACATCCGAACCGCGTGAGTCACCTTGCTCAGCGGCGATGCTGCAACTTCATGCCCTACTTTGCGACTCGGGCTATCCTCGCGAATCAGATGGGGGAAAGCCGCTTCCAGCTCGGCATTGCGGCGCACCAGCGCATCGTATTGCTGGTCGCTGATCTCCGGCGCGTCCTTGGCATGATAGAGCGCATCATGCCTGGCGATCTGCCTCGCGAGCCGCATCAGTTCATTGGCGGCCTCGGCTTCGGTAAGGTCGGCCTTGCTCACACCTGCTCCAGCAGCCGGCCCGCTTGCGCACGGGCTTCATCGGTGACTTGTGCGCCCGACAGCATCCGCGCGATCTCTTCCTTGCGCGCCGCTTCGTCCAACAAGGATACCGAAGTTTTCGTCACCGTTCCCTCGCTTGTCTTGGCGATCATGTAATGGGTGCCGCCCCGCGCCGCGACCTGAGGGCTGTGCGTCACCACCAGAACCTGCCCGCCGGACGCCAATCTTGAAAGCCTCTCGCCGATGGCGCTGGCCACCGCGCCGCCCACGCCCCGGTCAATCTCGTCAAAAATCATGCTCGCTGCGCCGCCCTCTTCTGCCAGCGCAACCTTAAGCGCGAGGATAAAGCGCGACAATTCCCCGCCACTGGCGATCTTGGCAAGAGGGGCAAACGGAGCGCCGGGATTGGTCGATATTTCAAATTCAACCGAATCCATCCCGCCCGCGCCCCAGCGCTCTTCGGGCAATTTGGTCACCGCGGTGCGCAATCGCGCCGTATCCAGCTTGAGCGGTGCCAGTTCCGCCGCGACCGCATCATCCAGCCGCATGGCAGCAGCAGCCCGAGTCGCGTGCAGCGTTTCGGCCCGGTCGCGGTAAACCGTCCCGGCCTTTTGAACTGCCTGTTCCAGCACGGACAATTCCTCTCCGCCTTGCTCGATCGAATCGAGCTGCTGGCGCAGGTTTCGCATTACCTGGGGAAGCTGCGCCACTTCGCAGCGATGCTTGCGGGCCAACGCGCGCAAGTCAAACAGCCGCATTTCGATCCGGTCCAGTTCAAGCGGATCATGTGTAAGCGCCTCGGCCGCCTGCTCGATCAGATCTTCCGCTTCGCTCGCCTCGATCACGGCGCGATCGAGAGCGGCCAATGCCTCGGTCAGCAAGGGATGTTCGGATGCGATGCGGTCCAGCCGGCGGGCCGCGGCGCGCAAGCTTGCCAGCGCCGAATCGGAACCGGCCCATAAATGCCGCAATTCCTCCAGATCACCGGACAGCCGCTCGCCCTTTTGCATATCGGCGCGGGCGGCGGCGAGGCCGTCTTCCTCATCCTCTTCAGGCGCAAGTGCGTTCAGTTCTTCGAGATGGGCAAGAATCAGCTCCTGATCTTCGGAAGCCTTCTCTACCCGGGCACGGGCGGCCCCGAGCGCATCGGCCGATTCGCGCCAGTCCGCCCAGGCTGTTTGCACTCCGGCAACGTCGGAAGCCCCAAAACGGTCAAGCAACGTGCGGTGTCCCGCGGCATTGACCAGCCCGCGATCATCGTGCTGGCCATGAATCTCAACCAGAACAGCTGCCATATCGCGCAGCAGGCCAACGCTGACATTCCGGTCATTCACAAAAGCCTTGCTGCCAACACTTTCGCCCGGATTCCGCGGTGCCCTGAGCTGCCGCCTGAGGATCAGCGGCTCGCCCGGCTCAACCTCTATATCCGCATCATCAAGCTGTTTGTTTATCGCTGCGGGAAGCTGCGGGAATTCAAAAGTTGCAGTGACGCTGGCCTTATCCTCGCCCGCGCGAACAAGTCCGCTATCCGCACGATTGCCCAGCACCAGCCCCAGCGCATCAAGCAGGATAGACTTGCCCGCGCCCGTTTCTCCGGTCAGCACACCAAGGCCGCTGGAAAAATCCAGATCCAGTGTTTCGATCAGGACGATATTGCGGATGGAAAGGCGGGTTAGCATCTTCACTGCGGCTTTTAGCCCAGCGATGCGCCAGCGTCACGCAGGTAACGTCAGCTAATAACAAGAATCATGTTGAGCCAGGCAGCCAGGACAACAAGAATCATCAATTCCTCTTCAGGAAAAAGCCTTGCCCGCGATCTTTTTGGATCGTGACGGTGCGTATGTTGGCCCTGATCTTTCACGGCAGTTTCCATCCCAATCGCCCGCATTGCTACGCGGCGACTTCAAGCCGGTTCTGCCTAAAATCCAGACAGTTCCGAACAAAAAACTGCGACCCGGTTAATTATCTACCTCATTAGAATTCGGTTGGCCAGCAACAAATTATCATTTGTTTATATGGACTAAGTGCATATCATGTTGGCCTGACAAGCTGCATACCTGGCAGATTGCAGCCGAATCGGCACCTGATAGCGGACAGCCTCCGCAAATCAGGTATTGCCTACAAACTGATTCGAAATTCGGTGCCAGCCCAGTCGCAACCACGTCACCGCAGTTATTGCGCAGCCGGCACTCAGGTGGCGCTGGTGCCGGGTGCGTGGGTGTTCATCAGCCCAAAGGCACGCTCGTACCAGACGCTGGCCGGATAGTTCTTGCCCAGCACCGAGGCAGCCTTCTGCGCTTCTTCCGCCAAGCCCAGTGAAAGGTAGCTTTCAACGAGTCGATAGAGCGCCTCGGGCGTGTGGCTGGTTGTCTGGTAATCATCGATCACGTTGCGAAAACGGATGGTCGCCGCCAGCCATTTTCCGCTGCGCTGGTAATAGCGTCCGACCGTCATTTCCTTACCGGCCAGATGATCGTTCACCAGGTCGATCTTCAGGCGCGCGTCCTTGGCATAAGTCGTATCGGGATAGCGGCGCGAAACTTCGGTAAGCGCCTGTTTGGCCTGCTGCGTGACTTTCTGGTCGCGGCTGACATCGCTGATCTGCTCGTAATAACTCAGAGCCACCAGATAGTAGGCGTAGGCGGCATCCTTGTTGCCCGGATGTATCGACAAGAAGCGCTGCGCCGACTGGATCGCCTTTGAATAATCACGCGCGGCATAATAGCTAAAG
>JAHRVR010000028.1 GCA_019090585.1 Sphingomonadaceae bacterium
GCGATTGCGCGTCAACTTCTGCTTGCCCGGCCGTTGCCCGCGGAAAACCACAGTGTTCTGGCGATAGCCGCGGCGAAAAACGGGGAGAGGGAATTGGCAGTCCGGGCGCTTGGGCTTTCCGCAGGCCGGGGATGGCGCGAACCTCTGGCGCAGACCGCTGCCGCTCAAGGCGCGCTGGAAGTGGGAGATCATGCGTCGGCCGCGCGGCGCAGCCTTGCATTGTGGAGCATCGGGCAAAGAACCGAAGCGACGGTCAGCTTGCTGGACCGATCATCGATGGTGGAGGCCGGGCGGGCCGAGATTGCGCGCTGGTTAGGCGCAAGCGATGTCTGGCGCGACGAGTATCTCGTTTGGGGCGCGCGCAACCTTCCTTTCGATGGGCACGGCAAGACCGCCGCGCATGCAATTGCCGCGGGCGCATCCTTCGACTGTGCGAAACTGGGTGAGACGGTGGTGTCGTGGCTCAACCGGGGCGCGGTGGCGGCGGCCAATGCAACATGGGCTGGGCCTTGCGCCAGGGGATTGCGCGGTCCCGGCGATTTCGCTTTCACGCCTGTGGCCGAAAGCGGCAATGCCGGGCCATTCGGATGGCACGCGGTCAACGCAGCGGGTTTTGCCATCGACCGGGAGGCCAAGAAGCGGCGTTGGAACCTTTCTTATGACAACCGCAAACCGGGCAGCACACGCGTTGCCGTCAGGATGGCCGCTCTTGCTCCCGGAGCCTATGAGATATCCTTTTCCGAGCAACGCGAAGCGGGGACGGTGTCCCTGCCGGTCCGGATGGGAATGATTTGCATCGATGCCTCTGGAAGGAGCGCGTCAGACGTAGTGGCCATCCTTGGACGCGGGGCGAAGACGCTCAATATCCCGGCCACTGGATGTGCTGCGCAGCGCTTCTGGCTTACGGCACCGCGCGGGCGTGGCTCGATTTCGCAGCTTAGCCTTATGTTGCCAAACTGATCTTGCTGGACGGCGCTATGGCTTAGAGCATGGCGCCGCACACCTGCACCTCTGTCATCGACGGGGTTGCGGATCAGGCGCTCATGCAATTACGCGGTTTACATCGTCAGCAGTTTGATGCCGGAAATCGCCAGCATGACGGCCAGGGCCATGCGGACCACGGTATCGTTTACCTTCCCTGCCAGCAGTGAGCCGGCGATGATCCCAGGAATGGACCCAGCCAGCAGGCATAGCAGCAGCGACCAATCGACATTACCCAGCCAGGAATGACCGATAGCGGCGACGAAGGCCAATGGAACGGCGTGGATGATGTCCGTGCCGACAAGCGATTTGGTCTCAAGCCGGAATGGGTAGATGACCATGAGTATGACCGCGACAAGCGCGCCTGCTCCAACCGATGTCAGCGCGACGAGACAGCCGATCAATAGTCCGGCCACGATTGTGACGATGAACTGAAAGGTTTCGACCCTTGGACCAGCGGTGGCGCGCAATCTTGCCATTGGCCGGGTTATTGTGCCCTTGATCGGCAGAATGATCGCCGAAAGAAGCAGCGCGCCGCCCAGCAGATTTAGCAGCGCCCCTGCTTCCAATTGGCCTTCATAGGCGAAATTGAGCCAGATTAGCGTGGCAATGGCAGCCGGGATGCTTGCGGCGGCCAGCCTTTTGATGATTTGCCAGTCGGGTGAGCCGAAGCGGCGATGGATCGTCCCCCCGACAGATTTTGTCAGCGCCGCGAACCACAGGTCAGTGCCGACCGCGACCATCGGGTTGAAGCCGAACAGGACGATCAGGATCGGGGCCATGAGTGAGCCGCCGCCAACCCCTGTCAGACCCACGAGCAGCCCTACGATCAGGCCGGCGATTGAATATCCAATATCCATGCCCAATCAGAAACTTACACTTTTCCAAGGCACTTTCCGCGCGCCCGGACAGGGCCGGTCGGTGGTGGCCATGCGCCCAATGCGGCTGAAGGTCTGTGGGGGGATTGTAGCTAGAGCTTTGATCATCTTTGCTGCCGAATTATTCCCGAGGCTTATAGGGCCAATAGGCCATAGAGCCATATCGGTTTCTTGTTGCACCCATTTTTTTGGTTCCGGTGGCGGCGATACTGGAAAATTGCGCTGGCATTCGGGGCCTGTGCGCCTCTAAGTGTTCCTGAAACTCGGGGAGTGTGTGGCAAATTGCGGGCTAGGGAAACGTCGGACATATCGATCAACGGGAGGTTTCTTACACGATCGCCGACCGGAGTAGACCGATGCGCGTTTGAAATCCTCAAGGCGCTTGGCGAGCACGTGGAATGGGGGACCCGCGAAACCGAAATCCTGCTTCCCGCCGGGGCGCGAATTTGGCGGCATGGCAACGACTCTTCTGCAGAGCTGCCCTTCCCGATACGCGGGGTTGGGCCACGCGGCTTGAAAGGCCATTTGTGGGAGCAGATCGCCCTGCCCATTTTTGCAGGTCGCGGCACGCTTTTGAATTTCTGCAGTTCAGCGCCCATTGCGCGCCGCAAGCAAGCGGTGATGATCCACGATGCGCAAGTCTGGGATGTGCCGGAAACATTTTCGCGCAGCTTTGTGGCTGCTTATCGCGTGCTCTTGCCGATTATTTCGCGCAGGTCCCGCCATGTGCTTACCGTTTCGCAGTTCGCAAAGGAGCGATTGGAAGCGCATGGCGTCGTGCCCAAGGATAAGGCGGTCGTCATCTACAATGGGTCCGATCACATGGACCGGATTTCGCCCGATAGTGATGTGCTGGCGCGTTACGGCCTGACTTCCGGGTCTTATTTCTTTGCCCTTGGCAGCGTGGCTCGCCACAAGAACATCAAGACAGTCATTGAAGCCAGGCAGATGATCGGAGAAGATATACCTCCGCTGATCATAGCTGGCGGCGGCAACGCGAAAGTCTTTTCCGGGGCGGGCCTCTCTCTCGATGAGAAGCATGGGCGCTTCATTGGGCGGGTTTCGGACGAGGAGCTGAAGGCGCTCTATACGAACGCTCTTGCGCTCGTCTTTCCATCAATCACCGAGGGTTTCGGATTGCCGCCTGTCGAGGCGATGCGATGCGGCTGTCCCGTGATCGCCACGACTGGAGGCGCCGTTCCGGAAGTTTGCGGAGATGCGGCGCTTTATGCCGATCCCCGCGATGCATCCCAATGGGCTGCGGCGATGGAACAGGTCACCTTATCGGCCGATCTGAGGTCTGGTCTGAAGTCGAAGGGCCTTGTTCGTGCGGGTCAATTTGAGTGGTCCAGGGCGGCGCGCGAACTTGTCGATACGCTTGGGCTGGAAGCACCATGACCAAGAGTGCAAGTCGAATGGACTGTTCGATCTTGGTTGCCGGAACAATGGCATGCTGAGGGACTCGCTCCTGGCACTTGCGCTGCGCATAGCGGGCACCGCGCTGTGGCTGATCTTTACGATTATTCTCGCCCGGTCGCTGCCACAGGCAGAGTTCGGGTCGGTGATGTATGTCCTCAACTTTCTGCCCGTCCTCATTGCTCTGGCCACTGTCGGGTTGGGAACGGCAATTGTTCGGTTTGGTTCGGCCTATTGGGATCGCGGCGGCCTTGCCGATTTCTCGCGATTGACCAATCAGGCTTACATTGTTTCCACCGGCGGAGTCCTGATCGTCTCGATCGGTCTTCTTGCCGGGTGGCAGCAGGGCCTTCTTCCAGATGAATTGCCCTTTCAGCTGTTGCTGCTGATAATTCCCGCCTTGCTTGCGAGTGCGTGGATGGCTGTAAATCAGGCATTGCTGCGCAGCACCGGCAACATCGTCAGCGCGCTTGTCGGTTTTAATGCTATCCGCCCTGTTGTGCCGCTTCTGATCTTGCTGGCTGCGGCCTTTGCAAGCCTGGCTGACACGACGACTGCTTTTCTTGCGATCATAGCGGGGCTTGTCGCGGCGCTTGTTTATGAGATCTGGAAGCTTCGCCAGGCAGGCGTCACGATGCGCCTCGATCTTGGCGCGATGGCGAAACATCTCAAAATGGCAGCGGGCGTCTGGCCGGTGGAGCTGGGGCATATGCTTGCTCCAAGGATTGGCGGCATCGTTGCCGGGTCAGTACTGGGAATGAAGGCGGCGGCCATTTTCCTGGTTGCCGACCGTGTCGCCGCGTTGCCTCGCTTTGCGATTGAATCGATATTCGTGGCGGGCGATCCCCATATTGCGCGGGCTGCCAGCGAGGATCACGATGAATCACTCCAGATGGCCGCGGCAAACGCCAGCCTTCTTATCTTTCTGACGGCAAGCATGGGGTGCCTTGGGGCTGCGGTGGTGGGATATCCCGTGCTCCTGCTGTTCGGGTCGGACTACGCCGAAGCTTATCCCTTGTTGCTGATCTTGTTGACAGGATTGATGTCCTGGGCAGTGACGGGCCCGACTTCTTCGATCCTTAACATGACAGGAAACGAACGCATTAGCGGCGTGATTGCAATCGTTTGCGCATCTCTGATGGCCACTATGTCCTGGGTCCTGGCACACCGGGTTGGCGTGACCGGCGTGTGCATTGCCTTTGCTCTTGTCGCCTGGCTTCAGAATTGCACCGCGATGCTTGTTATCCGCAGCCGGCTGGGCATTTCAACGGGCATAGCGGCGCTTCGCCATGTTTCTGTAAGAGAGGCGATTGCCGGCATTTTGCAGCGCCTGCGTTAGACCGTCCAACTATGTCGATGCGCCTCAGGCGGCTGGATACTCTTCCCTGGCCAGCTGTTTCAGGCCCCGTTTGCCACCGGCCCATTTCCTGTGTTTCTGGGCGAACGTGTTTCCCCTCGCGCGATTTTGCGTTGCACGGGTAATCTTGCCCCTGCCAACATGGCGAAAAGCAGCCCCGGGGCGACGGTGGTCTGGCTGGCCATCTTCGCGGCCAGTAACGTGACGAGGGCAAAGGCTGCGCCCAGCAGCATGGCATTCTCTGACGGTCGCCTCAGCGCGCGCCACAAGAGGGCGCCAACAAGCAATGTTCCGATCAACCCAAGATTGGCGAGCAGCACGAACAACAGGCCGTTGGAGCGCACCGAGCCGGTTCCCGCGCCGAGGAAATAGGTATCGATGAATACCTGGAAGCCACGCTCGGCCCACTCGCTACGTTCAAGTCCAGATTGGCTGGTCAATTTCTCGAATATGAGAGTGTTGATAACTTCGTTCAGTGTGCCTGGGATGACAATCACGAGAGCCGCCGCTGCGCTGACCGAAATGAAAGATATGACAAATATCCTGCTGGCGCCGGATTTACGCCAAATGGCATAGAGTAGTGAAAAACCGGCAAGCGCAGAGACGGCAATAATTCCCGTTGAACTCAAGGACAGAATTGCCAGGGCTAGCGTGGCCAGGCCCAGGCCAAGGCTCAAGGCCCGGCCTGATGCGAAGTAATGCCCGACGAGGTAGGCTCCGATGGGGGCAGTAAATTCTGCATACATCGAGGCTTCTGGAAAGGTTCCGGTCAAGCGTATGAGCCGGGATATCTGGGCGTCTTCGAAAACCCTGTAATCTGCCGTTTGAAAGGGCGCGATCAGCTCATGCGAAACAATGCTCGCGATGGAAACTACAAGATTTGTGATTGCGGCAATAATCAATAAGCGGTGAATTGCCCCCGGCTGCCGGCTTGCTACCGTTGCGAAAAGCATGACGTAGCCCATGGCCAGGCATAGATAGATGGTTTGCGAAATGTTGCCGCTCGAAAACTTGAGTGGCAC
>JAHRVR010000029.1 GCA_019090585.1 Sphingomonadaceae bacterium
GCAGCCATCGGGATCATCGCTGCGGATTTCGACCGGACATGGGAAACTGCCCCCGATCTGCGATACTTCGGCCGGCTTGAAGCGGCCCAGACCAGCCGCCGCCAGATCTCGGGCAATACCCAGCACGCCCATGCAATCAGGCCGGTTGGGGTTGACCGAAATGTCGATGACCGGCGAAGCACCATAAAATTCGGCAAAAGGCGTTCCGACAGGGGCATCAGCCGCCAGCTCGATAATGCCGTCGTGATCTTCGCCAAGTTCCAGCTCAGGCGCTGAACACATCATGCCATTCGATTCGACACCGCGCAGCTCGGCCTTTTTCAGCTGCATCCCGTTGGAAGGAACCACCGCGCCCGACAGACCGAGCACGCCTTTCATTCCCGCTCGAGCATTCGGAGCGCCGCAAACGACCTGCAAAGGTCCATCCATGCCCGCATCCACGGTGAGGACTTGCAGCTTGTCGGCATTGGGATGCGGCGCTGCCGTGAGAACTTGCGCAACACAGAATCCATCCAGCAATTGCGCAGGATCTTCGATCCCTTCAACCTCAAAACCGATCGCATTGAGCGCGGCTGCAACTTGCGCAACCTCGGCGTCAGTTTCCAGAAAGTGGTTCAGCCATTCGAGCGAGAACTTCATGCGCGTGCTCCGACACCGCCCGAAAGCGTCGGCTGGTCGAAACTCGAAAATCCGTAGTGCCGCAGCCAGCGCAAATCGCCGTCGAAAAAGGGGCGCAGATCATCCATGCCATATTTGAGCATGGCGAGCCGGTCGACACCGACACCGAAGGCAAAGCCCTGCCATTCATCTGGATCGAGACCTGACATCTCGAGAACCCGGCGATTGACCATGCCGCTGCCCAACATCTCCATCCAGGCATGGCCCGGATCATCCCCGCTGCCGCCCAGAACGCGTCTGCCCTTCTCTACGGCGAAACCGACATCAACCTCGACCGAAGGCTCAGTGAACGGGAAATAGGACGGACGCAGCCGAAGGACGATATCCTCGCGCTCGAAAAAGGCTTTCAGGAACGTTTCAAGCGTCCATTTCAGATGGCCCAGATGGATATCCCGGTCGATCACCAGTCCCTCGACCTGATGGAACATCGGCGTGTGAGTGGCATCGCTGTCACTACGATAGACGCGCCCCGGGGCAATAATGCGCAAAGGCGCGCCCTGCGCCAGCATGGTGCGCACCTGAACCGGACTGGTATGCGTCCTGAGCAGCATGCGTCCGCCGTTCGGCGCATCATCGGGGAAATAGAACGTATCGTGCATGGCCCGCGCGGGGTGACTTTCCGGCATGTTGAGCGCGGTGAAATTATGCCAGTCGTCCTCAATCTCCGGCCCTGAAGCCACTGCAAATCCAAGGTCGGCAAAAATCTCTGCCAACTCGTCCATGACCTGACTGACCGGATGGACCGAACCCGTCGGCACATCAGGAGCCGGGAGCGAAAGATCGATAGTTTCCGACGCGAGGCGAAGCTCCAGCGCGGCCGCCTCAAGCGCCGTTTTTCGCGATGCCAGCGCCCCGGTCACCATTTCACGCAGGCCATGGATCTTCGGCCCGGTTTGCTGCCGTTCTTCCGGGGTCATCTTGCCAAGCGTTTTCAGCAGGCCGGAAATCGAGCCCTGCTTCCCGAGAAATTCTACGCGCAAGCCTTCGAGCGCTTCTGGATCACCGGCGCCTTCGATTCGAGAAAGCGCCTCTTGCTCGATTGCTGCGTAGTCCACTTGGTTGTTCGCCCTGCCAGATTTGATCTCGGGCCGCTCATTAGGGGTGATCGACACAAATCGCAATCAACCCTGCATATCCTCGGCGCACTAGCTGGCTCGCTGATCGGAGCGCTCTTCGATTTCCTGCCATGCACGCACGTTCTCGATCAGGAAGGGAGATTGAAGCGGCCTGTCCATCCGCGCGAGTTCACTCGGCGTTACCCCCATGATCCGCCGGAACTCACGCACAAACTGCGCCTGGTCGTGGTACGATTGGTCAAGTGAATCGATCCAGGGCCGATCAGACTTGATCATATGGTGCCCTACGCTGCGCAAGAAGCGCTGCCTCAACAGCAAGGTCTTTGGCGGGAGCCCAAACACATCGTCGCATATCCTTTCGAGCGTGCGGCGCGAGATGCCCAAGCTGTCTGCCAATGTGCTTACCCTTGTAATATCCCCATCCGAAACAGCAGCCATGATCTTCCCAACCCAGTTTTCAATCTTCCTGGGCGGCAGATTCGCCAGTGGCATCAGGACATCTTTAATTCGCTCAAACTCTGCATCGTCATCGGGCTCGCCCGAAAAAAGCGTCCTGTCCAGCCCATGGAAGGCGCTGAACGCGCTATCGTCTATGATGGGAGCAATCCGATTGGTGTATGAGCGAGCAGGAGCATCGATGCATCTCGCCCATGCCCCCGGCTTCAAAACGGCGGTCCATTGCCGCACGGGGCCCACGATCGCCTGTACCGCATGATCATGCGGACCGATCAGCCCGGTCAATCCAGCATTTATGGTCTCGCCCGACTGATAGCGAATGTTGATATTCGTCCGATCACGCCATGACAGATTCCCCCAGAGCGGGAGCATCAGATCGGAGATTACTTCTCCGTCAGGAATAGAGACATCAAGCAGGACAAAGCTACGAAAGAAATCGTCCAGCTCCTGCGGAACATCGAAGTATCTAACCTGCATTCCTGCATTACCATGCTCGGTATCTTCCATGAATTTCCGTTATCACAGATAATTACATGCAGCCAATATGCCATGCGATACAGACCGTAGAATTCACCGCAATCAGGGTACTTGCGCAAGCTGGCTTGGCAAGATGCTCGGACCGGTTCGACCAGAACTTCATATGGCCTCATCAAGCCAGTTGATCTCGCGCCAGTAACGCAGGGAGTGTGACGTTCCCGGATCCTTCATGGGCCTGTCAAACCGTGCATATTCGCTCGGTGACATCCCGGTAAATTGCCGGAACTCCCGGACGAATTGCGGCTGGTCAGGACAAAGCAAAAAAGAATATCTTGAAAACGGCGCAGTCGGCAAAAAGCCGTGTGATGAACTCTGTGACCAGTTCATAATTCTTAGTTTTTTCATGTGCTTATGCAGGGGGGTTACGCGCTACTTCCCTGCATTACAAATGAATGGGGCGCGCACCGAGATACGATACGCGCCCCACCTATCTGTCAGGACAATCAGACGTCCGAATCAGCTGCGTTACGGCAGTGACTTCTTCGCCTGCTCGATCACGCTGGCGAATACAGCTGCCTCATTCATGGCAAGATCGGCCATCGTCTTGCGATCAAGTTCAATGCCGGCCAGCTTCACGCCGTGCATGAACTGCGAATATGTGAGCCCTTCGGCGCGGACCGCGGCATTGATGCGCTGGATCCACAAAGCACGAAAGTTGCGCTTGTTTACCTTGCGGTCGCGATAAGCGTATTGGCCGGCCTTTTCGACTGCCTGGCGAGCAACGCGAATGGTATTCTTGCGGCGACCGCGATAGCCTTTTGCCTTGTCCAGAAGCCGCTTATGCTTGGCGCGCGTGGTAACGCCGCGTTTAATGCGTGTCATGGGTAGGTACTCCTAATTCAGCAAAAATCAGTTGAGGCCGTAAGGCGCCCATTTCTTGATCGTCCGGGCATCCGCGTCGGAAATGACGTCGGTGCCGCGATGCTGGCGGATGTACTTGGCATTATGGCTCATAAGCCGGTGGCGTTTGCCAACGGCGCCATGCTTTATCTTGCCGGTCGCGGTAAGCTTGAAGCGCTTCTTTACGCCGCTTTTCGTCTTCAGTTTGGGCATTTTCGTCTCCTTAAGTCAGGGACACGTTCGACCGACCCTGGCAGCCCTTGTCGCCAGGCCGGTCACTTAATTCCGCGTCGTTGAAGCGCGCGCACTTACGGCCAAGTGACAACAAAGGCAAGTGTCTTGCGCAACAGAGCTTAACCGCGAAATGCCCGCGCGCCACTTTGCACAAGCCACGTCCCGAAATCTCCACCGGAAATCCGCCCGCGTATGCTTGCCGCGCCCATAGAGCATAGCTTCGCGTGGATCGCCGCAGCGACATTATTTTCGCTTCCGGCGATCAGGGTTCCACAAAAGAAAAAGCGCATGCCTTTCCTGCCCGCCCGGCCTCTGCCAAGACAGGAACGACAATGCTAAAGAAGGAAGCACCCATGGCAATCGTTCACAGCTATGATCTGACATCGCATGCCGGCAAGGAAGGGGCCCTTGGTTCAGCGCTTGAAGCTCTGGCCGAGGCGGTAAAGACAATCGCAGGATCACAAGGAGCCATGGTTCTGCAGGATAGTAAGGAGCCGCATCGCTTCCTGTTCCTGGAATTCTGGGAAGACCAAGCCTCGCGCAAGGAAGCGGGATCGCAATTGCCCAAGGATGTGATGGCGAAGATCATGGCTTCAACTGGTGGGCCGATCAAAATGGCCGACTTTGACAGGATCGCTGGCTGAGGCGTTAGTATCTGATCCGAATCTCCGCCGATGACAGAGATTCGCGAGAGGGGCCGGGACCGAATTTCGAGCCAGGCACTCAGTGGTTGCAGGCCAGCGCCTCGATGACATCCTCAAGCCGCGCCGGATCGCCCAGCGCCAGCACATCGCCGGACGAGGCTGCGTGAAGCGGTTCGCCGTTCCAGTCACACATCGTGCCGCCCGCGCCTTCCACCACCGGGACAAGCGCCGCCCAATCGTGAATCTTGAGCCCCGCCTCGCAGACAATATCGACATGGCCTGATGCAAGCAGGCCGTAGTTGTAGCAATCGCCGCCCATCATCATGCGGCGATGATCGGTTCGGGCAGCAAGCGCCATGAAATGGCTGCCCTCGTGATCGTCAAAATAATGCGGGCCGGTTGTTGCCAGCATCGCGTCTGACAATTGCCGACAGTTCCGGCTTCGCACTTCAGATCCGTTGAACAGCGTAGGCCTGCCGCTGGCACCCAGCCAACGCTCGCCCAGAATCGGCTGGTCGATCACGCCAAGGACGGGAAATCCTTCAACCAACAGCGCAACCAGCGTGCCGAAGATGGGCCTCCCGCCCAGAAAGGAAACCGTGCCGTCGATGGGGTCGAGCACCCAGGTCCGGCCCGAATCGCCTTCCTCGGTCCCGAATTCCTCGCCAATGATCGTATCGCGCGGATACTCTGCCTTGAGGATACGGCGCATGGCTTCTTCGGCTGCCCGATCCGCTGCCGTGACCGGAGACGCATCATCCTTGCGCTCCGATGAAATGCCGGACCGGAAATGTGGACGAATCGCCTCCCCCGCAGCATCGGCAAGACGCTCGGCAACGGCAATATCCGCTCTAAGGTTCATCAGTCGAACAGGCTTGAGACGGAACTTTCGTCAGCGATCCGGCGGACGGCTTCACCCAGCAAGGGAGCGATGGTCAGGACACGTATCTTGTTCGATGCGTCCGTAGCCTCAGTAGCCAGTATCGAATCGGTGATGACGAGCTCCTTGAGAGCGGAGCTATCGACCCGAGCAACAGCGCCGCCCGACAGCACCCCATGCGTGATATAGGCCGCTACGCTGGCTGCCCCTTGGTCAAGCAACGCCTGCGCCGCGTTGCACAAGGTGCCACCTGAATCGACGATATCGTCGATCAGGATGCAAGCCCGCCCACTTACATCGCCGATAATATTCATGACTTCGGACTGTCCGGGCTTGTCGCGCCGCTTATCGACGATAGCCAGCGGCGCATTGTCGAGCCGTTTGGCAAGTGCGCGCGCGCGAACCACGCCGCCAACATCAGGCGATACGACCGTCAGTTCCTGTCCGCCGTAGCGCGTCAGGACGTCAGCAGCCATGACCGGCGCAGCATAAAGATTGTCGGTCGGAATATCGAAGAAGCCCTGAATCTGGCCCGCATGCAGATCCACGGACAAAACACGGTCCGCCCCGGCCTGGGTCATCAGGTTGGCGACCAGCTTTGCCGAGATCGGCGTGCGCGGGCCCGGCTTGCGATCCTGCCTGGCATAGCCGAAATATGGGACGACCGCAGTAATCCGCTTTGCCGATGCGCGGCGCAGCGCGTCAATGCAGATCAGCAATTCCATCAGATTGTCGTTCACCGGGAAACTGGTCGGCTGCACGACGAACACATCTTCGCCGCGGACGTTCTCGTGGATTTCCACAAAGATTTCCTCGTCCGCAAATCGCCGGACGCTTACATCGGTCAAAGGCACTTCCAGATAACCTGCAATCGCCCTTGCGAGCGGGAGATTGCTGTTGCCGGCCATAATTTTCATTGCATTGCCCTTCCCCGGTTCCGCATGAGGACACGCCCGGCTCTAACCGAGCATCATGGGATTGCAACACGGCGGGAGATTCTTTTCCCCGCCATTGCGCCGCCTGGCAACAGGCGCACGCCTGTCGCTGTGCTCAATCCTTGATGTTGGTCCGATGTTCGCCCTTGATCCAGCGCACGGTGCCCGACGAGGCACGCATCACTACGCTTTCGGTTGTCATTACCCCATTGCGCAGGCGCTTGACGCCATCGAGCAGAGAGCCATCGGTCACACCGGTTGCTGCAAAAATGCAATCGCCCTTGGCAAGATCGTCGAGCGTGTAAATCCGGTCGAGATCATCGATGCCCCATTTGCGCGCGCGGCCACGCTCATCGTCGTTACGGAACAGCAAACGCCCCTGGAACTGCCCGCCAACGCAGCGCAGAGCAGCCGCGGCAAGCACGCCTTCAGGCGCACCGCCAGACCCCATGTAAAGATCGATGGTCGTATCCTCGTCGGTCACGGCTATTACGCCCGCCACATCGCCATCAGGAATAAGCTGGATGCCGCATCCGATACTGCGCAGCTCAGAAATGAGATTGGCATGGCGCGGGCGATCAAGCACGCAAACGATAATCTCGTTCGGCTTCACACCCTTTGCCTTGGCAACGGACTTCACATTTTCTGTCGGACCTTTTGACAGATCAATGACGCCTTGGGGATAGCCCGGCCCTACCGCCAGCTTGTCCATATAAACATCCGGCGCATTCAGCAGGCAGCCTTCTTCAGCCGCGGCGAGCACCGCCAAAGCATTGGGCCCGGCCTTGGCGGTAATCGTTGTTCCTTCCAGCGGGTCCAGCGCAATATCAATCTTCGGACCCTTGCCCGGCGCGCCGCCAACCTTCTCACCAATGAAAAGCATCGGTGCTTCGTCACGCTCGCCTTCGCCGATCACGACGGTGCCATCCATGTAAAGTTCGTCAAAAGCCTCACGCATGGCCTCTACTGCGGCGGCATCAGCGGCTTTCTCGTCCCCTCGGCCGATCAACCTCGATGCGGAGATTGCCGCAGCTTCGGTGACGCGGACCATTTCGAGGACCAAAACTCTATCGAGAACTTCGCTGGCAGCGGTTTTGCGCATAGTTACTACTCTTGCCTTCCATTCGGCGGACTATGATCAGCCGCTTAAACAGCACCGGCTGGCTTGTCGAGAAGCTCGGCAAGCAGCGCGCCGACCGGCTTTATATGTTAGGGCGCTATAGCCCGGACATGCACCAGCCAGATGACAGAACAACTGCGGCGTGCCGATTATTCCCCGATAATGTTCATCCAGAGAGGCGGCGCGGTGAGGCTGCCCGAACCTTTGAGCGATTCGAGCGCGCCGGTGACCGCAGATTCGGGACAGTCATGCGTGACCATCGCGAGAATCACCTCTCCGCCTTCTTCGGCTCGCCCTTTCTGGATCACGCTTTCCATTGAAACGCCGGCGTCGCGCATGGCAGCCGTGATTTCGGCCAGCACCCCGGGACGATCTGTGACGGTAAAACGGATATAGGCCCTGACGGCGCGGTGTCCTGTCTCGGCCGGTGCCATAGGCTCCAGCTCTGCGACAGGCATTGAGAACGCCGCGGCTTTATCGCCGCGCGCAATATCAATGATGTCGGCAACGACGGCGCTGGCGGTAGGTCCATCGCCCGCACCCGGCCCCTGGAACAACAGCCTTCCCATGAAATTGCCTTCGGCAACGATGGCATTGGTAGGGCCGTCGACATGGGCAAGCGGATGATCGATCGGCACCAGATGCGGCCTGACGCGCTGGAATAGCCGCTGGACGCCCTCTGACTGGTCAGCCTCGGCGGTTCCGATCAGGCGGATTACATAGCCCAGCGCGCGCGCCTGCGCGATGTCGGCAGCGATAATGCCGGAAATCCCGGTAACGTCCACCGCGTCGAAATCCAGTTTTGCGCCGAACGCGATCGATGAGCGCCTTACGGCCGACGAGAATCCCCGCCTGCGGTCCGCCGAGCAGCTTGTCGGCACTGAACGTCACGATGTCGGCGCCCGCAGCGAGCGCTTCCGCAGCGCTCGGTTCGTGCGGCAGGCCGAAGCGGCGCAGGTCCACCAGCGTGCCGCTGCCAAGGTCGACGATGAAGGGAACGTCGCGTTCCCGGCACAAGCCCGC
>JAHRVR010000030.1 GCA_019090585.1 Sphingomonadaceae bacterium
ACAGAAGAGGAATTGCGCAAGCTTCCTGGCCTTGGCGCCTATACTGCCGCTGCCGTTGCCGCGATTGCCTTTGGCCGGCGCGCGGTGGTGGTTGATGCAAATGTCGAGCGGGTGGTGGCGCGGGTTTTTGCGATCAGCGATCCACTGCCCAAAGGGCGCCGGGCAATTCGTGATGGCACCGATAGCATCACGCCGCAGGTGCGATCGGGAGATTTCGCGCAAGCGGTGATGGACCTTGGTGCAACCATCTGCACATCGCGCAATCCCCGGTGCTCCCAGTGTCCAGTATCCGCCTTGTGCAAGGCTTGTGAACGAGCAGAGCCGGAGCGCTATCCCGTCAAACCGGCCAGAGCTTCCAGGGCCGTGCGCCGCGGCATGGCATTTTGGATCGAACGGGACGGAAAGATCTTTCTGGTGCGCCGCCCGGACAAGGGAATGCTCGGCGGGATGCGCGCTTTGCCTGACGACGGCTGGAGCGTGCGCGGCGATGGCACCGGCGATGCGCCGTTGGACGGGGACTGGGACAAAGCGGGCGTCGTTCAGCATGGTTTCACCCATTTTTCTCTTGAGATGCACTTGTCGGTTTATTCGGGCGACGATTGGTCTAGTCTCGTCGAAGGGGTTGGTGAATGGTGGCCGATCGACCGGATTGAAGAGGCTGGCTTGCCCACTTTGTTTGGCAAGGCGGCGCGGCTTGCGCTTGCGCAGATGGAGGGATGATGGAACGGGAATTTCTGGAAAGTGCGCTCGATCGCCGCTCTGTTATGCGCTTCGCCGCAATCGCCGGGCTTGCGCCAGCGCTGATGCCGAACCTTGCATGGGCCATAACCGAACCCGCAATGCAGGGCCATTTGCACGCCTTTGTTGAACGCTGGGTTGGCCCCGGTAAGCTGCCGGGCATGGTCGTCGCGCTTGGGCTTCCCGGTTACGACACGAAATTTATCATGCGCGGGAGTGAAGGCTTCGATGATCCTGATTCGATCACGCCGGACAGCCTGTTTCGCATCTATTCGATGACCAAGCCGATAACTGGCATGGCGACGATGCTGCTGATCGGCGAAGGCAAGTTGGGGCTGGATCAGCCGCTGGCCGATATCCTTCCGAAATTTGGCAAGATGCAGGTGCAGGTCACGCCGGACGGTTCGATCACCGATCTGCGACCGGCGAAAACGCACATAACGATCCGCCATTTGCTGACCCACACATCGGGTCTTGCTTATGGAATTATCCAGAAGGGGCCGATCCGCGATGCGCTGCGCGAGAAGGGATTGATTCCGGGCAAAGTCACGCGCCTGAAAATTCCCGGCATGTCGCGCGGGAACCACGTTCAGGGGTTGGAGGCTTTCGCCGATGGCATGGCCGATATGCCGCTTGTCTATGAGCCTGCCACGACCTGGAGTTACAGCCCCGGGCTCGACATTCTGGGCCGCGTTATCGAGGTGGTCACCGGGCAAGGTTTCGATACATTCCTGCGCGAACGACTGTTCGATCCATTGGGCATGACCAGCACATTCTTTAAAGTGCCAAGCGCCGAGGCAGCGCGCCTGACCACCAATTACGGTGTGTTCAAGACAAAGCTTGTGCCAATCGACAAGCCTTCAAATTCCGTGTTCCTTGATCAGCCGCCGTTCCCGTTCGGCGGGAGCGGCCTTGTCAGTACGCCGCGCGATTACGATCGCTTCCTGCGCATGATCGGTAATTACGGGATGTCCGATGGAAAGCGGGTGATGGGTGAACTGGCGGTGCGGGTCGGGACATCAAACCTGTTGCCCAGAACCGTCGATCCGGCGGATATAAGATTCGTGCCCAATTCGCATTTCGGCGCTGGTGGCCGGATCGGGACGGGGCCAGAGGCGGGTATCTTTGGCTGGTCCGGTGCTGCAGGCACGGTCGGCATGGTTGATATGCGCAGCGGCATGACATCCTCGATCTTCGTGCAGTTCATGCCGCCCACCGGGCTTGAAGTTCTGCCTGAATTTCAACAAGCCTTGAGAGCTGACGTTACCGCCCTGATGGAGAGACGCCGATGACCACAGTTGCCTTTGCGGGATCCAATATCGACCGCGCAGATCATGTCCGGGCTGATCCGGGCGCGATCGAAAAGCTTATGACGGCACATGCAAGGTTGCTTAGCCTCGATGGGCTGGACCCGGTGGTCGATGCGAACGGAGCACTGAGCTGGACGAGCCTTTCCGATGCGAGTGCGGGCAGCGAACTTGTCTTTCTGGGGCTTGAAGGGGATCGCGGCCATTTCGCGCAAATTCCAGAGATGACACCGGCGGCAGCGTTCGGGATGGGCAAGGCCTGGCAGACCCTCACCGCGCTGTCCCCGGCTGACCTCGCTACCTATGGCGGCGCTCGCTCGCTTGTAAGCTGGCATGTGCGGCACAAGTTCTGCGCCTGTTGCGGCAGCCCGACACAGATCGCCAAAGGCGGCTGGCAACGGGATTGTGGAAGCGAGAGCTGTGCGATGCAGCATTTTCCGCGCGTCGATCCGGTCACGATCATGTTGGTAGAGCATGATGGAAACCTGCTTCTTGGCCGTCAGCCCATGTTCCCGCCCGGGAACTATTCCGCGTTGGCGGGTTTCGTTGAGCCGGGCGAAACGCTCGAAGAGGCGGTTGCGCGCGAAACGCTGGAAGAAGCGGGCGTCAAGGTGCGCGATGTATCCTACGTCGTCAGCCAGCCCTGGCCGTTTCCATCCTCGCTGATGATCGGGTGCCATGCGCTTGCGGACGATCCTTCCATCACAATCGATGAAACCGAACTGGATGATGCGCGCTGGTTCAGCCGCGCGGAAGTGGCCGACGCGATAGAGGCCAGTGACAGGGGCGAGGCCGGAAGCAGCTTTCAATGTCCGCCGCGCTTTGCGGTTGCCAATTTCCTGATGCGCTGGTGGCTTGACAGGGGCTGACGGGCGCAAAGTCTTTTCTGCGATCCCGAAATAGTATTCTCAATTGCGGAGAATTCGTCCATTTATTCGCAGGAGGCAAGCAAGGCGATGGCGTTGCAGCCGATGATTTCGCTCGCGCGGGACGAGGACCAGACATGCGAATCGAAGATGCCGATTATGTGATTATCGGTGGCGGCGCCGCCGGCAGCGTGGTGGCAAACCGCCTTTCCGGGGATCCTTCCATTCGCGTTGTCCTGCTTGAAGCAGGGCCAGCGGCGGATGGCTTTTGGAACAAGATGCCATCGGGCGGCTTAACCAGGATGAACAAGCCCGAGGCGGACTGGTGCCACAAGACCGAACCCGATCCGTCGCTAAATGGCCGGGACATGGTGTGGAACGCTGGCCGTATACTCGGAGGCGGCTCTGCCATCAATGGCATGGTCTATATTCGCGGTGATCGTTCGGATTACGATCAGTGGGCCAATGAACTGGGCTGCACCGGCTGGAGCTGGAGCGATGTATTCCCCTATTTCCTCAAGTCGGAAAAGTTTCAGGGCACGCCCAGCCAGACACATGGCACGCATGGCCCGCTGGGGGTGAGCGCGCCGCGCATGCAGCACCCGCTCGCCGAAACATTCATTGATGCCTGCGAGGAATATGGCCTGCGCCGCGTCGAGGATTATTGCGCCGGTGATGTCGACGGTGCGTTCAAGATGCTGGCGACGCAGGACAATGGGCAACGCGCGAGCACTGCTCGTGCTTTTCTGGACGATGCGATGAAGCGCTCAAACCTTCAGGTTGTGACAGGTGCACTTGTCGACAGGGTCACGATCGAAAATGGCCGCGCGACAGGCGTGAAGTTTGAGCATGAGGGCACTGTGCACACGCTTGGTGCGCGCCGCGAGGTTATTGTCAGCGGCGGCTCGCTCCAGTCGCCGGTTATACTGATGCGCTCGGGCATCGGACCTGCCGATCAGCTGCGCGAGCACGGCATTGACGTGGTGGTTGATGCAGCCGAGGTCGGCAAGAACCTGCAGGAGCATATCAGCTTCGCTTCAGCATTCGAAGTCAACGTGCCGACATGGAACAACCTTTTCAAACCGCTCAAGCTGGCGAGTGAGTTCCTGAAATATCTGTTCCTGCGCAAGGGACTGATGACGATGATCCCGGTGGAGGCGATGGCCTATATCCGTTCAAAGCCCGATCTCGGTTTTCCGGACGTCAAGTTGTCGCTCGGCCTGATGATGTTCGATCCTGCAAAGGGCGGGCCGCATGAAGAACCCGGCATGGTCATTTTCCAGAATGTCGCCAAGCCTGAAAGCCGAGGCGAAATCCGCCTGCGCAGTGCCAATCCATCGGATGGTCCGCTTATCGACCATCGCCTGATTGGCGATCCGCAGGACATGGCCGCGATGGTGCGCGGCGTGAAGAAAGTTCAGGAAATCTTCGCCCAGCCAGCCCTTGGAAAGCATGTCGTGCGCCAGGTCTTGCCGGAACCGATGCCGCAAAGTGATGCCGAATGGGCAGACGCGATCCGCAATCGCTCCGGCATCGGCTTTCACCCGGTTGGCACGTGCCGCATGGGCGGTGACGAGGCTTCGGTGGTGGATCCGCGTCTGCGTGTGCGCGGCGTTGAAGGGCTGCGCGTTGTTGATGCCTCGATCATGCCGATCATGCCGGCGGCCAATACCAATGCGCCTTCGATCATGGTTGGCGAAAAGGGTGCCGATTTGATTCTTGAGGATGCGGCTGCCTTCGCCTGAGATGTTTCGGGCTGGTGCAGATTTTCAAACAGGCGTGCTCAGACAAGACCCAGCCTGGCAAGTTCGCCGACAAGGCGTGGTGGCAGCACGTCACTGTCTCCGCCGAGCGCGTCAAGGTCCGCAGGGGCGTCCTTTTCGTCCAGATAGCGCCAGCCCTGATGGGCGCGGCGCGGGACTGTCTGCACCCGGACCAGCTTTGGCTCCAGCCTGATGTGCCAGCGCCCATCCGGGCGTTGCTCGAATCCCAGGATCAATGAGCGTCCAACCAGCGCATGCTCTATGATCCAGTAGAGCGATCCGCCCGCCATTTCTTCATGCCGCTTGGGTAAGTAGCGCGTGGTCAGCACGGCTTCGCTGTCATGGCCATCCAGCCACTTCGTGAGCGACTCGACGGAGCGTGACCGGAAGGAAATCTTGGTCAGGTTTAGCGGCATGATGATACAATAGGCTCTTGCTGCCCGCGCTCAACCCGTGCCGTGCGTAACTTAGCCAACGAGGCCGCTCGCCACCGCAAGGCCGAGAAAAGCGAAAAAACCCATCGAATCCGTGATCATGGTGACGAACACGGAACTGGCGACGGCGGGGTCCTGCTTCATGCGGTCGAACAGCACGGGCACCATGACACCGGCCAGACTGGCAGTGAAGATATTGATCACGGTGGCCAACGCAATCACCACGCCCAGCATCGGCGTGAAGATCACCGCTGTTGCCAGCCCGATGAGCGCCGCAACGGTCAGCCCGTTTAGTATGGCAACACGGAACTCGCGCCACAAAATGCGGCCGGTATTTGATCGTGTCAGCTGGTTCATGGCGATAGCACGGACCGAGACGGCCATGGTCTGGGTGCCGGCATTTCCGCCGATTGAGGCGACGATGGGCATGAGGATGGCCAGCGCCACCAGCTTTTCTATCGCGGCTCCGAATTGCGCGATGATGAAACTGGCGATCAATGCCGTGCCGAGATTGGCGACGAGCCAGCGCACACGCGCTGAAAAGGCATCCTGGATCGGTTCGTAAATATCGCCTTCGCCCGCGCCTGAAAGCAGCATGACGTCTTCGTCCGCTTCTTCCTGAATGATGTGGACCACATCGTCAGCCGTGATCTGACCGACGAGCCGACCTGATTCGTCAACGACCGCTGCAGAGATCAGGGCATATTTCATGAACCGCAGCGCGGCTTCTTCCTGATCCATTTCGACCGGGATCAGAGTCTGGTCACGCTTCATCACGTCGGTGAGCGCGATATGGCGCGGCGTGCGCAGCACCCAGGACAACTCGCAAGTGCCAACCGGGCGGTGCAGCGGATCAACGATGAAAACTTCCCAGAACTCGGTGGGCAAGTCTTTGCTTTCACGAAGGAAATCTATGAGTCCGCCAACTGTCAAATGCTCGGCAACTGCCACGAATTCGCGGCTCATCAACCGGCCGGCAGTTTCGTCCGGATAGGACAGCGCCGATTCGATTGCAGCGCGGTCTTCGGGCTCGAGTTCGGCGAGAATTGCGCGTTGGTCCTCACGATCGAGGTCCTCGATCATCGCGACGGCGTCATCGGTTTCTAGCTGTTCGGCAATGCCCGCGACGATGCCGGGCTCCAGCTCCTCGACGAGCAGTTCGCGCACGTAATCGTTGAGCTCGGCTATGACCTCAACGCTCATCAGGTCGCGGATCGCACCCGCCAGAGCCAGGCGTCCGTCCTCTTCTGTCAGTTCGAACAGGTCGGCAATGTCGGCGGGATGGAGCGGTTCGACCAGCTCGTAGACCCGATCCTTGTCATCCTCGCGAAGGGCTTCGCGCACTTTGCGGACGAATTCGGGCTTTAGCCGGTTCTCCTTGTCGAGGCTTTCATTCTCAGACGCAATGTCGCCGGGGCCATCGGCCTCGTCCAGCACAGCATCATCGCGTTCCTCAGGAGTCATGCGCGAGAGGTCTAGGCCGACCGGGTCGAAAAGCAACCGCAGAAGGTTGGCGGGCGTGACATTGTCGAGTGAGACCCTATAGGGGGGTGCAAATTTTCAGGAGATATCCATGGCTGACGAATTCCTTACCTTCAACCTTGATACCGGCAGTGGCGGCGGTGATGTCGTGATCAAGTTGCGTCCCGATCTTGCGCCGGGCCATGTCGCCCGGATCAAGGAGCTTGCAGCGGAAGGTTTCTATGACGGGGTGGTCTTCCACCGCGTGATTGACGGATTTATGGCGCAAGGCGGAGATCCGACGGGAACCGGCATGGGCGGATCGGAAAAGCCCGACCTCAAGGCTGAATTCAACGATGAGCCGCATGTGCGCGGGGTTTGCTCGATGGCGCGGTCCCAGAACCCCGATTCGGCCAACAGCCAGTTCTATATCTGCTTCGATGACGCGCGCTTCCTGGATGGGCAATATACCGTCTGGGGCGTGGTTGAGAGTGGCATGGAACATGTCGATGCGCTGCCCAAGGGCGAGCCGCCGGCACAGCCGGGCAAGATTGCCAAGGCGACCGTGAGCTAGGATGCCGGGCGTGACGCCCCCCCGACGGACTGATCGCCGCGCGGCGAAACAGACCGTTGGGGCGGGAGTCATGACAGTGTCTGAGCTTCTTGGGCGATTCAGTTCTCAGCACTGATGCTCAATTTATCGGCGTAAGCACCGCCCCGGCGCGAGACGTCCGGTTACAGTCCGGCTTTGATCAGCCAGTTGTGGAAGATCTTGACCGGCCTGCTTTCCAGGTCCTTGGGCCGGCACACGAACCAGTAGCAATAGGGGCTCTCGACATCGATATCGAAAAGCCGCGCCAGCCGCTCGTCGTGCGCGCGGCGGAAATGGTCGTCATGCATAATCGCGATGCCCAGCCCTTGCGCGGCCGCTTCCAGGATCAACTGGCCTGAATCGAAATGGTCGATCGCTGCGGGTTCGAGCGAGGCCATGTCGATTGCCGCTGTCCAGGCATCAAGGCTTTCCGGCAGGTCGACGTGGATCAGGAAAGTCTGCTTTTCAAGCTTTGAAACATCGGGGGCATTGCCGATTTCGGCGGCCAGTTCCCCGGACACGATCGCGAAGACCTTGTTCCGGTCAAGCCGCACTGAATAAAGCGACGGATCCGGTTCCTTGGCGAGGATAATGGCCGCATCGAGCGTATCGCCCACGCGGTCTTCGAGATGCTGCCCGGTGTCGATGTCGATATGCAGGCGGGGATGCAGCTTGCGCAGTTCCGGCAGGCGCGGGAACAGGCGCTGGCCGCCGAACAGCGATGGCACGCCAAGATGCAGCCTCAGGACCTGACCCTTGTCGATCTGGGATTCGACCGCGAGCGCGAGTTCCTCCAGCCGGTGCGCGACCGCATCGTAGAAGGCCTGCCCTTCATCGGTCAGCTTCATTGTCTGGTGCTGGCGGGTGAAGAGCCGTTTGCCTGTGAAATCCTCAAGCGCGGCGACGCGCCGGGACAGGGCCGATGGAGACAAGGACAGCTCACTGGCCGCCGCCTTGGCAGAACCGAGGCGGACAACGCGCACAAAGGCTTCAAGCGCGCGGAGGGGGGGAAGTCTACGTGTCGGCAAGCCTCAATCTATATTGTATTATCTTATGTCCCGCCAGCGATTGTCGCAATTGGTCAAAATTAAGCGTCACTCTCCAGGTCGCCCGGCGGATGGAGCCGCAGGCGCGTTACCTGACGTTCGTTACCTTCTGTGACTTCGATGCGCCAGCCGCTTTCGTGGTCAAGGATCGTCCCGACCTGGGGAACTTGCTCTGCCAGCACACAGGCGAGGCCGCCCAGCGTGTCGACCGATTCTTCGACAACGCCCAGACGCGCGTCGATATGTTTTGCCACATCGTCCAGCACGGCGCGGGCGTCGGCGTCCCACCTGCCGCCATCCAGCGCGATCATCTGCTCTTCGGGTGCGTCATCGTGCTCGTCCTCGATGTCGCCGACGATTTCCTCGACCAGATCCTCGATGGTGATGATGCCATCCGTGCCGGAATATTCGTCGATCACGACCGCAAGATGGACGCGCCGCGCCCGCATGTCGGCCAGAACGTCGAGCGCCCCGCGTGATTGCGGGACGAAGAGCGGTTGGCGCAGCAGGCTCTTCCAGTCCCCTTCCGGTTCGCTACCGTTTGCAAGAAAAGGAAACACATCCTTGATGTGAATCATGCCCAGAATCTCATCGAGCGATTCACCGAAGACCGGCATTCGGCTGTGGCTGTGCTCGGAAAAGGCCGCGATCACCTCTGCCCAGCTGGCTGAGGCGGGAATGGCAATGATCTCGCCGCGCGGGACCGCGATATTGTCGGCATCGTGCTCACTGAAATGCAGGAGGTTGCGCAGCATCTGGCGTTCGAGCGGTGAAAGATCGCCGCTGTTCGCGCTGCCATAGTCAATGTCGCCTTCGTGTTCGTCGATGACGTCCTCGATCTGCGCGCGGAGCGACTGATCGACATCGGATACGAATAATCGCCGGACAACTCGCCACAGCGAGCCGCTACTGTCCGGGTCTCCTGTGCTGGGTTCCCCCAATCGGCCATTTTCGGCCATCGTTATCGTATGCTCCTCATAAACTGGTCCTGCTAACCATATGGGTCCTTGATGCCCAATATCGCAAGAGCCTTTATTTCCAGTAACTCCATCTCCTCGGCATGTGCGTCTCCTTTTTCATGGTCGAAGTCTGCCAGATGGAGAATGCCATGGATGATCAGGTGGCTTGCATGTTCCTCTAATGAAATGGATTTTTCTTCCGCTTCGCGCAGGCATGTATCGAAGGAAAGCGCGATGTCGCCAAACAGAACAGGCGGCCCATCCGCTGCGATGGCCTCCAGTTCTGTGGCTTCAAGCATCGGGAAAGACAGGACATTTGTGGGCTTGTCCATGCCGCGCCATTCGCAGTTTAGCGCCTGAAGTCTATCGTCATCGGCAAAAACCACGCCGGCGCACAGGCGCTCATTGCCCAGCAGCGGGATAATCCGGCTGACAGCGGCCAGGGCGCTTTGTGCCAGTTCCTCCCAATCTGTCGCAGCGGGCCAGGGGGCCTCAACCGCGCAATCGAGCTCCATCAGCGGATCCAATTATCCATCACGGCCTTCATAGGCTTCGACGATCCTGCCCACGATGGGGTGACGCACGACATCTTCGGCGCTGAATCGGGCCATCGAAATGCCGTCCACGCCATCGAGGCGGCGCACTGCATCGGCAAGGCCGCTATGGGCATCGCCGCCCGGGATATCGACCTGGCGCGGATCCCCGCAGATCACCATTCGGCTGTTCTGGCCGAAACGGGTCAGGAACATCTTCATCTGGGCAGGGGTGGTATTTTGCGCCTCGTCGAGGATAACAAAAGCATCACCGAGCGTACGCCCGCGCATGAAGGCGATCGGTGCAATCTCGATCTCGCCGCTGGAGATGCGTCTTTCTACCTGCTCGGGCGGCATGCAGTCATAAAGCGCGTCATAGATAGGCCGCAGATAGGGATCGACCTTTTCCTTCATGTCGCCGGGCAGAAAGCCAAGCCGCTCGCCTGCTTCGACGGCGGGGCGAGACAGGATCAGGCGCTGCACGGAACCGGTTATGAGCTGCGATACGGCCTGCGCGACTGCAAGGTAGGTCTTGCCCGTGCCCGCCGGGCCAAGCGCGAATATCATCTCGCTGTTGCTCAGCATCCGCATATATTCGATTTGCGCGGCCGACCGGGGCACGATCGTTTTCTTGCGCGTGCGGATCATGATGGGGGGACTATCGGCGTCGCCCGAGACAATGCCTTCCAAGATCGGTTCAGCAGACATCGAGATCAGCGATTCCACGGCGCCTGAATCGAGATCATGGCCATGCTCAAGCCTCTCATGCATGGTCTTGAGCACTTCACGGGCGCGGGCGACCGCATCTTCAGGGCCTTCGATCTGAACTCGATTGCCACGGGCCGAGATGAACACGCCCAGGCGGTTCTCAATATGGACAAGATTCGCATCGAACTGGCCGAAAAGCGCCCCCAGAATCGAAGGCCCCTCGAACTCAATCTCGGTCCTCGCCCGGCGCACCTTGTCGGGCCGAAACAGCGTATCATTATGGGTAGGTGTTGATTTACGAGCCATGCGCTCCTTTCATCGTCAACCCGAAGACCGGCCATCCAATGTATGCCCGAGTGGCGGCAGTGCAAGAAATCGTTTCCGTGATGGGAATTTGGGATATCAGGCGTGTGCAGGCTGCAACAGCTCGGCACCGATGGAACTTGGCCGAGCTTCGATGAGTTCGACCTCAACGATATTGCCGATCGCGGCTTCGCCGGTGAAATGGATCGATTGCAGCCAGGGCGATTTGCCCAGCCACTGGCCGGGGTGCTTGCCCTTGCGATCGACCAGCACCGTGCAGCGTTTCCCGATGCTTGACCGGTTGAAGGCAAGCTGGCCGTGACTGAGCGCTGCCTGCAAGCGCTGCAAGCGCTCGTCCATCACGTGCGGCGGGACTTGCGCATCCATATCGGCGGCGGGCGTGCCGGGGCGCGGCGAGTATTTGAAGCTGTATGCCTGAGAATATCGCACTTGGCTGACCAGCTTGAGCGTATCTTCGAACTCGGCATCGCTCTCGCCGGGAAAGCCGACGATGAAATCCCCGGACAGCGCAATGTCGGGCCGAACGGCGCGCACGCGCTCCAGAATGCGCAGATAACTTTCCACTGTGTGGCTGCGGTTCATGGCTTTGAGCACGCGGTCATTGCCTGATTGCACGGGCAGATGCAGATAGGGCATCAGCTTTTCGATTTGCGCGTGCGCCTCGATCAGCCCTTCTGTCATGTCGTTGGGGTGGCTGGTCGTGTAGCGCAGCCGGGCAAGGTCCGGCAGTTTGGCAAGCTCGCGGATCAGCCCCTCAAGGCCGATGGCGCGTCCCTTGCCGTCTTCTCCGGTCCAGGCATTGACGTTCTGGCCCAGCAAGGTGATTTCGCGCGCGCCTGCATCGACAATCCGGTGTGCCTCGTCCAGCAAGTCTGCAAACGGCCGGGAAACTTCGGCCCCGCGCGTATAGGGGACCACACAGTAAGTGCAGAACTTGTCGCAGCCTTCCTGCACGGTCAGGAAGGCCGTGGGCCCGGCGCGGCGGCGCGGCGGCAATGCGTCGAACTTGGTCTCAGCGGGCATGTCTGTATCGGTGACACGCTTGCCTTCCACCACATCGGACAGCATTTCGGGCAAGCGGTGATAGGCCTGCGGGCCGACAACGAGGCCAACCGAGGGCGCGCGGGCCATGATCTCTTCACCTTCGGCCTGCGCGACGCAGCCGGCGACGGCGATAATCGGGGCTGTGCCATCCTTTCGCTTCAGTCTGCCGATGTCCGAATAGACCTTTTCGGCGGCTTTCTCGCGGATGTGGCAGGTGTTGAGCACGACCAGATCCGCCTCTTCGCCGTCTGGGGCGGCGGTAATGTCCTGTTCGCCAAGCAATTCTGCCATGCGCTCGCCATCATAGACGTTCATCTGGCACCCGAAGTTTTTGACCCTGTAGGTCCTGGGAGGGGCGATTTTCCGCATGGGCCGCGCCGATAGCGGAAAATGAGGCGATTGCACAGTGGTTGACGAGCGAAAGCCTCTGTCGAAGCCGCAATCGAAGAGAGGCGCACCCGCCGCCACGCAATCTGTCATCCAGGCCGCTATTGCGAAGCCTGTTCCTAAATGCGCCCAAACCCGCTAACCGCGCGGCCATGTCGCAAATGCAAACGATCCACGCCGCCTTTACCCAGAAGGTCGATGCTGTTCTTGCCGCGCTGGAGGCCGAAGGCACGCTGCCGCCTGATTGCCCGCGAGGCAACGTGACCGTCGAGCCGCCGCGCGATCCTTCGCACGGCGATCTTGCCACCAATGCGGCGATGGTGCTGGCCAAGCAGGCGAAAACCAATCCGCGCGAGCTGGCGGGCAAGATCATCGAGAAGCTTTCCGCCGATCCGATAGTGACCAGTGCCGAGATTGCCGGGCCGGGCTTTATCAATTTGCGGTTGTCGGACGAGACATGGCTGGCTGAACTGCGCGCGATTGCCGATTTGGGCGCGGATTACGGCAAATCGGCAATGGGCGGGGGCAAGACCGTCAATGTAGAATATGTCTCGGCCAACCCGACCGGCCCGATGCATATGGGCCATTGCCGGGGCGCGGTGGTGGGCGATGCGCTGGCCAGCCTGCTGGAATTTTCCGGCCACAAAGTGATCCGTGAGTATTACGTCAACGATGCCGGAGCGCAGGTGGATGTGCTCGCTCGCTCGGCGCACCTGCGGTACCGTGAGGCGTTGGGCGAGGATATCGGCGCAATTCCCGAAGGCCTCTATCCCGGTGACTACCTTGTGCCTGTTGGCAAGGCGCTGGCCGATGAATTTGGCGATAGTTATGCCGGCACGCCCGAAAGCGAATGGCTTTCCCTGTTCAAGGCCCGCGCCTCTGGTGCGATGATGGACATGATCCGCGATGACCTGGCGCTGCTGGGCATTTGCCACGATGTCTTCTCTTCCGAAGTGGAGCTGCAGGCTGCCGGAAAACCTGAAAAGGCAGAGGAATGGCTGCGGTCGAAGGACCTCGTTTATGACGGGATGCTTGAAGCGCCCAAAGGCAAGACGCTGGATGACTGGGAGCCGGTCGAGCTGCCGCTGTTCCGCTCTACCAGGTTCGGGGACGATCAGGACCGGCCCATCAAGAAATCGGACGGCAGCTGGACCTATTTCGGCGCTGACCTCGCCTATCACTTCCAGAAATCGCAGGATGCCGACGCGCTGGTCGATATATGGGGCGCGGACCATTCCGGCACGGTAAAGCGGATCAAGGCCGCAGTTGCCGCCATGACCGGCGATGCGGGAAGCCCAATCCCTTTCGAAGTAAAGCTGGTGCAGATGGTCCAGTTGCTGCGCGGCGGAGAGCCGGTGAAGATGTCCAAGCGTTCCGGCACTTTCGTCACGCTGGCAGATGTGGTGCGCGAAGTGGGCAAGGACGTGGTGCGCTTCACCATGCTGACCCGAAAACCCGAAGCGCAGATGGATTTCGACTTTGCCAAAGTGGTTGAAACCAGCCGGGATAATCCGGTCTTCTATGTCCAGTATTGCCACGCGCGGGTCCGTTCGACCATCCGCAAGGCCGAGGCAGAGGGCATCGCGCCATCACCTGAAGACTTGTCTGTGCTGGGGCCGGAGGAGCTGGAACTGATCAAGCTTGCCGCGCAATTCCCGCGCATCGTTGAAGCAGCATCCGCCGCGCGTGAGCCGCATCGTATTGCATTCTTCCTGCAAGAGCTTGCCGCCGGGTTCCATGCTTATTGGAATCTGGGCAACGACAGGCCCGAAAAGCGCTTTATCGTGGTAAATAATGTTAATCTTAGCTGTGCTAGGTTGTTTTTAGCCGCCCAGATCGGGCAGCTTGTCACAAACGGCCTTGCGCTTCTTGGCGTAGTGGCGGTGGAGGAAATGTAGCCATGGCGATGCCGGACACGACCCGTCCTCATGAGGACGGCGAACCGGAAGAATTTGACGGCGTTGATGGTCCCGTTGACGGCGGTGACGGTCCCGTTGATGGGGAAGTCGTCCACGATGAAGGCGATGCGTCCTCCGAGCTTGAGCTTGGTGATGAGGGTGAGCGCCTGCCGTGGCTGGAAGCCGAAGACGACGAAGAGGAATATGGCAGCGGCGGCAGCCCGATCGCCTTGCTGTTGCTTCTCTCCTTTGGTGCGCTTGCTATTATTATCGGTGGAATCTGGTGGTTTACGCGTGACAAGACGGACGATTCCCTGGTGGCCGATGGCAGTCTGATCGAGGCGCCTGACGCGCCTTACAAGACCAAGCCCAAAGACCTCGACGGCAAGACCTTTCAGGGCACTGGCGACACCAGCTATGCTGTGTCCGAAGGCGAATCGCGCCCGGCCCAGTTGGCCGCCGCGTCCGAAACGCCCAAGCCCGGTTTCGAAACAGTCGACAGGCCGGGCTCCCAAGACAAGCCTGCGAGTGCACAGAGCGCGGCCAGCACCGGTCCGGTTGTGCAGGTGGGCGCCTATTCGACCCAGGCTACGGCCGAAGCGGGCTGGGACAAGCTCTCCAGCCAACATTCCGCCCTCAAGGGCCTGAGCCACCGCGTGGTGGAAGGAAAAGCCGATTTCGGTACGGTGTTCCGCCTGCAAGCCTTGCCGGACGATGAATCCGCTGCACGCAAGCTGTGCAACACTCTGAAAGCGGCCGGGCAAGGCTGCAGCATAAAGAACTGACGGGTGATGGACCGTGTCGAGCGTTTCGGATTATCGTCTCACTGCGATTTTCCGGCCACTGCATAATCCTGCCCAACAGGAAATCGCTCTGATAATTTCCACATGAGAGGTTGGCGTTCGCCTTGCGGATCGCCAGCTTTTCTGCGTATCCTGGCGTATGTTGCCAGCGATTTTCGGCATTGCGGGAACCGTGTTGAGCGCGGACGAACGCGCCTTCTTCAGTGATGCCGATCCGGCGGGCTATATCCTCTTTGGCCGAAATATCGAGAACCGCATCCAGTTGCGCGCTCTGACCGATGCCTTGCGGGGCATTCACGGGCGCGATCGCCTGTTCATTTGCATTGATCAGGAAGGCGGCCGGGTCGCCCGGATGAAACCGCCTGAGTGGTTGGCCTTTCCTCCCGGAGAGGCATTCGACAGACTTTATGATCGTGCCCCTGCCAGCGCTATCGAAGCGGCACGCGCCAACGCGGAAGCACTGGGACGGGATCTGGCAGAAGCGGGCATCACGGTCGATTGTCATCCCGTGCTCGACGTTCGCCAGGGCGGCGCGCATGACGTGATCGGCGACCGTGCTCTGGGCAGCGATCCTATGCGCGTGGCGGCACTGGGCCGCGGTGTGCTGGACGGGCTGGCCCGCGCCGGGGTGGCTGGCTGCATCAAACACATGCCCGGCCATGGCCGGGCAAATGCGGACAGCCACAAGGAATTGCCCGTTGTCGAAGCAAGTGAAGAGGATCTTGCGGCCGATCTCCTGCCTTTCCAGGCGCTCGCCGATACACCGATCGGCATGACCGCCCACGTTCGCTACACGGCATGGGATAAGGACAATCCTGCCACGCTCTCGCCATTCATTATCGACGAGATAATCCGCAAACGCATAGGCTTCGGCGGATTGCTGCTTTCGGACGATCTCGACATGGAGGCGCTTTCAGGCAGCGTTCCCGAGCGCGCGGAACGGGCAGTGGCGGCAGGGTGCGACATCGCACTCAATTGCTGGGCAAAGATGGAAGATATGGCGGGCATGGCGCGGCGGCTGCCGGACATGTCCGAGGCCGCGCATGAAAGGCTGGGCCGGGCGCTCGCGGCGCCGGTTTTGGCGCAATCCATGGGCAGCCAGGAGGCGCTTGTGGTCAAACGCGATTCGCTGTTCGAACTGGCAGGAGTTCAGGCATGAGGTCAGGCATGAGGTCAGGCGCATGAGCACGGACCTGCTTGCCGGTGCGAGCGAAGGATCCGCTTTCGAAGCGTGGGACGGTCCGGCTGCGGCCGCTGGCGACGATGCTGCGCTTTATCTGGAGATTGACGGCTGGGAAGGTCCGCTCGACTTGCTGCTTGATCTTGCCCGGCGCCAGAAAGTCGATCTGCGCCAGATTTCGATCCTCGAACTGGTCGATCAGTACCTGACGTATGTGGAGCAGGCCGAGAAGATGTGCCTGGAGCTGGCCGCCGATTACCTCGTCATGGCGGCTTGGCTTGCTTACCTGAAATCTGCCTTGCTGCTTCCCAGGGAGGAGCAGGAAGATCCCGGCCCTGAGGAACTGGCACTGCGTTTGCAAATGCGGCTTCAGCGCTTGGGCGCCATGCGAGAGTCCGCAGCCCGGCTGATGGGACGGGACCGGTTGGGGCGCGATGTCTTTGCGCGCGGCGCACCTGAAGGCCTCAGGATCGATCGCAAGAACGCATGGAAATGCGAATGGTATGATCTCGTCAAAGCCTATGGCGATGTAAAGCAGCGTGCTGATCCGGTCGTCCATATCGTCCATGAGCGCATGGTGATGACGCTGGACAGCGCCCTTTCGCGTGTTTCCTCGATGCTTGGGGTGACGCTGGACTGGATGGAATTGCGCGATTTTCTGCCGTCTTCGCATGAGGGAGACTGGGCCGACCCGCGCCTGCGCCGTTCGGCTTTGGCATCCAGTTTCGTGGCGGCGCTGGAACTGGCGCGCATCGGCAAGGCGGAGATTGCGCAAGAAGAAATATTCGGACCGCTGCGGTTGAAAGCGCTCAAATCTTGAGCGCGCCGGACGATATTGTCCGCGCTGTGGAAGCGGCGGTGTTCGCTTCCGAGCAGCCGATGACAGCTGAGCAGATCTCCGCCCATCTCGAAGGTGCAGACGTGAAAGACGCGCTGGCCCGGTTGCAGGACGATTATGCCGAGCGCGGCATTCACCTCGTCCAGCGCGGCAAGAGCTGGCATTTCGAAACCGCACCCGATCTGGCCCATCTGCTGCGGCGGGAGCGTGAGCAAGTGCGCCGTCTGTCCCGCGCCGCGACCGAAGTGCTGGCGATTATTGCCTATCAGGAACCCGTTAGCCGCGCCGAGATAGAGGCAATTCGCGGAGTGCAGACGGCCAAGGGTACCCTCGACGTGCTGATGGAGGCGGGCTGGGTGCGCGTTGCCGGTCGGCGCGAAGTGCCCGGTCGGCCGGTCATCTACGCCACGACACCGGACTTTCTCGCCCACTTCGGGCTGAAAACGCGCAAGGAATTGCCGGGAATAGACGAATTGCGTGCAGCGGGACTGCTCGATCCGGTCGATGACGAGATGGTCGAATTGGCTTTGTCCGCCTCTTCGCAAGACGCGGAGCAGAACCAAGCTCCCGCTTGCGAGCCTGAAGCGCCCTCAGACGGCACACCGCCGGACGGCTCGGCTGAGTGATTAGCGGATTGACTGGCAAGCGCTTCGTTGATCGCCTATATCATACCAGCGCACGTCAAGAAGGTTTGAAACAATGAATGTCGGCCCATGGCAGCTTATCATTATCGCGCTGGTCATCCTGGTCTTGTTTGGCCGCGGCAAGATTTCGGAAATGATGGGCGATTTCGGCAAAGGCATCAAAAGCTTCAAGAAGGGCATGGCTGACGAGCGACAGCCCATCCTCGCCGCCGCAACAAATCGGCCAGCAATCTTCCGGCACCGGCACC
>JAHRVR010000031.1 GCA_019090585.1 Sphingomonadaceae bacterium
CGTGCCCGAGGCGCAGAGCGCTGCGAAACCAGCTGAGAAGCCTGCTGCAGCGCAGCCGCAGGGCGGCCAGTCCAACGACTCTCGCGGTGGCGGTGGCGGTGGCCGCGGCGGCCGTGGTGGCGGCGGTGGCGGTCGCGGTGGTGAACGTGGCGGTGGTCGCGGTCGTGGCCGGGATGACCGGCGTGGCCGGGGCGGCAATGATGACGGCGAGGATCTGATCGAAAAGCTGGTTCACATCAACCGCGTCTCCAAGACCGTGAAGGGTGGTAAGCGTTTCGGCTTCGCCGCGCTGGTTGTGGTTGGCGATGGTAAGGGCCGCGTTGGTTTTGGCCACGGCAAGGCTCGCGAAGTGCCAGAGGCGATCACCAAGGCGACTGCGGCTGCCAAGAAGAAAATGGTCCGCGTTCCGTTGAAGGAAGGCCGCACGCTGCACCATGACGGCAAGGGCCGTTTTGGCGCCGGCAAAGTCAATGTTCGCACTGCACCTGCAGGTACCGGTATCATCGCCGGCGGCCCGATGCGCGCAGTGTTTGAGAGCCTTGGTGTGGCAGATGTTGTCACAAAGTCGGTGGGTTCATCCAATCCCTACAACATGATCCGCGCCACTTTTGACGCGCTGACCAATCAGACTTCGCCGAAGTCTGTGGCACAGCGCCGTGGCAAGAAGGTTGCGTATCTTCTCGGACGTGGCGATGGTGGCAGCGAGGCTGAGGCCGAAGTCGCTGCCGAAGCGATTACGGAGTAAGCACCATGGCCAAGGCAAAGACCCTCAAGATACGGCAAATCGGTTCGCCCATTCGGCGGCCGCAAAAGCAGAAGCAGATCCTCATCGGACTCGGCCTCGGCAGGATGAACAAAGTTGTCGAAGTCATGGATACACCCGAAGTGCGCGGTGCCCTGGCTAAGCTTCCCCATATGGTTGAAGTCGTAACCGACTGACCATCAGGCGGACACGCGAGACAATCGCAGGAGGAGCCCCGGGCAATCGCGCCGGGGCTTTTTCGTTGGTTCTGCGAGAAACCTTCTGCCAGCCGCCGGTAAGATCGGCTTCATTGTGCCGCGCGGCTGAGGCTTGTGCAGCGCGGCAGTGGCGCTCTGCGTTACCTTGGTCAGGCCAGTTGGTTCTGCGGCGGGCGTTCGCGTCGGCACCGCCTTATTTGCACGCACCCCATACCGCGATCTGGTCGGTGCGCTGGCGTTCCAGGGTCGGCACTATTTCGATCAAGCGGCAATGCAGCCCGACATAGGCAAGGACAAGGCGGTGTGTTTCCCTATTTTCCGGGCCATTGCGCAGGGGCCGCGCCATGACGACAGCGCCCGGCATGAGCGCCAGAACCCGCTGCGTCTCGGCCAAAGTCGAGAGGTGGCTGACGTCCTTTTCGATTTCGTGCGCCAGATGCGTTGGGAACACCAGCGGGGTTGGAAAGGGCTCTCCCGTGCGGATATAGAGCTGCGGCGGCGCGTCATAGAGCAGCAGCGGCCCAGCGCCTTTGTTTTCACGCACCAATGTTTCCAGCCGATCAATGGCAGCGCGCGATTGGGCCGCGTGGTCGGGTTGGAACGGTGCGATGGTCAGCGACAGGAATGCAAGGAAGCCGATTGCGGCTATTCCCAGCACGCCGCGCGCGAATAGGGCGCTTGCCGCTATGCATAGCGGGACGAGGATCGGCAGAGCGTAATGGAGGTAAAAATTGGGCACGGCGGCAAGGCCAAGGAGCGCTGCCAACAGCCAGAGCAACGCGAAGCGCCGGGCCTCGGCTTCCAGCCACAGCAGGCCGATTAGAGCAAACGGCGCGATCGGCGCGAGCGCCAGCGCCATGAACTTTAGCCGCGCCAGAGATGTGGGCCAGTGCGGCGGCTTATTGATGTTGGATGTGACCATCGCGTGCCAATATTCGCCCCAATGGCCCATCGCCGCGTAAGCGCCGGCGAAAAGCAGGGCAGGGGCCGCGCCAATGGCGGCCCATAGCGCGGCGGTGCGAAAGGTCTGGCGCGTGCAGGTACCGGATTTGCACAGCGCCCATGTGGCGAGCAATCCCAGGAATGCCGCTTCGAACAGCGCGGATGTCTTGATCGTGATTCCGTACCCGGCCAACAGCATGGCGGCATATACGGCGGGCGGAACGCGGCCCTCTCGCAGCTCGGGCAGGGCGCGCAAGACCAGCAAGGCTGCCAGCGCAATGAACAAGTTGTAAAATACCGGGCTCTGCCCGCCGAAGCCCTGCAACACCGGCAGCCAGAGCAGGTAGGCGGCACCAGCCAACAGCGCGCCAGTCAGGCTTGTCCAGCACCTTGCCATCGCGGTGATTGCCCATGCCGTTCCCGTGGCAAACAGCGCCGCCGCAATCTGGAACGCGAGCATGTCATAAGAAAAGGCCGCGATAAGCCATGACAGGGCGAAGAGGCCGAAGGGCTTGCGGTCCCACACATCGATATAGGGCAGCGCGCCGTGATGCATGGCGACGCCGACCGTCTGGTAAAAGACTTCGTCCCCATGCATATTGGGATCGCCGAACGTGTCCCATCGCAGCACCGCCGCCACGAGGAGCAGCAGCGCGAACTGGATTGCGGGATGGCGAAGGAGCGTCGTTTGCACGGTGGAATCCCGGTAAGGCAGCTTGAGGCCCTACCATCGCCGTGTGCCGCGCCAAAAGGGGGGTGACATCCTTGTCCACATCCCCTAATGGGCCGCCTTCCCAAAGCGCGCAGTAAAGCGAAAGCGAGTGCAACTATGAAACTTACAGATCTCCGTGACAATCCGGGTGCCCGCAAGGGCCGTATGCGTGTCGGCCGTGGTATCGGCTCCGGCAAGGGCAAGACTGCGGGGCGCGGCCAGAAGGGCCAGAAGAGCCGTTCGGGCGTGGCCATCAAGGGCTTTGAAGGCGGCCAGATGCCGCTGCACATGCGTATCCCGAAGCGCGGCTTCAACAATCCCTTCGGCAAGGACTATGCCGAAGTGAACCTTGGCATGGTGCAAAAGTTCATCGACGCCAAGAAGCTCGACGGCAAGAAGCTCATCGACCACGAAGCGCTCAAGGCCGCTGGCCTTGCACGCGGCGGCAAGGACGGCGTGCGCTTGCTCGGCAAGGGCGAAATCAAGGACAAGGCGCAGTTCAAGGTTGCCGGTGCCTCCAAAGGCGCGATTGAGGCGGTCGAGAAGGCCGGTGGGTCGGTTGAAGTGATCGCCGCCAAGCCACCCGCCGTGAAGTCAAAAGCGAAGGCAGCTGCCAAAGCCTGATGCCGGACGGCCATTGCCGCATATGCAGCAATGGCCCCGTTTAGTGTCTAGGGAGGGTTCGACAAGCGCGCTCTCTCCCTATATGGGCGGACAGACATCCTTGGGATCAGGGTTTATTCATTCCTATGGCATCACGCTCCGACAATATCGCAAGCTCGCTCAGTCTTGCGAATTTCTCCAAAGCGACCGAGCTTAAGAAGCGCATCTGGTTCACCATCGGTGCGCTGATTGTTTTTCGCTTCCTAAGCTTCGTGCCGCTGCCCGGCGTCAATCCGTTGATTCTTGAATCGCTGTACGATCAGACGCGCGGCGGAATTCTGGACATCTTCAACACTTTTTCAGGCGGCAGCCTTGAGCGCATGAGCCTCATCGCGCTTGGCGTGATGCCCTATATTACGTCGTCGATCGTGGTGCAGCTTGCTGCCTCGCTCCATCCCTCGTTGATGGCGCTGAAGAAAGACGGCGAGGCCGGACGCAAGAAGCTCAACCAGTACACGCGCTATGGCACTGTGTTCCTTTGCGCGATCCAGGGCTGGTTCATTGCTTCGGGGCTTGAGGCCTATGGCGCGCAAAGCGGTCTGCATGCAGTGGTCAATCCGGGCTATATGTTCCGCGTCGGTGCGGTCATCAGCCTGGTCGGCGGCACCATGTTCCTGCTCTGGCTGGGTGAGCAGATCACGTCGCGCGGCATCGGCAACGGCGTTTCGTTGATCATCATGGCTGGCATCGTCGCCCAGATGCCAAGTTTTGTCAGCAATCTGTTTGAAGGCGGGCGCTCGGGTTCGGTCAGCTCCTTTGCGATCATTGGTCTTATCGTGCTGATCGTCGGCCTGATCCTGTTCATCTGTTTCATGGAGCGGGCGCAGCGGCGCCTCCTGATTCAATATCCCAAGCGCGCGAGCCAGCGCGGCATGATGCAGGCGGACCGCAGTCACTTGCCGCTCAAGATCAACACAGCAGGTGTGATCCCGCCGATCTTCGCCAGCTCGCTGCTGCTTCTGCCGCTCACCATCAGCCAATTTGCCGGAAACTCGCTTTCAACAGACTCTGCTGCCGGCGGCTTCGTGGTCGCGCTCAATCAGTATCTGGCGCATGGCAAGCCGCTCTACATGGCGCTTTACGCGTCGGGCATCATCTTCTTCTGCTTTTTCTACACAGCGATCGTTTTCAACCCGGAAGACACTGCTGATAACCTCAAGAAGAACGGTGGCTTCATTCCGGGTATTCGCCCCGGCAAGAATACGGCGACTTATCTCGATTTCGTGCTGACCCGCATCACCGTAATTGGCGCAGCCTATCTTACGCTGGTTTGCGTCCTGCCCGAATATTTCATTGCGCAAACCGGCTTGCCGCTGCTTTTTCTGGGCGGGACCAGCCTGCTCATCGTTGTCAATGTTACCGTTGATACCATCACCCAGATCCAGTCGCATTTGCTGGCCCACCAGTATGGCGATCTGATCAAGAAAGCGAAACTGAAGGGCCGGCAACGCTGAGCCGATGCCCGCGCAATCCTAAGGGGACTATCGCGTGAATATCATTCTGTTGGGGCCGCCTGGAGCAGGCAAGGGCACCCAGGCGCAGCGCCTTGTCGAGCGGCATGGCATGCGGCAACTTTCGACAGGTGACATGCTGCGTGCGGCCGTAAAGGCGGGCACTCCGGTTGGCCTGCAGGCCAAAGCGGTGATGGAACGCGGTGAGCTGGTATCGGACGAAATCGTATCGGCGATTATCGGTGATGAACTCGATTCTATGGGCCCCGATGCGGGCGCTATTTTCGATGGCTATCCCAGGACAGAGGCGCAGGCCGCGGCGCTCGACAAGATCCTTGCGGAACGCGCTCGCTCGCTCGATCATGTAATTGAGCTGGATGTGGACGAAGACGCTCTGGTTGAGCGCATTACCGGCCGCTTCAGTTGTGCGACTTGCGGTAAGGGCTATCACGACACCTTCGAACGGCCCCGCGATCCTGACTCTTGTGACAAGTGTGGCGGGACTGAGTTCAAGCGGCGTCCGGATGACAATGAAGAGACGGTGCGCACGCGCCTGGCCGAATATCGCACCAAGACCGCGCCCATTCTGCCGATCTACGAAAAGCGCGGTATCGTGCGCCGGGTGAACGGCATGGCCGATATGGACGATGTAACCCGATTGATCGAGGGTATTGTTGCATCCTGACGGGGTATGCGCAGGCTCCGATCACCATTCCGCCCGCAAAAACGGCGAATGGACGTCCACCCAGCAAAAATGAGTGTGTGTTTATCGGGCGTTAGCGCCAATTTGCCCGGTCATTTTGACTGCCTGCCTGCAATCGGCTAAAAGGCATCCAGCACATTGATGACCTCGGCAATGCGATTTGTCGGGGCGGCTAGTTTTTAAGGCTCGCGGCGTTGACACGCTTGGCGATTCGTCATAAGTGCGCTCTTCACTCGACAGAAAACGGGTAAGTCCGGCAGGCGGAAGCATTATGCGTACGCTGACCGGGCTTTTGCCATTTCGGCGCCGCCAGTGTTGCAGTGTATCAACGCGTTGAGATGGGGCGCTCGGCAGATTGCCTCGCCCTGTGGAGCAGGAGAATTAAGTGGCTCGTATTGCCGGGGTGAATATCCCCACGAACAAGCGCGTGATTATCGCGCTTACCTATATCCACGGAATTGGCCGTACCAAGGCCGCCGAGATTGTTGAAAAGCTGGGTATCGATCATGCCCGCCGGGTGCAGGATCTTTCCGACGCGGAAGTGCTGCAGATCCGCGAAACGATTGATGCCGAGCACATGGTCGAAGGCGATCTTCGCCGTGAAACCTCGATGAACATCAAGCGGCTTATGGATCTCGCCTGCTATCGCGGCCTGCGTCATCGTAAGGGGCTGCCGGTGCGAGGCCAGCGGACGCATACCAATGCGCGCACCCGCAAGGGCAAGGCCAAACCGATCGCCGGCAAAAAGAAATAGGATCAGAAAACAGTCCGGAGGACTGTTTTCCCTATTTCTCCGCCATGAGGCAGGGAAGTGGGAAGCGATCCTTCCGAAACTAGGCAAGACGGAGCGGGCAAAGCTCCTGCAACCTACGAGGAACAAATACCATGGCACGCGAACCCCAGCGCATTAAAAAGCGGGAGCGCAAGAATATCTCCAGCGGCATCGCGCATGTGAATGCCAGCTTCAATAATACAATGGTGACCATCACCGATGCTCAGGGCAATGCCATCAGCTGGTCTTCGGCCGGCATGATGGGTTTCAAGGGAAGTCGTAAATCGACCCCTTACGCGGCTCAGGTTGCGGCGGACGATGCCGGCAAGAAGGCCGCTGAACATGGCGTCCGGACCCTGGAAGTGGAAGTCAAGGGCCCGGGCTCGGGTCGCGAGAGCGCTCTACGGGCGCTGCAGGCTGTTGGTTTTACGATCACTTCGATCCGCGACGTGACACCGATTCCGCATAATGGCGTTAGACCGTCGAAGCGCCGCCGCGTCTGATCGAATTATCTGGGTGACGTGAGCTGGTTACGTCGCCCGTCTTCGGATCGGCCGCGGCTCGTAATTGGGCCTGCGGCCGTCACCGCAACAAAATCCTAGGGGAAGTCCATGACTGTCAACATAAAGAACTGGCAGGAACTGAAAAAGCCCAATGGCCTGGAGGTTAAGTCCGGTGCCGACCCCAAGCTTCGCGCAACTTTCGTTGCCGAACCGCTTGAGCGTGGCTTCGGCCTTACGCTGGGCAATGCTCTTCGCCGTGTCCTTCTCTCGTCGCTTCAGGGTGCGGCCATCACCTCAATCAAGATCGAGAATGTGCTCCACGAGTTCTCCAGCCTTGCTGGCGTGCGTGAGGACGTTACCGACATTGTTCTTAACGTGAAGCAGATTGCCCTGAAGATGCAGGGTGAAGGCGCCAAGCGGCTTCAGCTTTCCGCGACTGGCCCCGCCGATGTAAAAGCCGGCGACATTGCCGTGTCGGGCGACATCGAGATCATGAATCCCAAGCTTGTGATCTGCCATCTTGACGAAGGCGCCACGCTTAACATGGAGCTGACCGTAGACACCGGGAAGGGCTATTCCCCTGCGGTTCAGAACCGTCCTGCCGACGCGCCGATTGGCTTGATCCCAGTTGACTCTCTCTATTCGCCGATCCGTCAGGTGTCCTACAAGGTTGATAACGCCCGCATCGGGCAGGAGCTTGACTTCGACAAGCTGAACCTCACCGTCGAAACCGATGGCACCGTCACGCCGGAAGATGCCGTGGCCTATGCCGCGCGCATCCTGCAGGACCAGCTGGCGCTGTTCGTCCACTTCGAGGACATCGCCCCGGTTGGTGCCCCGGCCATGATCGGCATGGCTGCCACTGCGCCGGAAGAAAGCGATACGAACCAGCTCAATCGTTACCTGCTCAAGAAGGTGGACGAGCTGGAACTGTCGGTGCGTTCAGCCAATTGCCTCAAGAACGACAACATCATCTATATCGGCGATCTGGTCCAGAAGACCGAAGCCGAGATGCTGCGCACGCCGAACTTTGGCCGCAAGTCGCTCAACGAGATCAAGGAAGTTCTGTCCAGCATGGGCCTGCGGCTCGGCATGGATATCCCTGGCTGGCCGCCGGAGAATATCGAGGAAATGGCCAAGAAGCTTGAGCAGGAACTGCTCGGCTGATTGGTCTTGGGTATGGGCCGGGATCTTTCCGGCCTGCTACGGGCAACCTGATACGGGCCCCTATCGAACGGAGTAGAATGAAATGAAACATGGAATTTCCGGTCGCAAGCTGCAGCGCAAGTCCGGCCATCGCACCGCCTTGCTGCGCAACATGGCTGCGGCTCTCATCAAGCATGAGCAGATTCAGACGACCACGCCCAAGGCGAAGGAACTGCGGCCCTATGTTGAAAAGCTGATCACGCTGGCCAAGCGTGGCGGTCTTTCGAACCGTCGCCTCGCTCACAGCCGGCTGATGGACGAAGCGCAAGAGAAGAAGCTTTTCGAAGTTTTGGCCGAGCGCTTTGCTGATCGCAATGGTGGTTACACCCGCGTCATCAAGGCAGGCATCCGCGCATCTGATTCAGCTCCGGTCGCGATCATCGAACTGGTGGAACGCGATATCGACGCCAAAGGGCAGGACAGTGGCCCGGTGATGAACGAGGAAGAGGAATTCGCCGAAGCGTAAGCGCGGGTTCATCCAGTGGATTGCACAAATGGCCGTGAATGTTACGTTCGCGGCCATTTGTATTTGAGCGGGAGAGAAGGATGCCGCGCTTCTTGGGCACTCTGGCTGCTTTCATGGCGTTTATCGCCGTGCCATCTCTCGCCGTGGCGGATGCGGTGAACCCTACCGATAGTCTTTTGCCTTACCCCCAAACACGCCGCGACGCGCTGGTAGAGACGATCTTCGGTGAAGATGTCGCCGATCCCTATCGCTGGCTGGAAGAAGACGTACGCAACGCGCCCGAAGTGGCCGACTGGGTTGAGCGTCAGAACGCAGTGACTCACCGTTATCTTGAGCACTTGCCGCAGCGCGACTGGTTTGAAGGCCGCATCCGGGAAATGCTCAATTACGAGCGATTTGGCCTTCCGGAAAAGGCCGGCCGACGTTATTTTTATGAGCGTAATTCGGGCCTGCTGAACCAGTCGCAGCTATTCATGCGCAAGGGGCTGAGCGGCAAGCCGCAGCTTCTTCTCGATCCCAACAGCTGGGCAAAAGACGGAGCGACCGCGCTCGATTCCTGGAAACCTTCAGTGAAAGGCCGTTACCTGCTTTACAGCGTGCAGGAAGGCGGGAGTGACTGGCGCACCTTGCGCGTGCTCGATGTGAAAAAGGGCGAGACGCTTGAGGATGAGATTCAATGGGCCAAATTTACGGACCTTGCCTGGATCGCGGATGAAGGGTTCCTCTATTCCCGCTTTCCCGAGCCGAAGCAGGATGAGGTGTTTCATGGTCTGAGTTACAATCAGGCTGTCTATTTCCACCGGCTCGGCACGGCGCAGTCAGAGGATGAGCTGGTCTTTGCCACGCCCGATCGCCCCGAAGCCAATCATACCGCTGAGGTCACGCGCGACGGACGCCGCGTCATTATCACCAGCTCGATCGGCACCGATGCGCGATATGAAGTGCACGTGATCGACTTGTCCGGTGCCGGGTCGTCGCAAGGCGCGTGGACAACGCAGCCGCTCGTTACCGGCTTCGAGCATGACTGGAAGCTGGTGGAAGGGCTTGGCTCGACATTGTGGTTTGTCACCAATAATGGGGCGCCGCGCTACAGGCTGGTATCGATCGACCTTGAAAATGAAGATTCAGCGTGGGCGGAGATCATTGCCGAAGGGACTGACATCCTTCGCGAGGCGCGCATCATCGGCAATCAGCTTGTTGCATCATTCCTGCACGATGCATCGTCGCGCGCGTTGATCTTCGATCTCAATGGCAAATCTGTCCGCACGCTTTCGCTCAACGGCATCGGAACGGCTTCCGGGTTCAAGGGAAGGCCGGGCGATCCAGAGACCTTCTACAGTTACACCAGTTTCAACCGGCCAACATCGATTTACCGGATGGATATGGAAAGCGGGGAATCACAGCCATTTGCAACGCCCAGTCTGGCTTTCGAGCCCGGCGAGTTTGATGTGACGCAGCGTTTCTTTACGTCGAAGGACGGCACGAAAGTGCCGATGTTCATTGTCCGAAACAAGGCCGCGGCAGAGGCGGGCAAGGCACTTCCGACCCTGCTATATGGCTATGGCGGTTTCGACGTGGCCCTGACGCCGGTGTTTTCCTCAAGTCGCATGGCCTGGCTGGAAGCGGGGGGAGCTTTCGCTCTTGCGAACCTGCGCGGCGGCGGTGAATATGGCAAGGAATGGCATGATGCAGGGCGGCTCGCCAACAAGCAGAATGTTTTTGACGATTTCATCGCAGCTGGCGAATTCCTGATTTCGGAAGGGATTACGCCGAAGGCCGGACTGGGTGTTCAGGGCGGTTCCAACGGCGGATTGCTGGTCGGTGCGGTTGTGAACCAGCGGCCCGATCTCTTTGCCGCCGGCAATGCGGCAGTGGGCGTAATGGACATGCTGCGCTTTGATCGCTTCACCGCCGGGCGATATTGGGTCGATGACTATGGCGATCCGGGTCAGGAGGACGATTTTCGCGTTCTTCGCAGCTATTCTCCTTATCACAACATTCGTAGCGGGCAGGACTATCCAGCCATTCTGGTGACGACTGCTGACACCGATGACCGGGTGGTTCCGGGCCACAGCTTCAAATATGGCGCGGCCTTGCAGGCGGCACAAATTGGTCCAAAGCCCCATCTTATTCGCATTGAGACGCGCGCAGGGCATGGATCGGGCAAGCCGACCGACAAGGCGATTGAAGAGGGCGCGGACATTCTGGCCTTCCTGGCGCAATGGACAGGGCTGAAAACGCCGGAATAGCTGTGGTTCTTGAGTTGTTCATATAAACTCATTAAAACATGAACAAACTCTGTCAGCGCAATTCAGCCCCACCTCACAGGCGGCTTGGTAGAACCTAGGCAATTCTGTCCAACCCAACTGGAGGATTTGAGCCATGAAGAACCTTGCCAAAGCAATGGTCGGAACCGTGGCCGCCGGTGCAATGGCGGTCTCTGCGGTCAGCCCTGCCCTCGCGCGGGATCGCAGCGGCGGCATCGATGCCGGCGAAGTGATCGCAGGCGCGATTATTATTGGCGGCATTGCTGCCGTTGTTTCCGCCGCGAGCAACAACAAGCGTGATCGTTATGGATATCGCTATGGCCGCGATTACCGCGATGGCCGTGATTATCGTTACGAACGCGCTGGATACAATTACAACCGTGGTAACCCGCGCAAGGCCGTTTCGAAATGTGTGCGCGCAGCGGAGCGCGGTGCGAACCGCCATTCCTATGGCCGTGCTGACGTGACCCAGATCCGGGACGTCAGGCGCAAGCGCAACGGCTATGACGTGCGGGGCCGGATTTCGGTCAACGAGGGTGGGCGTCAATGGCGCAAGTCTGGCTATGACACGGGCCGCTTCACCTGTAAGATACGCCATGGCCGGATTGCGGACATTCGCTACCGCGGAATTCGCGGTTTCCATTGATCGCTTTGGGCGAAAGGCGGTTCAGCCATCCGAAAGGCTGAATCGCCTAACCTTGCAGGTATCTGCTAGTCTTTCGGAGTGGGGAGACGAATAATGATGAAGTTCCTCAGATCAAAATCAGCGAGTGCCCTGGCAGTCGCAGCGGCGCTGTCGCTTACGGCAACCCCCGCCATGGCGCGTGGTTGGCATCATCGCGATCGCGGGCTCGATGCCGGTGACGTCTTCGCCGGATTGCTGATCATTGGCGGGATCGCGGCTGTTGCCAGTGCCGCCAGCAAGTCCAAGCGTGAGAGCGAAGCGCGCGATTATCGCTATCCGGGTGCGCCACCACCGGGCAATCGCTATCCCAGCGACGAAAACTATCGCGACTGGCGTGATTACCATGAGCGTTCGACACGTTACGGTGATCCGCGTGGGACGGATCGTATTCCCGGCCGTGCAGATCGTCTCGCCACCGGCAATATGGACGCGGCCGTCGATGTCTGCGTTGCCGAAGTGGAGCGCGGGAACCGCAATGTTGATACTGTTGATGGCGTCAACCGCGATGCCGATGGATGGCGCGTCGACGGAAAGCTGCGCGATGGCCGTGGTTATAGCTGCTCAGCAGGTTCGGATGGCCGAGTTCGCCGTATGACCGTGGATGGCCGTGCGGTGATGTGAGCCTGCGGAACGCCAACCCGGAGCCTGAGCCCGCTCACATATGAATGGGCTTGCCCCGCACAGCCATGGCCGCTTCCTTGATCGCTTCGGAATGGGTCGGATGGGCATGGCAGGTATAGGCGATATCCTCGGACAGCGCGCCGAATTCCATAGCCTGCGCTGCCTGGGCAATCATCGTTCCAGCGACCGATGCGATGGCCCAGACGCCAAGGACTCGGTCGGATTTGGCATCTGAAATGATCTTAACAAACCCATCCGTTTCACGATTGGTTTTCGCGCGGCTGTTTGCCATCATCGGGAATTTTCCGACTTTCACTTCGCGCCCGGCTTCTTTCGCGGCCTCCTCGGTCAAGCCGACCCCGGCCATTTCGGGGTGCGTGTAAACGACCGACGGGATCACCGCGTGATTCACGATGCCGATCTGGCCTGCGATATTCTCAGCGACGGCAATACCCTCGTCCTCGGCCTTGTGCGCGAGCATGGGGCCAGGGATGACATCACCGATGGCCCAGACGCCGTCCACCTTGGTGCGAAAATCATGGTCCGTCTCGATCTGGCCGCGCTGGTTCAGTTCCAGTCCGATGGCATCCAGCCCGAGCCCGTCGACATTGGGACGCCGCCCGATGGCGACGAGCACACAGTCGGCCTTGAGCGTTTCTGTCTCTCCGCCCGCTGCGGGTTCCAGTGTCAGCGTTGCGGTCTTGCCGCGCACTGATGCTGCGGTGACTTTGGTGGAGAGTTTCAGCTCCATGCCCTGCTTCTTGAACAGCTTCGCAGCTTCCTTGCGGACATCGCCGTCCATGCCGGGCAGGAGCTGGTCAAGGAATTCAACAACCGTAACGTTCGCGCCGAGCCGCCGCCAGACCGAGCCGAGCTCAAGCCCGATCACGCCGCCGCCGATCACCACCATGCTCTTGGGCACTCCAGACAAGGCGAGCGCGCCCGTGCTGTCCACGATCACGCCCTTGTCATTATCGACTTCGACGCCGGGCAACGGCATGACCGAGGAGCCGGTGGCGATGATGATATTCTTCGCGCTGTGGATCTTGCCCGCCACGTCCACGGCATGGGCGTCTCTGAACTTGGCGCGGCCCTTCAGCCAGTCAATCTTGTTCTTCTTGAACAGGAATTCGATGCCGCCGGTCAGCTCCTTGACGGCTGCGGCTTTCTCTCCCTGAAGTGTGGCGACGTCGATCTCTACTTTGCCGGTTTTCACGCCGAATTTGGCGAGCGTGCCGCCTGCCGCTTCCTCAAACAGTTCCGAGCCGTGGAGCAGCGCCTTTGAGGGGATGCAGCCGACATTCAGGCACGTGCCGCCCAGCGTTTCGCGGGTTTCCACACAGGCGGTCTTCAGGCCAAGTTGCGCCGCGCGGATTGCGGCGACGTAGCCGCCCGGACCGGCGCCGATGACAAGCACGTCGTAATCGTAATCAGGCATCCGATAGTCCTCGAAGTCTGTATAGGGGCGCGAAGCGAACCATCGTTACAAGTTGATCAGGATGCGGGTGGGATCCTCAATCGCATCCTTGATGATCTTGAGCGCGGTCACTGCTTCGCGGCCGTCGATCAGGCGGTGATCATAAGACAGCGCGATATACATCATCGGGCGGATCACGATCTCGCCATCGACTACAACCGGGCGATCATCGATGCGGTGCAGGCCCAGCACTGCGCTTTGCGGCGGGTTGATGATCGGCGTGGACATCAGCGAGCCGAACACACCGCCGTTGGAAATGGTGAAAGTGCCGCCTTTCATGTCTTCCATCGTCAGCGAGCCGTCCTTGGCGCGTTTGCCGTACTCGGCAATATCGAGCTCGATCTGTGCGAAGCCCTTGCTGTCGCAGTCACGCACCACCGGCACGACCAGACCATTGGGAGCGGAGACCGCGACCGAAATATCGACATAGTCGTGATAGACGATCTCTTCGCCTTCGATATAGGCATTGGCCGATGGCACGTCTTTGAGTGCGAGGCAGGCGGCTTTGGCAAAGAAGCTCATGAAGCCGAGCCGGATGCCGTGTTTCTTGGCAAACAGGTCCTTATACTTTTCGCGCGCTTCGATCACCGCGGTCATGTCCACATCGTTGAACGTGGTGAGCAGGGCGGCGTCTTCCTGCGCGCTTTTCAGCCGCCGGGCGATGGTCTGGCGCATGCGCGTCATCTTGACGCGCTCTTCACGGCGTTCACCGGCGGGGGTGGGCGCGGAGGCGGGAATGCCGGGTGCTGTGCTGGCGGCTGGCGCTGGCGTTGGCTGGCCACTTTCACTGGTCCTGGCTGCGGCGGCAAGCACATCTTCCTTGGTCAGGCGGCCATCTTTGCCGGTGCCCTGGATCGTTGAGGGATCGACACCGTGTTCCAGCACGGCGCGGCGCACTGCCGGCGAGAGGGTGGGCGCTTCGCCCTGGCTCTCAGACGGCTGCGTGGGCGCGGCTCCCTTGGCCTTGGAGGCGGACTTGCCCTTGGCACCCTGGCCTTCGCCAATGCTGGCAATGACCGCGCCGACAGAGACGGTGTCACCCACCGCTGCGAGCTGTTCGCTCAGAACTCCGGAAACCGGTGAGAGGACTTCGATCGAAACCTTGTCGGTTTCCAGGCTGGCGATGGGCTCATCCGCAGCGACGTCTTCGCCGGGCTGTTTCAGCCATTCGCCGATCGTCGCTTCTGAAACGGATTCACCAAGAGCGGGAACTGTGACTTCGCTGGACATGTTGGTCGTACTTCCTGCGTTTTCTGGCTCGGATTGGGTCAGGCGGGCTTGCGCTTGTCGAGGCCCAGGGCGTCGGCGAGCAGGGATTCCTGCTGCGCCTTGTGGCGAATGGCGAGGCCGGTCGCCGGTGAAGCGCTGGCTTCGCGCCCGGCATAGCGCACGCGGCCAATGTTACGCCCCGCGTCTTCAAGCGCCACATCGATCTGCGGTGAGACAAAAAACCAGGCGCCGTTGTTGCGTGGCTCTTCCTGGCACCAGACGACCTCTTTCAGGTTGGTCATGCGTGACAGGCGCACAGCCAGCGGCTCTCCCGGGAAAGGGTAGAGCTGTTCGAGCCGTACGATGGAAACATCGTCGAGCCCCGCTTCGCCGCGTGCCTCGATCAGATCGTAAGCAACTTTGCCCGAACACAGCACCAGCCGTCTGATCTTCTTGTCGGCTGGCGGCGCGGTGTCGGACAGGATGCGCATGAAGTGGCCTTCGCCCGTGAATTCACTTGCGCGCGATTTGGCCTTCGGGTGCCGCAGCAGTGATTTTGGCGTCATGATGACCAGTGGCTTGCGGAACGGCCGGTGCATCTGGCGGCGCAGCACATGGAAGTAATTGGCCGGTGTGGTGATGTTGCAGACCTGGATATTGTCTTGCGCGCAAAGCTGAAGGAAGCGTTCGAGGCGCGCAGAACTGTGTTCCGGTCCCTGACCTTCGTAACCATGCGGGAGCAACAGGACGAGGCCGTTGGCGCGCAGCCACTTTGCTTCGCCTGCCGCGATATACTGATCAATGATGATCTGTGCGCCGTTGGCAAAATCGCCGAACTGCGCTTCCCACAACACGAGCGTTTTGGGATCGGCCATGGCATAGCCATATTCGAATCCCAGCACGCCATATTCGGATAGCGGGCTATCATAGACTTCAAAATGCCCGTGCGGAACGGTGGTGAGAGGAATGTATTTTTCCTCGCTTTTCTGGTCGTGCCAGACGGCGTGGCGCTGGCTGAATGTGCCGCGGCCTGAATCCTGTCCTGAAAGGCGCACGCTGTAGCCTTCTGAAAGCAGCGAGCCATAAGCAAGCGCCTCACCCGTCGCCCAGTCGAAACCTTCGCCTGCGTCGAAACACTTGCGTTTGGCATCGATCACGCGGCCAAGCGTTTTGTGGATATGCAGATCGTCAGGGACCGTGGTCAGGGTCCGGCCCAGGCTTTCGAAGAGCTTGGTCTCGATCCCGGTATCGACATTGCGCCGCGCGGTTTCGGGGGCGACCGGTTTGTTATAGCCGCTCCAGCGCCCTGCGAACCAATCAGCTTCGTTGGGCTGATAGCTCTTGGCCGCTTCGAAATGCTCGTCCAGTTCATCCACGAAGGACTGTGTTGTTTCTTCCAGGAAACTCTCGTCGATCACGCCTTCTTCAAGCAACCGTGTGGCGTAAACATCGCTGACCAGCGGGTGTTGGCGGATCTTGTCGTACATTAATGGCTGCGTGAAGCTTGGCTCGTCGCCTTCGTTGTGCCCAAAGCGGCGATAGCACCACATGTCGATCACCACGTCCTTGTCGAACTTTTGCCGATATTCGATGGCAAGCTTGCAGCAGAACGTCACAGCTTCGGGATCGTCGCCATTGACGTGGAAGATCGGCGCCTGAACCCCTTTGGCGACATCCGAAGGGTAGGGTGAGTTGCGCGCAAACTGCGGGCTTGTGGTAAAGCCGATCTGGTTGTTGATGATGTAATGGATGCAGCCGCCCGTCGCATAACCGCGGATTCCCTGAAAACCCAGCGTTTCCCAGATGATACCCTGGCCCGCAAACGCTGCATCGCCGTGGATCAGGAACGGCAGAACTTCGTCCATCTCGTTCAGGTCATCGCGCATCATGAGCGTGGCGCGCGTCTTTCCCAGCACGACCGGATCGACGGCTTCAAGGTGGCTTGGATTGGGCACCAGGCTCATGTGAACCTTGATCCCGTCGAATTCGCGATCGGTTGAGGTTCCCAGGTGATATTTCACATCGCCCGAGCCGCCGACTTCATCGGGGAGGGCGCTGCCGCCTGAAAATTCGTGGAAGATGACTTTGTATGGCTTGGCCATCACATTGGCGAGGACGTTGAGCCGTCCGCGGTGGGCCATGCCGAACACGATTTCCTTCACACCTAGCTGGCCGCCGGTCTTGATGATCGATTCAAGCGCCGGGATCATCGATTCGCCGCCATCGAGGCCGAAGCGCTTGGTGCCGACAAACTTCTCGCCGAGATACTTCTCGTACTGCTCGCCGCGGATGACGGCCGACAGGATCGCCTTCTTGCCCATGACGGTGAAGTCGATGGACTTGTCCGCGCCTTCGATCCGTTCCTGCAGCCAGCGGCGCTCTCTGACGCTGGCGATATGCATGTATTCGAAGCCAATCGTGCTGCAGTAATTGGCTTGCAGAATTTCCACCAGCTCGCGCACGGTCACCCATTCCAGGCCCAGATTTCCGCCGACAAAAACTGGCTTGTCCAGCCTGTCGTCGGTGAATCCGTGATGCTCTGGCGTCAGGTCTTTGGGCTGGTCTGAGCGGTGGAGGCCAAGCGGGTCTAGATTGGCCTCAAGATGCCCGCGCACACGATACGTGCGGATCAGCATCATTGCCTGAATCGAATCCGCCGCGGCTTCTTCGATCCGGGATTCATCGATCGGGGTGCCGGCCTTCTTCGCCGATGCCGCAATCTGTTCCTTCAGAGTTGTCGGGTCGAGCGCCTGGGTAAGATCGTCCTGATCACCGCCGCCAGCCAGCGGCCATCCGTCGCGCTGCCAGCTTGGCCCCGGCTGAGGATCGCCGGGGAGGAATTCCAGATTTTCATTGCCCATAGCGCACCTCCACGTGCCAGAACGGGCCTGGCGCGTTGGGATTAAGGACCAATGGGCGCAGGCATTCCCGCGTAGGGGGCGTCCTTCGCCCTGAATAATTCAGGCAGCGAGCAGTTGAGCAGCCGTCAGGCAAGCTCTTTCAACAGACCGTCAAGCGTGGTGCCAAGCTCGGAAGGAGAGGGCGATACGCGAATGCCCGCATCTTCCATCGCGGCAATCTTGTCATCCGCGCCGCCCTGACCGCCAGAAACGATGGCGCCCGCGTGGCCCATGCGGCGTCCCGGAGGAGCGGTGCGACCCGCGATGAAGCCAACGACCGGCTTCTTGCGGCCCTTGTTCGCCTCATCCTTGAGGAACTGCGCGGCTTCTTCTTCGGCCGAACCACCGATTTCACCGATCATGATGATCGACTTGGTGGCATCGTCGGCCAGGAAAAGTTCCAGCACGTCGATGAAGTTGGTGCCGTTGACCGGATCGCCGCCAATGCCGACAGCAGTGGTCTGGCCAAGGCCGGCATTGGTGGTCTGGAAAACCGCCTCGTAAGTGAGTGTGCCAGAGCGTGAGACAACACCAACCGAACCTTCGGAGAAGATAGAGCCGGGCATGATGCCGATCTTGCATTCACCGGGCGTCAGAACGCCGGGGCAGTTCGGGCCGATCAGGCGCGACCGGGAGCCTTCAAGCGCGCGCTTGACGCGAACCATGTCGAGGACCGGGATGCCCTCTGTAATGGCGACGATCAGTTCCATTCCCGCATCGATCGCTTCGAGGATCGAATCCGCAGCAAATGGCGGCGGGACATAGATGCATGACGCGGTGGCGCCCGTTGCGGCCCTGGCTTCGGCGACCGTGTCATAGTTGGGCAGGCCGATATGCGTGGTTCCGCCCTTTCCCGGGGTGACGCCCGCGACCATCTGCGTGCCATAAGCCAGTGCGGCTTCGGTGTGGAAGGTGCCGGTCGAACCGGTCATGCCCTGGGTGATGACCTTGGTATTCTTGTCAACGAGGATGGACATTCATGTAGCTCCTGGGAGAAAATTTGGTCTCTGGGTCAAACGAGGCTGGAATCGATGCTCTTGCAGGCGTCGAGCAGTTCCTCGACCGCGTCGACCGAGACCTGGAAGTTCGATTTTTCCTCGTCATTGAGGTCGATCTCGATCACTTCTTCGATGCCGCCGGCGCCAATCATGGCGGGAACGCCAACATAAAGTCCGTCAACGCCGTACTTGCCCGTTACATGTGCTGCACATGGCAGGATGCGCTTCTGATCACGAAGGTAAGCCTCGGCCATGGCAATGCCGCTGGTGGCCGGTGCGTAATAGGCAGATCCGGTCTTGAGCAGGCCGACAATCTCGCCGCCGCCCGAACGGGTGCGCTGCACAATGGCGTCGATCTTTTCCCTGGTCGATCGGCCCTGCTTGACGAGGTCGAGCACGGGGATGCCGCTGATGGTGGAATAAGACAGGATCGGCACCATGGTATCACCGTGGCCGCCCAGAACAAAGGCGTTCACGTCCTTCACCGAAGTGTTGAATTCCCATGCAAGGAAAGTGGCGAAGCGCGCCGAATCGAGCACGCCTGCCATGCCGACGACCTTGTTGTGCGGCAGGCCCGAGAATTCACGCAGCGCCCAGACCATCGCGTCCAGCGGGTTGGTGATGCAAATGATAAAAGCGTCTGGCGCGTGGTTCTTGATGCCCTCGCCGACTGACTTCATGACTTTGAGATTGATGCCGAGCAGGTCGTCGCGGCTCATGCCCGGCTTGCGGGCGACACCGGCGGTGACGATGATAACATCGGAGCCCGCAATATCGGCATAATCGTTTGTCCCGGTGATCTTCGCATCGAAGCCTTCAACCGGGCCGCATTGTGACAGGTCAAGAGCTTTGCCTTGCGGCAGGCCTTCGGCAATGTCGAACAGGACGACGTCGCCCAGCTCCTTTTTCGCGGCGAGGTGGGCAAGTGTGCCACCGATGTTACCTGCACCGATCAGTGCAATTTTATTCCGGGCCATGGTGGAATGATTTCCTTCACGTCATGCGGGGGGGCGAACATCGATCAGCGGGCTTGGCTGCTTCTCCCCGCTAGAAACAGGCGCCGGTGAATGACGAAGAGCCCTAAGCTGCACATGGCGATATTGCAACCGCGAAATGACGTAAAATCGCGATCCGTGTGTGAATATATTTAATAACAGTTCGCAATAGCGATAACTGCCCTGTGCAAACCCATATTTTTGGTCTCGAAGGGCTTTGCTCATCTGGAAAAGGGAGCGCTGATCTGCGCAAACGGTATGCCATAAGCCGCAGTGTCAGTGTGGCGTGACGCTTCAGGCCCCGGAAGCGGGCCCCGCGGCCACTGCGTCCGCCATGCGCCTGTTGAGCATACGGCAGATCGAAAGCCACCATTCGTAATCGGCGGTGTTTCCGGCTCGGCGCGCATCCATTGCCATGTCGCGGGCGCGCTCGGCGGCGCGAAGGCCATGTTCGGCGAAATGGCGCAGCGTTTCGGTAAGAAGGGGCTCGTCATTAGCGGCGACCAGGCCATTGTCATTGGCGCCGATCTTGGGGACAGAATATCCAAATCCTCTTTTGACCACCGAAACCAGGATATCGCGATTTCGAGCCGGGGCAAAACGGATGGTCATGTGAGGATGTTTCCTTGTGATCTTTGCGACGGAAGTGACTTTAGCGACCAGCTTCTAAGGTATGGTGAGAAGCTATGGTTGACCAATCCTTTCCAAAGCGATGCGCGGTGCTGAATTTGCGGGTGACGTGCTCGTTCTCGTCAAGTGCCTGGCCGGGTGATCCACTTTCCGCTGTTGCGGTATTCAGGCCGAATGCCGGTCGCCTCGGGCAGTTTTTCGCCGCGATAGAGCGTATCGCCGCCGCGCTCTTTCAATTCCGGGGTATAGATCGGCTTATGGGGTGCCTGTGCCGCAGCATGTTTAATGCCGGGCTGGCGCGAGGCGTTGTCATAAGCGTTTTGCAAAGCCACCGGGTCGGGCGCGCTGCCGGTTTCGGCAGCATTGGCAGTGCGTTTGAGCCTGACCGCATTTGGCTCTCCGCCGCGATAGGCAAAGCGGAAGGTCGCCAGTCGCCCGGCTTTGCCGCCAAAGGTGTAGAATCGGTGCGCGCCTATGGTGCTCAGGTAACGCAGGCTCGGCGCCCAGTAGGGTTTAATCTGCACCGTATGGTAATGAGTCGCCAGCCCGGCCGGAGCATGGACATATCCGCCAAGCGCGGCGCGCGCGACATTTTGTGCGCGGTGCCAGAACATGCGGCTGGGCTTGCGCGATAGCGATCCATCGCAAGTGAACGAGAACTGGCAGCCGGTCTTGCGCTGCGAACCCTGATAGACGACCCCGCAGACAGTGCCCGGATAGGATGGGTGGGCAACCCGGTTGAGGACGACTTGCGCCACGGAACGCTGGCCGGAATCGGGCTCGCTCGCTGCTTCGTAATAAACGGCTGCGGACAAGCACTGCAGGGCGCGGGTGCGATCGACGCCGCTTCTATCGATCCTGAGCGCGCGCGCGGGTGGGCCGATATTGAGCCTGTCCGCCGTATTGCCGCTGTCCGCATCGGAGCGGATGCCTTCGCCCAGACCGGGCACGGCCCTGTCCGTGTCGAGCCTGTCCATCTCCAGATAGTAAAAGGCTGATCCGGGAAAGCTGCTGCCCGCCTTTTCGAAAGGCATGGGCTCCAGCACGATGATTTCCTCTCCAGCATTGCCGATTTCAAAGCGGTCCCATTCACCCGGCTCGGCAAATGCCGGTATGGCAATCGCTCCCGCCAACGCCAGAGCGAGAGCGCTGCGCCGCTTTTTCCAGCCGGGCGTTACAGGCCGCTTCGGGCGCGGCCCGCCCACATGGGGCGCTTTGCGTTTCAGCTGGGGCAAAGGGCGGATCGGCAGGGGCATTAAAGTCCTTCTTGTGGCACGCGCGACTGCGCGTAACCCCAGTGTCAGGCGCTTGCGTTGACGCAAATTCCCTTGTCCCGGAGCGGCACAGGACGCAGCAATAGATATAATGGGCTGCGATGCCGTTAAGTGATGTGGTTAACTCGTTAGGACTTGCCCGCTTGCGATGACGCGGCAGGCACACTATTGGCCGCACTTCGTCACGGGTTTTTCGCCGCAAGGCGGGACGAAGAGGGAAGCGGGTGAGGAAGTAAATTCCAATTCCCGCGCTGCCCCCGCAACTGTGACCGGGGAGCGACCCGCCAACTCAGCCACTGGTGCACAGATCACCGGGAAGGCAGGCGGCAAGCGATGATCCGGGAGTCAGGAGACCTGCCTGTGACGGTCGTTCCGCAGCCGGGCGGGGAGTACCGGACGCAGCGTGGACCGTGCGATTTCGTGCGCGGGCCTCATGCCATGAACGGCGTTCGTTCATGTGTGAGGCTTTGATTTATGAACTATCTATTTTTTCTCGGGTGTTCGCTCGCTATCGTTTCCCCTGCTCTGGCGCAGGATCCCGCGA
>JAHRVR010000001.1 GCA_019090585.1 Sphingomonadaceae bacterium
GCCTCGCCAGGGCTGCCGACTAAGCAAATCTGCCGCGTCAGATGTCAATTCACGGCGCGGCAAACCTTCGCTTGAAGCCATCTGAAGAAAATGCTGGGCCAGCGCCGCTATATCTTCGGTTCTGTCGCGCAGCGGCGGCATCTGGATTGGCACCACGTTGAGACGATAATAGAGGTCTTCGCGGAACTGCCCCGCCGCGATCAAAGGTTCCAGATCCTTGTTTGTGGCTGCGATAATCCTGACATCAAGGCGCACCTCATCACGCCCGCCAACACGTCGGATGGATCCCGATTGCAAGGCGCGAAGCAGCCGGGTTTGCGCTTGCATTGGCATGTCGCCGATTTCATCGAGAAACAACGTCCCTCCGGCAGCCTGTTCAAACTTGCCGATATGGCGGGCGACCGCACCGGTGAACGCGCCCTTTTCGTGCCCAAAAAGCTCACTTTCAATCAAATCGCCCGGAATCGCGGCTGTGTTCACCGCGATGAATGGGCCTGCTTGCCTGTCTCCAAGCTGGTGAATGGCTTCGGCAACAAGCTCCTTGCCGGTGCCTGATTCCCCCAGGATGAGGACGGTAAGATCATTTCGCAGCACCCGCGTAATCATTCGGAACACCGCCTGCATCGCGGCGCTCCTGCCGATCATCGGCATGTCGCCGCCAAGCTGCACGTCTTCGGTCTGCTTCGAAGTGTTTGTTCTCGTCCCAACAGCCTGCCTGACGGTCCTGACGAGTTCCTCTATGTCGAAGGGCTTGGGAAAATACTCAAATGCACCGGTATCTGTCGCGCGAACTGCGGTATCGAGTGTGTTCTGCGCGGACAGGATCACTATCGGCAAGTCTGGCTGCGCGCGCCGAATCATACCAAGGCTCTCAATTCCGTCTCCGTCGGGAAGCATCACGTCTGTGACCAAAGCGGAATAGTCGTTACCGGCAAAAAATTCGTCGCGCTCCGCGATCGTCTCGCAATGCGTGACGGAGAGTCCTTCAGCCTCCAGCGCAGCTGTAATGACAATGGCAATCGAAGGATCGTCTTCAACCAGCAGGATACTCATGTGACACCTTCACTTTCACGTGGCTTCCCCTGCCGCGCGGCCGCAAGTGGCAGATGAACGCGAAAATGTGTGAGGCCCATGTCCTCGTCGCGCTCGTGGCTGATACGCCCGTTCATGTCGCGCACCAGCTTCCTGACCAGGGCCAAGCCAAGCCCCTGCCCATTTTTCTTTGTGGTCACAAACGGTTCAAACAGATGCTCGCGCAAATTGGCGGGCACGCCCGGACCATTATCGCTAACCCTAATCTCAACCGACAACCTCACCGATTTTCCGGAATTGGCAGAGCGCAATTGCAAACCACTGGAAAAACGAGTGCGAACGAAAATCTCAGGCGCCGTCTGTCCAGAGCAGGCTTCCCGTGCATTCGCGAGCAGGTTGATCAGGACCTGAACCAGCCCATCTGGCTCGCCAAGCACTGGCGGGAGTGAGGGATCGAATTCCTCCCGGATGGCAACTTCGGTCTCAGTTTCAGATTTCCCCGCCTCCAGCACCGCTATGGCCCTGCGGATGATTTCATGAAGGTTGCACGGCGCCACCGGCAACGTCGTCTTTCCGCTAAGCAGCTGCATCCGCTCGATAAGCCCTGCAACCCGGTCAACTTCAGACGTGATGAGATCGGTTAAAGCGCGATCCTTGTCTTTCAGCTTGCGGGCCAAAAGCTGCGCTGCGCCGCGAATGCCGGCCAGCGGGTTCTTGATTTCATGGGCTAGAATCTCAGGCCCGCGCAGCACTGTATCGTCCGCGCTGCCAGAATCCGCGCCAAAGGCCTCAAGCGCGCCATTGTCCTGCATCGACAACAGCTGCCAGCCCGAAAAATCTGCCACCGGCGCCGCCGTAAGATCAATCCTGCGATGTCCGAGGCCGACTATAGAAACATCCAGTTCACGCGCGGAAAACGGCGTTTCGCTGTCGCTTAGCTGCTCTATCACCCGCGCCTCGTTGAATGTGATGAGCTCGGTCAGCGCAAGACCGATCAGACGCCGGGAGCTCTGACCGAAGAATTGCTCTGCAACCGGGTTTACCGAAGCGATACGCATGCCCGGTTGGAGCAGCACGACGCCGAGAGGAAGACTGGCAAGTTGCCTGCGTGCATCGGGACCGCCATTGCACGGTGCGTTGGTCATGCCGCCTGGCACTGCCGATAAGGCGCGTAAAACTCCCCAAGGGCGCGTATCACCTCATCGGCATCGTCGATCACATTAACGCGGTTTCGAAATGCGGCGGAACCGGGGATTCCCTTGGTGTACCAGCCAAGGTGCTTACGGGCGATTTTGGTGCCAACTGGCCTGCCATAGTGCGACAGCATCGTCTCGTAATGTTCAGCAAGGATACGATATTGCGCATCCATCGATGGATCGGGCAATTGCGTTCCATGGTTGAGCCAGTGCATGACCTGCCCGAGCAACCACGGTTTGCCATAGGCCCCCCGCCCGATCATCAGGCCATCCGCGCCGGACTGATCCAGCGCGGCGGCGCAATCCTCGATCGAGCAAATGTCACCATTGACGATTACGGGAAGATCGACCGCTTCCTTCACTTTGCGCACAAACCCCCAGTCAGCATCCCCTTTGTACATCTGGTTACGGGTCCGGCCGTGAACCGTAATCATCTTTGCGCCGATGTCCTGCGCGATCCGGGCCAGTTCCGGTGCATTAAGCGAAGCATGATCCCAGCCCATCCGCATTTTGACCGTTACCGGAAGATCAACGGCCTTGACCGTCGCTTCAATCAGGCTTGCGGCAAGCTTGAGGTCTCGCATCAACGCCGAGCCAGCATCGCCATTTGTCACCTTACGGACCGGACAGCCCATATTGATGTCGATAATCGCCGCGCCGCGATCCGCGCTCAGCTTTGCCGCTTCGGCCATTTGCTCCGGCTCACAGCCAACCAGCTGCATAGAGACCGGGTCTTCGGCCGGGTCCCAGGCTGCTTTCTGGATCGACTGGCGCGTTTCACGGATGGCAGCAGGACTGGCGATCATCTCTGTGACGTTTAGCCCCGATCCAAACCGCCGGACAAGCCGCCTGAACGGCAGGTCCGTCACCCCGGTCATGGGCGCAAGCACTACAGGGGCCTCGATTGTAACCGGCCCTACCGAAATTGGTGCCAATGCAGGTGGTTTGGGTAGCGTCATGAAACTACTGGACATCCGTGCCTAAAATTTAGGCAGTCGCATAGTCGAAGCTCGGCTTTGCGACAAGTCCCTTGCGATCTGGCGGATCGAAACGGCCACCGCGTAAAACAAGGGCAATGTCCTACTGGATTGACGAGCTTAGCCCCGCTATCGGCACGGCATGAGCGAAGCTGGAGCAACCACCGCGATCATCCTGGCCGCAGGAAGCGGAACGCGCGTGGGTGGAGACGTGCCCAAACAGTTCCGGTCGATCCGGGGCCGCAGCCTTATTGCGCATTGCTATGATGCCTTTCGCTCACACCCGGCGATTGATGAAATTGTGATCGTCATAGCCGAAGGGCAGGAAGAAATGGCCGGCATGGCGCTGGGTGATCGCCCCCTGCCCCGCTTTATCACCGGAGGGGCATCGCGCCGGCAATCGGTTCAAAACGCGCTGGCGGCGCTGAAATCGGAGGGCCGAACAGACCGGGTATTGATTCACGATGCCGCCCGCCCTTTCCTTTCCTCGGCGGTCATTGCGCGCCTGCTCAGCGCACTGGATGCCGCGGACGGGGCAATCCCGGCATTGCCTGTGGTCGATACAATCGCACGTGATGACGCAGGAATGCTGGGTGATACAGCTGCGCGCGATACCCTTCGCAGAATCCAGACGCCGCAGGCGTTTCACTTCGCTGCGATCCTTGCAGCGCATGACCGCTGGCCCAGCACTGCCGAGGCGACGGACGATGCGCAGATGCTGCATGCAGTTGGCAAAAATGTCGCTCTGGTCGAAGGAGACGAAGCCTTGAAAAAGCTCACTTTCCCGGAGGATTTCGAGGCGAGTCTTCCGCCTGTCCGCGTTGGCTCGGGCTATGATGTGCACCAGCTATCAGACGGCGAGGAACTGTGGCTTTGCGGCATTCGCATTGATCATGATCGCGGTCTTGCCGGGCACAGCGATGCCGATGTCGCCATCCATGCGTTGGTGGATGCCATTCTTGGTGCAGTCGGGGCCGGCGACATAGGAGAGCATTTCCCGCCATCGGATACACAGTGGCGCGGGGCATCATCAGATCGCTTTCTTTTGCGCGCGATGCAGCTCGCCTCTGAAGCGGGCTACGGACTGGGCAATGCGGATGTTACGATTGTATGCGAAGCCCCCAAGCTTGCCCCCTATCGCGATGCCATGCGCGCAAAACTGGCCCAGATTCTGGGCGTTGACATCGGCGCGGTAAGCGTGAAGGCCACCACAACTGAAAAGCTTGGCTTTACGGGGCGCGCCGAAGGCATCGCCGCGCAGGCCATTGTCAGCCTCGTCAGGAATTGAGAAGAACGATGCACAAATTGGCCTGCCATGTGGCTTGCACGCTTGTTACGCAGCCGCGCAGTGTTCTGCCCGCCCAGCGACACATATCTTTCTAACGGCAAAGAGTGATAGCAATGGAAAGCATGTTGCCAGATGACGTCATTGCCCTTGCCCGGCGCGTCATAGAGGAAAATGCCAAAAAGGGTCGGCGCGTCGCTCTTGCGGAAAGCTGCACAGGCGGCCTGGTAAGCGCTGCTCTGACCGAAATACCCGGTTCATCATCGGTGCTCGACCGCGGTTTCGTGACGTATTCCAACGAATCGAAGCAGGAAGTCCTCGGCGTGCAACCGGACATCATCGACGCTTTTGGCGCGGTCTCGGCAGCAACCGCCTGGTCCATGGCACAAGGCGCGATCAAGCACAGCGGCGCTGATGTTGCGGTTGCCATAAGCGGCGTGGCCGGACCGGAAGGCGGCACTGATCTCAAGCCGGTGGGAACGGTTGTTTTCGCATGGGCTGAACGCGGCAATGACAAAGTCAATGCAGACGAACAGCTATTGAACGGATCAAACCGCGCCGAAATTCGCCATCAGGCGACGCTCGTCGCACTTGAGCTGCTCTTGCCGTAAAGTTCTTCTGCACGCTCCTCGAACGCGGCAACCATCTTGCGGAATGCCTTGTCGAAATACTGCCCGGCTAGCTTCTCGAACAGGGGGTTGCGGAACTCGAATTCGACACGGAAATCCACTTCGCACCGATCGGGCCCCAGCGCGCGGAACGTCCAGTGATTGTCGAGATCTGTTAGCGGACCGTCGAGGTAATGGACGCGGATATTCTCAGGCCGTCGTTTTTCGACCCGCGATGTGAATTTCTCGCGCAGCGCCTTGAAGCCCACCAGCATGTCGGCAACCATTTCGCTTTGCGAGTCCGATTTCACGCGCGTGGCAACTACCCACGGCAGAAATTCTTCATATCGCCCAACATCAGCGACCAGATCGAACATCTTCTCTGCGCTGTACGGCATTTCGCACGTTTCGTGGATGCCGGGCATCAGGCGCCTGCTTTTGCCAGTTTGGCTTCCCGCGCGGCGCGCATTACGCGAAAGTCATCACCGGCATGATAGCTGGACCGGGTAAGCGGTGACGAAGCCACCTGAAGGAAGCCCTTGGCCCGGGCAATCGCGCCATAGGCATCGAATACCTGCGGCGTCACGAATTCGGCAACTGCGGTATGTTTGGGAGTCGGACGCAGGTACTGGCCCATCGTGAGAAAATCGATATCGACACAGCGCATATCGTCCATCACCTGATGAATTTCGAGCCGTTCCTCGCCAAGCCCTAGCATGACGCCGGATTTGGTGAATATCGACGGGTCGTGCCGCTTGACCTGCTCAAGCAGCCGCAGCGATGCGTAATAACGCGCACCGGGCCGAATTGTGGGATAGAGCCGCGGCACCGTTTCCATATTGTGGTTGAAAACATCGGGCCCGGCCGCAACGATCGCCTCTACGGCCCGCTCCATCTTGCCCCTGAAATCGGGAGTAAGGATTTCAATCGTCGTCGCCGGTGTTGTCCGCCGCAAAGATTGGATAACCTTGACGAACTGGTCCGCGCCGCCATCGGGCAGATCGTCGCGGTCGACCGAAGTGATGACGATGTGCTCAAGGCCAAGCTGCGCAGCCGCCTCGGCGACATGATCGGGCTCTTGACCATCCACTTTACCCGGCATGCCCGTCTTCACGTTGCAAAAGGCACAGGCGCGCGTGCAGGTATCGCCCAAAATCATCACCGTGGCATGTTTGTTCTGCCAGCATTCGCCAATATTGGGGCACGCGGCTTCTTCGCACACGGTGTTGAGATTGAGCTTGCGCATCAATTCACGGGTTTCGGCAAATGCCTTTGACGTTGGCGCACGAACGCGAATCCAGTCTGGCTTGCGTTGCGGCGTTGGATTCGAAGATGCAGAAAGATCGTTCATGCTGCCCAGATAGTGTCATGCGTGCAAGCTTGCCAGTCTCAATTCTGACCGCCATGAAACAGCGGATGACTGATACCGAATCGCAAGACCCCGACAAGCTGATCGAGGGCTATCGTCGTTTCCGAAAAAGCGGGTGGAATCCCCACCGGGAGCGCTGGAAAGAATTGCGCGACGGCCAGCAGCCGGACCTGATGATCATCGCCTGTTCTGATAGCCGCGTCGATCCATCGCAGATATTTGACGTCGCACCCGGTGAGATGTTCGTTGTCCGCAATGTTGCCGCGCTTGTCCCACCTTTCGAGACGAGCCCCGGACACCACGGCGTTTCTGCAGCGCTCGAATTTGCGGTCCAGGTCCTGAAGGTCAAAGAGATCATGGTAATGGGCCATGGCATGTGCGGGGGCTGCAAGGTTGCCTTGACGCGCGAATTGCATGGAACGGTGCCAGGCGAAGGCGGTTTCATCGCCGACTGGATTGGCCTTCTGGACGAAGCGCGCGATCCCATTGCCAACGAAATGGGGACGGTTGGACGCAATGCGGAACGCGCCATGGAGCTGGCAGCCGTTCAGGTTAGCCTCGACAATTTGCGCACTTTCCCGTGCATCCGCAGGAAGCTCAAAGATGGTGAGTTACGGCTGCGCGGCTCTTTCTTCGCGATTTCGGACGGCGCTCTTCACATCATGGATGACGAAAGCGGGGCCTTCGCCCCTGTCCGCTAAACACACAGCTGCAATAAAATGGGGCGGCAATCGCTGCCGCCCCAATCGTTGGTGTAGGCTCGGAATTTGCTAGTTTGGTGCGGGCACCGGCGTAGCATCCGCAGCCGGCTCAGGCACCGCCTTGCTGGCAGCATAAGCAGACCAGAGCTCCGCGATCGGTTTGCGCAGCCCCGTAACCTTGCCGAAGGTTGCCTGCGCATCGGCATAATTGCCCTGATCAAACTGGGTGATCCCAAGCCGCGTCAGCGCCCTTCCCGTATCGACGCCAGGCTTTGTCAGCGCGATAGCGTAGAGCTGCGCCGCAGCGGCCGCGTCTCCATAGCTGAGCAGAGCATCGGCAGCACCGGACACCATGCCCTCCTTTGCACTGGGATTGCGCGCATCAGCCGCATACCTCTTCAAAGAGGCCTTGTCGGCTCGAATACGCCCGGATGCCTGCGCCTTTGCGTCAGAAACAAACGTGTCGGCTTCGCTCAACATTCCAGCAGCAAGGCCAGCATTGATCACGTCAAGCACCTCTCCGGGCAATCGGCGTGGATCGGCGGCCTGTATATACTCAACATAGTCACGCTGCTCTACATAGCTTTTCGAACGCCCCATCAAGCGCATGAGATCAAGCGTTTCCTTCGAACCGAAATCACCCGTTTCGCGCAGGACGGTCACAGCCACGCCAATATTCTGCGGGCTGGGGTAGTCGGTTATGAGCATTGTGCCAAACCGGGTTGACCATCCGGCATTCTTCGATTTGAAGGCGGCGGTAAGCGCGCGGCGATACCAACGCACAGGGGCAAGCGTGCCCGAGATCTTGCTTTGGTTTATCGCAGATTCGAAGGCGCTCAGCCCCAGATCCACCTGATTCGAAGCCATGTAGGATTCGGCCAGAAAGACCAGATTCGTGCTATCGGAACCGCCAGCCTGAACCAGGGGCGCCAGGTAATAGATCGCGTCTGCGTAATCTTTCGCCTGATAGGCAAGCTGGCCAGCAGCCGATTGCAACTGGGCACCCATTGCCGGGGTTGTCTTACCACTCGATAGCATTGTCTTGATGCCCATGCGCTGTCTCGCTGGGTCCTTGGCCTTACCGCCAAGGGTCAAGGCCAGCGAACCGGCCATGAAACGATCGTCTTCCTTTTCTACGGCGGCAAAGGCGGCATCAACGGCAGCCGCGGCGGCGGCGATTGATTGCGCATCGCCAGCAGTAACTGCATTCACAGCTTTCTGCGCAGGCTGCGCAGCGGCAATGAAGCCCTTCGAATAACTGAGCTTCGGAGCCTTCTTCTTTTTCTTCTTCGCTGCGACTGCAGCGTCTGGCGCGGCGGCGCCGCTCACCACAACGCCAAGCGCCAATGCCGCGGCCAGTGCCGCGCGCGTAGTAAAACGGCCTGACCTGGCCCCTGCAATACACTTCATATACGATGTCTCCTCGAATTCACTCCAGCGACAGTTATCGACTGTCCTGGCCGCCCAAAACCGTTCCCAATGCTACTGGCGTCGATTTCATGGCAATGCAACAGCTGTGACTATAGATCATCGCTACTGAACCTTGATTGAATGCGCCGTCACAGCGCAATTCAGGTTGCCGACCAAGAATGTGGAAAAAAGGCAGAAAACGGGCCGATTCAGAGGGGCTTGTCTGGTATTGGAGCGCGCCATCGCCTAAGTTGTGCGAGTACGATCTGAAACACAATAAAGAGAACGAAAACCCGGCGTGAGCGACGATACAGAAATCCCGAGCACCTTTGGACCAGAGGGCGAATTCAACCGCATCGACATCGTCGATGAAATGAAGACGAGCTACCTCGATTACGCGATGAGCGTTATCGTTAGCCGCGCCCTCCCCGATGTGCGTGACGGGCTGAAGCCGGTCCACCGGCGCATCCTGTTTGCCAGCCAGGAAGGCGGCATGGTCGCCGGTCGACCCTATCGCAAATCCGCCAAGATCGTTGGCGACGTGATGGGCAACTACCATCCGCACGGTGACAGCGCGATTTACGATGCTCTGGCGCGCATGACACAGGACTGGTCGATGCGTCTGCCACTGGTCGATGGCCAGGGCAATTTCGGCTCGATGGATCCGGACCCGCCAGCTTCCATGCGCTATACCGAAGCGCGACTGGCGCGTGTCACCAACAGCCTGCTTGATGATCTCGATAAGGATACGGTTGATTTTCAGGACAATTATGATGGTTCTCGCCGTGAGCCAAAAGTCCTGCCCGCCAGATTCCCGAACCTGCTCGTCAATGGCGCCAGCGGCATCGCGGTTGGCATGGCGACCAACATTCCCCCGCACAATCTCGGCGAAGTCATCGACGGCTGCCTCGCTTTTCTCAACAACCCGGCGATCACGTCCGAAGAGCTGTTCGAGATCATTCCCGGACCTGATTTCCCAACCGCACCGTTGATCCTCGGCCAATCCGGAGCGCGCGCCGCCCATTTGACCGGACGCGGATCAATCCTGATGCGCTGCCGCCATGAGATTGAGGAGGGGCGCGGAGACCGACGTTCGCTCGTTCTGACTTCCATTCCGTTCCAGGTCGGCAAGTCAAATCTCGTTGAAAAGATTGCCGAGGCGGCAAAGGACAAGCGAGTGGAAGGCATTTCCGACATTCGCGATGAATCCAGTCGTGAAGGCATGCGCGTCGTTGTCGATCTCAAACGAGATGCCACACCGGAAGTCGTGCTCAATCAGATCTGGCGTCACAGCCCTGCTCAATCCAGCTTTCCCGCCAACATGCTGGCGATCTGCGGAGGACGTCCCGAGGTCCTGAGTCTGCGTGACATCATCAAGGCCTTCGTTACTTTCCGTGAAGAAGTTATCACGCGGCGCACCAAGTTTGAGCTGAACAAGGCGCGTGACCGGGCGCATATCTTGCTTGGCCTCGTTATCGCCGTCACCAACCTTGACGAAGTGGTGGTGATCATCCGCGGGGCTTCCAACCCCGCCGAGGCACGTGCCAAACTTCTTACGCGCGACTGGCCGATAGGTGACATCGCGCAGTACATTCGTCTGGTTGAAGCGATCGAACCCGATGCTGAACAGGAAGGCGGCACTTATCGGCTGTCCGCAGCGCAAGTCAAAGCGATCCTCGATCTGCGCCTTCACCGCCTCACGGCGCTGGGCCGCGACGAGATTGGGGACGAGCTTAAGGAACTGGCCGTTGCCATCGAGGAACATCTGTCCATCCTGGCTGATCGCGTGAAGCTATATGGCGTGATGCGCGACGAGCTTATCGAAGTGCGCGATGCCTATGCCACGCCTCGCGTGTCGGAAATCACCGCCGCTGTCGACGGGATCGACGATGAAGACCTGATCGCGCGCGATGAGATGGTCGTGACCGTCACGCTGGATGGTTATATCAAGCGCACTCCGCTCTCCACCTTCAGGGCGCAAAACCGGGGCGGCAAGGGCCGTGCCGGCATGGCGACCAAGGAAGAGGACGCCATTTCGGACATGTTCGTCACTTCGACGCACAATCCGGTGCTGTTCTTCTCAACATCGGGCAAAGTCTATCGCCTCAAGGTCTGGAAACTGCCCGAAGGCAGCCCTACCACGCGCGGTCGCCCGATCATCAATCTCCTTCCTGCGCTTGACGAAGGGGAAACAATCGCAACGGTCCTTCCTCTGCCGGAAGATGAAAATACCTGGGGCGCGCTGCACGTCGTTTTTGCGACCGCCAAGGGCGGCGTTCGCCGTAACAGCATGAGTGCCTTCACAAATGTCCCGTCTAACGGCAAGTTTGCCATGCGTTTCGAGGACAAATCCGGCGACAGGCTCATCGGTGTTGCCCTGCTCGACAGCAATGACGATGTCCTGCTGGCATCGCGCAATGGCAAGGCCATCCGTTTCGCCGGCGATGATATACGTGAGTTCCGCAGCCGCACTTCAACCGGGGTGCGCGGCATGAACTTGAAAGGCGATGACGAAGTCATATCGCTCTCGATCCTTCACCGCGTCGGGACGAACGCGGAAGAACGCGAGGACTACCTCCGTTTCGCGCCCTGGAAGGCCGAGAAAGAGGGCGAACCACAACTCTCTGCGGAGCGCTTCGAGGAATTGGCCGAAAGCGAACAGTTCATCCTGACGGTATGCGCCAATGGATATGGCAAACTGTCTTCTGCATACGAATACCGCCGGATCGGACGTGGCGGTCAGGGCATCGTCAACATCGACAACATCGAACGCAACGGCCCGGTCGTGGCGAGCTTTGCAGCCAGCAAAGAGCACCAGCTGATGCTGGTGACCAATCAGGCAAAGCTCATTCGTATCAGCCTGAATTCTCTGCGAGTGATCGGACGAAACAGTGCCGGCGTGCGCCTGTTTGACGTTGCTGAGGGCGAATTCGTTGTCAGCACGGTCAGGATTGATGACGAGGCCGATCCTGAAAACGAGGCCGAAGAGGCCGTCACCGAGGAAATGCTCGGTCGCGGTTCCAACGAGACAGAGCCTTATACCACACTGGACCGCGATGATCCGCCGCCTACCGAACCGGGAGGGGACGCGGAGGACGAAGATTGATCGACTAGTCTTCGCGCGCCGCCCGGTCACCGCGTAAGGTCTGAATTGCGCCGGTGCAGATCAGGAAATGCCCCAGATAGAACAGAGGCCAGGCAAGCAGGTTGCCCGCTTCACTGTCTCCAAGCGGCCCCATCCCGGCAATGCTGATCAGGCTTGAGGCCACATAGAACGTAGCCCCGGCCCCAACCCGGTATCGCGGGAATACACTTACCCAGGCCGAAGCTGCCATCCCTCCCACGGCCAGTCCAAAAGTCGCCGCCGTTGCCTGTGCCGGATGGCCGGCTGCCATGAACCACGCAATAAGGGGCGTAAGCAAAAGCAACGCCGTAGCAGCAATTTTCTGCGATCCTGACGCAGTCTCGCGCCGGTTCTGGATGAAGACGCCGATCAGCAGACCAAGCCCGGCGACCAGTGCAAGCGTGCCGATGAACACATGAAGTTCGAGCGCAACGACTCCAATTGCGCCAAGCGCCATCGCCCCTGCAATCATCCGGGCATGACCGCTGCCATGCCGGAGCAATGCGTATAGCGCCAACAACAAGACGGATGCTGCTTCGATCACCATCAGGTACCCACCCGGAAACCGGGCGTCTTTCAGCAGATAATAGGCAATTGCCGCTGCCAGACTCGCCAGCAAAAAGGGCCGTCTTTCCAGAAGTGCGCGTTTGGGCATGGGAAAATCCTCTCTCAGGCGCAGCTAAGCCTTGTTTCGACCACGCGACAAGCGGTAGGCGCGGGTTATGAGCCATCAAATCCACATTATCGGCGGCGGACTGGCCGGCTGCGAGGCCGCCTGGCAACTCGCACGGCGCGGAATTCGCGTTCGTCTTTCTGAAATGCGCGGAACCGGCGAAAGGTCCCCCGCCCATCAGACGGACGCACTGGCAGAACTCGTTTGTTCAAACAGTTTTCGTTCCGACGACGATACGAAGAATGCGGTCGGGCTGCTCCACCACGAAATGCGGCAGTGTGATTCTCTGGTCATGGCGGCGGCCGCTGTTGCTCAGGTACCCGCAGGATCGGCTCTTGCGGTGGACCGCGACGTCTTTTCCGCAGAAGTTGAGCGCGAGCTCTCCGCCCTGCCCAATCTGGAGCTAGTGCGCGAGCGAACCGACACATTGCCCCCGGAAGGTTTGACGATCGTGGCAACCGGGCCACTCACCGCCGCAACGCTGGCGCAGAGCATCGCCGCAGCCACCGGCAGCGACAGCCTGGCCTTCTTCGATGCGATCGCCCCGATCATCTATCGCGAAAGCATAGACATGGACATCTGCTGGATGGCCTCGCGGTGGGACAAGGGAGAAACGAAAGACTACATCAACTGTCCGATGGACAGGGAGCAATATCTGGCCTTCCACGCGGGCCTGATCGCGGGTGAAAAAACCAGCTTCAAGGAATGGGAAGAGAACACGCCCTATTTCGAAGGCTGTATGCCGATCGAAGTGATGGCCGAACGCGGAGTCGATACGCTCCGCTACGGGCCGATGAAACCGGTGGGACTGGATAACCCACGCACCGGCCGCTGGCCTTATGCTGTGGTGCAGTTGCGGCAGGACAACAAGATGGGCACACTGTGGAATATGGTCGGCTTCCAGACGAAGCTGAAGCACGGTGCGCAAAAGGCGCTGCTGCGAACGATTCCCGGGCTGGAGGGTGCAGAATTTGCACGGCTGGGCGGGCTGCACCGTAACACCTTCCTGAACTCACCGCTGCTTCTCGACCGGCAGTTTCGCCTCAAGTCCGCGCCGCACATTCGCTTTGCAGGCCAGATTACCGGCTGCGAAGGCTATGTTGAAAGCGCCGCAATTGGCATGATGGCTGGGCTCATGGCGGCCTCGGAGATTGCCGGGCGCGAATGGACTGCGCCGCCCCGCTCAACGGCCATGGGCGCCTTGCTTTCCCATGTGACAGGAGATGCAGAAGCCGAGAATTATCAGCCGATGAATGTCAATTTCGGCCTGTTCCCGCCGCTGCACGATGTAAAGAAGAAGCAGCGCAAAGAAGCCTATACCAGCCGTGCCAAAGGGGATTTGGCGACCTGGCTCCCGGCAATCTCGGCCTGATCAGCAACGGCATTTCCGCTTGGATGGTTTCTTGGGCCGGGTCTTTGAAAATTCGCTACGCGACAGTTCAAGATTACCGTCGGCGTCGGCCTTGCCGAACTTGTCGACCGTGGTGACCGCCCATTCCTCAAATGTCAGCAAATTGTTGCCGTCCACGTCAAGCCTGCGAAATGCAGATGTGCGTCTTGAGAGCATTTCATTGCGCGTGATACGCCCGTCGTGGTCCCGGTCATAAGTGCGAAACCGGCGTTGTTCGCGTGACAGCTCAGTCGCTTCGGGTGGAACTGGTCCCACCATTCCTTCAAGATCCGCGATTGGTATTTCTTCCGGATCAACAGCAGCCGCGTCCGGAGCCTCGACAGCAGGCGGTAGCTCGCCCTGCTCCACTTGTGCGCGCCCTTGCAGCCAGAAGAGCCCGGCTGAAACGAACAGCAATGCAGATAAAGCTCCCAGCACAATTCGGTTCATGACCGCTCCCTCTTTCAGCTTGATGCTAGCATCCGATCAGAAACCTAACAATCCGAGACGCATGGCCGGGATAAACGAATGTGCGGAAATCTCACCGAGGTCCCCGCCCTTGCGCGCCGATCTGGCGGCTAGCCCATGCAGCACGGTCAATGGCCGCAAATCCCGCGGCAAGGCGCTCTTCTCCCACTTCAATCCAGCAAAAACGCGCCGGGCAGCCTCCCGATCCTCAGGCGATTCTAGCCGTGTCGCCAAATCGGCGATTGCCCATTCGCGCCCCATCCTTCGTGCCTGAGAAGATGCCCCTTCATGCCCAAGCAATCCGGCAAGCACGGAAAATGCATCGCCTCTTGCGGCGGCAAGAGCTTCAATCGCCTGATCATCCAGCGGTGTGCCGCCCGCAAAATGCTCCCACCCATCGACTAGGCCGACGAGTTCGGGTGCCTTCCCCTCCCAGTGGGCAAGAAGCGCAAACAACGGCTCGCCCGCTGGCCATTGGCCCGGCTCTTGCGAGAGTGCTTCGCGCCACCAGGCAAGCTTGATCTGCGCGAGCACCGGTTCGCTTGTGCGGCGCACAGTGTCCGCTATCCGGTTGTCGAAACCCAATAGCGCCAAAGTAGCATCGCGGGCTCTGCGCGGCGCATAAGATAAGGCGAGCCGTTGCAGGATTGGCAGGGTTTCGATCAACTCACGCATTTCATGCAAGCGTCCGTAAGATTCAAATTAACCAGGATCGACGACCGATTTGTTGCGTCCGGAAATCCCCGGCCCCAACCTGACAGCCATGCCAGCAGCCTGAAAATCAACGAGGGAACCGTTGCAGCCACAAGGTTTTGAACTGCCACAGTCCCGCTGTCCAGCGCGAGATGATTGCCTGTTTCATCCATTCGGCGGCCCACGCCATGCGGTATTGTTAAGGATCGGTTTACCCAAATGTTTCAGACTGAAGTCACATTCCGCCGCTAAGTCCTGAACATTAGCAAAGTAAGTCCTATCACCACAGGTGGCCCTATGTTCAACGCACCACGCCGGTTTTTTCAGAAATTGCTTGGGAACTTAAGCGGCAATGCCGCGATGCTGGTTGCGCTTGGTATGCCGGTACTGATCGGCGGCACGGGCCTTGCGGTGGACACCGCGCAATGGTTCCTATGGAAGCGCGAATTGCAGCACGCTGTGGATCAGGCCGCAGTCGGCGGTGCGTGGGCACTTTCCAAGAAAGAATCCGATAGTTATTTCGAGGAACATTTCTACTTTCGTTACCGTGCATGGCAGGAATACAGCAACAACCGCGCCATCACGAAAGACTTCTCAAGCTGGCCCTCTATCACTCTGGCCAACTACGCAGGTGGCGATAACAACAGTGTCATAGTTGCCGCCTCGGCGACCAAGAAGCTGCCGTTCAGCGGCTTCATCACCAGCGACTCCGTGACAATTCGAGTGAGAGCGCAAGCATCTTTTGCTTCTGGGGCAGACTACAATGCCTGTCTCGTTGCCCTGAACGAAAGTGACGATGATACGCTGTCTATTGGTGGCAATGCCACCGTGAAGGCGCAATGCGGCCTTGCTGCACTTTCCTGTGAGGAAGATGCAGTCGTCATCGATGGGTCTGCAACGGTTGAAACCGATTCAATTGCCACATGCGGCACCGCAAATGTGCCGGAGGAACTTGAGGGTGTTGTGACCGAAGGTCTCCAGGGTCTTCAGGATATGTATGCGGCCCTGACACCGCCTGACAATCCGACTGCTCAAAACTACAAATGCACCGGCAAGGGCAACAAAAAACAGGCATCGATCAGTCCTGGCACATACTCGGGCGGTCTTGTCGTCAAATGCACAACCGTCCTCGCCTCTGGAATCTATGTCATCGACGGAGGCGTGCTTGACCTTGCCGCAAACTATGATGTCACCGGCACCAATGTGATGTTCGTCCTGAAAAACGGCGCCAGGATGAAGTTTGGCGGCAACGGAAATGGCAACAAGATCACTCTGACTCCGATCGACGCGGCAACCCTTGCCAACACGCCATATGCCGGCCAGTCAGACGACTATGAAGGTATGCTCGTGTTCGAAGACAGAGATAATAATCCGTCGAACCCCGGGCATCTACTCAATGGCAATTCACAGTCGCTGATAGAGGGGCTGATCTACCTTCCTTCTGGAGAGATGACAGTGCTCGGCACGGCCGATGTCGCCTCGCAATGCCTCCAGATCTCTGCCAACAAAATCAGAATTTCGGGCAGCGCGGTACTGGAAACCCTTTGCCCGACTGAGGAAACAACCTCGGTTGGAACGTCGGTTACTGATGTAAGGCTGGTGGCATGACCCATTCGCTTCACAAGATCTTCAGGTGCCTTTCCAGGCTTGGCCGCGACAGCAACGGCAGCATGGTGATTGAAACAGCGCTGGTCACGCCGGTACTTATTCTTATGTCTTTGGGCGGATTCGAAGTCAGCCACATGATATCGCGCCAGCATGAACTGCAAGGCGGCATTTCCGAAGCCACAGCGATCTCGCTTGCTGCAAATCTTGGGGCGGAAACAGATGTTACCGAGCTCGCTACGCTGCTGCGTAGCTCTCTAGACCTCACGGACGGACAGGTCGTCGTCCAAAAAGTGTTCCGATGCGATGCCAGCACGAACTTTGTTGAACTCTCATCCGAATGCGAAAATTTCTACGGCAGTTCAACCGATAACAGCGGCGGCGGTAACGATGCGGATACCATTTCATCCTATGTGAAGCTGCAACTCACGGACACTTATACGCCGGTCTGGTCAAAGTTCGGCGTCGGTGGGGCCGTCACTTACAAGGTTGAACGAATGGTCCAACTGTCATGACACCCAGACTGCCATATCGCGAAGTGTTCAAAGACCGCGATGGCGCAGCGGCCATTGAGTTCGCGCTGCTTGCTCCGGTCGTGATCGTGATGCTGTTGGGGGTGCTCATGATCGGCCTCTATATGCAGGACTATAATTCGGTCAGGTCAATCGCCTTCGATGTTGAACGCTATACGGTCGTTGAATACCAGAAGAACAACAATATGCTGCCCGCGCAAATTACTCAGGTCGCTTACGCGATTGGCAGGCAGTCGCCTTATAACTTCGACAGCGACCGCCTTTATGCCCTCGTCGAAGAAGAGCCAACAGGCGTGACGGGGGCGAAGAAATATTTGCTCACGCTTTCCTATACACCGGCAGAAATCAGCGCGATCATGAAGATCCAGCCGCCGACGATCACGCAGACGCAGTCGATCATCGTCCCAACTGCTTCTTGAGCGGCCGGGCCGCCGCGCATGCTCCAACGCACCCCAAGGCGCAATGTGAGCTGCAAACCTTTAGCGCAAATCTCTCCAGATTAACCAATTATATTCGTCAAACCGTTACGGGTTCTGCCCTAATGTGCGCACGAAATTGATGGAGCGCGCCGACCTCATGGATCGCAAAAGCACCAATACAAAGATCAGCACCATTCGCCAGATGGTTGGCGGGGTTCTTCGACGATTGGTGCACGATCGCGCGGGCAACACCATTGCGCTGATCGCCGCCTCAACTGCTCCTTTGCTCGCCCTGGTTGGCGGGGGTATCGACATGAGCCGCAGCTACCTCTCGCAGGCACGGCTTCAGCAAGCCTGCGACGCTGGCGTTCTTGCAGCACGTAAGAAACTTGGCTCTTCCGTCGTCACCGACGGTATCGTGCCTGTAACCGTCGTTGATGTCGGCAATCGCTTCTTCAATCTCAATTACCGTGATGGCGCCTATGGCACGGCGGGACGCACGTTCACCATGGGTCTGGAAGACGACTACGCGATTTCAGGCGAGGCGCACGTTGATGTGCCAACGACAATCATGGCTATTTTCGGCACCAAGAAGATGTCCGTCAACGTAAATTGCGAGGCCGCGCTCGGTTTTTCAGACACGGATGTCATGTTCGTGCTGGATACAACCGGGTCGATGGACAGCAAAAACCCAGGCGACTCCCTCACCCGCATCCAGGCGCTTCGCGACGTCGTCAAGAGTTTCCACGCACAGCTTGAGGGCAGCAAGGCCCCGAACACGCGCATCCGCTATGGTTTTGTGCCCTACTCGGTGAACGTCAATGTCGGGCATCTGCTCGAGGATGATTGGGTTGTCGATGAATGGACCTATCAGTCACGCGAGCAGATCATTCTTCCCGGCGAGACAAAAACCAAGACCAAGTGGGAAAACTGGGTCTACATTTCCGGAGGCTACACCGATTCAATAGTAAACTCCTATCCGGCCACGTTTGTTCCAGGATCCACTACAACCACGCCCAATCCAAATAGTAACTACGGCGAGGGCAGTTCCGGTAATTCGACATCCACAACAACCACGCAAGACAGATATGTCTGCAAGCGTCCATCGCCAAGAGATACGCTGGATTCCGAATATGACGTTCTATCTACCACTGAGGAGCCGTACGCCGGCCCTCCAGAAGGAACAAGAACTACCGTTCATATGAGCGGTGTTTACAATGGACGGGATCACTGGACAAGTTTGTCTGGCCAAACCTGTGAGGTCTTTAGCCGCGAATATAACGATTTCACGATGGAATTCGACAAGATTAGCTATCCTGCATCAACATCTGAGACGTCATGGATGTACAAGCCTGTCACGATGGATGTGAGCAATTGGCGCAGTGAAACCGATGGCTGCATCGAAGAGCGCGATAGCTATGAAATCTATTCGATGGACGACACAGTTGATTTTTCGCGCGCGCTCGATCTGAATATCGACGCTGTGCCCATAGCAGGAAGCCCCTCGACACAGTGGCGTCCCATGTATCCTGACGTCATCTGGGCCCGCGCGCTCATGAACGGCTCCGCAAACAACTTCAAGGTTGAGCCTATCGAATATGACCGGGACTATTTTCACCCAGCGGATCACTCCAGCCTTGTTGCCTGCCCTGTTGCGGCGCGAAAGCTTGCTGAAATGAATACGGGCGAGGTTTCCACTTACATGGAATCGCTATCGCCAGAGGGCCAGACTTATCACGATATCGGCATGATCTGGGGCGGCCGGCTGCTCTCTCCAACCGGGATTTTTGAGAGTGAGAATGCCGATCAGACCGGCAAGACTACCACGCGGCATCTCATCTTTCTGACAGATGGACATACCCAACCCCTCGATATCTCCTATACCTCCTATGGTCTTGAACCCATTGATCAACGGCGCTGGACCTTGCGCCCGGACCCGCTCCTCGACCGGACGATCGAGATGCGCTTTGGCATCGCCTGCAGAGAAGTGAAAAAACGCAACATCACTGTCTGGGTTGTCGGTTTCGGGACCTCGATGAACGACATTATGAAACAGTGCGCGGGCGACGGCCACTGGTTCCAGGCCGAGGACTCTGCCGAACTTGCCGAGACGTTCAACAAAATTGCCAAGTCGATGGGTGAACTGAGGGTTTCCAGATGATCCGCCGCCTGCACAGAGCATTCCCCTCGGATTCGCGCGGCGCTGCTGCGGTTGAATTCGCCCTTGTAGCACCTGTGCTATTGATTGGGATGATGGGTGTCTTTGACCTTGGCCACAACATGTACACCGCCTCGGTCCTGCACGGCGCAATTCAGAAAACCGCGCGCGATTCAACGATCGAGGGTGCCGCAGGTCAGGGCGCGATACTTGACCAGCGCGTGACCGATATGGTCCGCCGTATCGCACCGGGCGCAACATTGCAGTTCAATCGCGATTCCTACACGACCTTTTCAAATGTGAGCCAACCCGAAGACTTTACCGATGTAAATGGCAGCGGCGCCTGCGATGCCAATGAACCGTTCGAAGATGCAAACGGCAATGGCAGCTGGGATGCCGATATGGGCAAAACCGGATTTGGCGGCGCGCGCGATGCAGTGATGTATGAAGTCTCCGTCACCTACAAGCGCCCCTTTCCTATCAGCAAGCTGATCGGCCAGTCCGATATGTTCACGACTGTTGTAAGGACTGTGCTCCGCAATCAGCCGTTTGGGCCACAAGGCAATAGCACGACGCCAGGTACTTGCCCGTGAGATTGCCGCAGAAACTTCAGAAGAGCATCTCCGGTGTTGCCACCGTTGAGCTGGCCCTCGCCTTCCCGTTCCTTCTGATGGCGGGTCTTTGGGGTGTGGAACTGGCCAATTACGGCGTCATGACCATGCGCATCAATCAGCTTGCGATCCACATGGCGGACAATGCCTCGCGTATTGGCGACATGTCCACGCTGGAAGATCGCAAGATCTACGAAGCGGACATTAACGACCTGTTGATGGGGGCCAATATTCAGAGCGGCAACGCGGTTGCATTTTTTGACAATGGCCGCGCGATTATCAGCAGCCTAGAGGTCGATGGAGATGACGAACAATATATCCATTGGCAGCGCTGCATGGGCTCCAAAAACTGGCAATCAAGCTACGGCGATGCAGACGATCGCCTGACAGATGGCATGGGCCCCGTTGGCCGGGAAATAATCGCTTTCGACGATGAAGCGGTGATGTTTGTTGAGATTGCCTATGATTACCAGCCACTCGTCTCAGCACGCTTTGTGGGAACGCCCGAAATCACCTCTATCGCATCGTTCACCGTTCGCGCTGACCGGGATCTTGCGCAAATCTATCAACGCGATCCCGGCTCTCCCGATCCTGTGGCCAACTGCAGCGGCTTTTCCAACCCTTTCGGCCCACCCGCATGACGTTGGGCCGGAAGTAGTCTCTCTGAAAATGGCTTCCTGGTCGATAGGGTCAGATCAATCGCGGTAACATACGCGCTTTACGGCAGCTACAATCTGCGCGGAATTGATGAGCGCAACCTGCTCGAGGTTAGCCGCATAAGGCATGGGCACGTCTTCATTGCAAACGCGCAGGACCGGCGCATCAAGATCGTCAAAGCCGTCTTGCATGCAGATGGCAATCACTTCTGATGCAATGGAACATTGCGGCCAGCCTTCTTCCACCACAACCACCCGATTGGTCCTGGCAAGACTGTCCAAAATCGCCTGCCGATCGAGTGGGCGCAAGGTGCGCAAGTCTATCACTTCGGCATCGATCCCTTCCTCAGCAAGCTGATCGGCAGCCTCAAGTGAGAGGCCGACGCCGATTGAATAGCTGACGATCGTTACATCACCGCCCTTTCGGACAATGCGTGCCTTGCCGATCGGCAACACATGATCATCCAGATCGGGCAGATCGAAGTTGCGCCCGTAAATCAGCTCATTTTCCAGGAAGACGACCGGATCCTCGCAGCGGATAGCCGCCTTAAGCAGCCCTTTGGCGTCCGCTGCATCGTATGGCGCGATCACAACGAGTCCCGGCACATGCGAATACCATGAGGCATAATTCTGGCTGTGCTGCGCACCAACACGCGAAGCGGCCCCGTTCGGCCCCCGGAACACGACCGGACAGCGCATCTGACCGCCGGACATGTAATTGGTCTTCGCCGCCGAATTGATGATGTGATCAATCGCCTGCATCGCGAAATTGAACGTCATGAATTCAACAATCGGGCGCAGTCCGCCCATTGCCGCCCCCGCACCAATGCCGGCAAAGCCATATTCGGTGATCGGTGTATCGATAACACGCCTGCCGCCAAACTCATCGAGCAAGCCTTGCGTCACTTTGTATGCGCCCTGATACTCGGCCACTTCCTCGCCCAGAATGAATATCCGGTCGTCGCGGCGCATTTCCTCGGCCATGGCATCGCGCAGCGCTTCACGCACGGTCACTGACTTCATCTCGGTGCCGTCCGGGATCTGCGGATCGGTGACAGCTTTCCGCTCGGCGTTTTCGAGCTGGGCAGGCACTGCTGGCTTATCGCTCCCGGCGCCCTCGCCTTCGTCCGGTGTCTCTGCGGCGGCTGGAGCCGGCGTTGCAGCGGGCTGGGCCTCGGAAGCGTCCTCGTCATCGCTTGCAAGCAACGCGATAATGGTTCCGACCTTCACACCCTCTGCGCCGTCGTTGACGATGATCTTGGCAATAGTCCCTTCATCAACCGCTTCGAATTCCATCGTCGCCTTGTCGGTTTCGATTTCGGCCAGAATATCGCCAGAGACGACTGCGTCGCCTTCCTTGACCAGCCACTGTGTGAGTTTGCCTTCCTCCATCGTCGGGGAAAGCGCGGGCATCTTCAGCTCGATAGCCATCAGTAACGCTCCACCAGCACATCGGTGTAGAGCTCCGACAGGTCCGGCTCGGGCGAGCTTTCGGCAAAGTCCGCCGCAGCCCCCACTTTTGCCCTGATAGATTTGTCGATCGCTTTAAGGCTGTCTTCGGACTCGCCCATCTTGAGCAGTTCTTTCTTCGCCCGTTCGATCGGATCGTTGTGTTCGCGCACATCCTTTACTTCTTCCCGGCTGCGGTATTTGGCCGGATCGGACATGGAATGACCGCGATAGCGATACGTGTTCAGTTCCATCAGCACCGGGCCATTGCCGCCTCGCACATATTCAATGGCCACTTCGGCGGCCTTGCGCACCTCAAGCACGTCCATGCCGTTCACATCCATTCCAGGAATACGAAATGCAGTGCCCCGGCGGTAAAACTCTGTCTCCGCCGAAGAGCGTTTAACCGCCGTTCCCATCGCATACTGGTTGTTCTCGATCACAAAAATGATCGGAAGCTTCCAGAGACTTGCCATGTTGAAAGTCTCATAAACCTGGCCCTGGTTGGCCGCGCCGTCACCAAAGTAGGAAAGCGTCACACCGCCATCCTCCCGGTACTGATGCGCAAATGCCAGTCCGGCCCCCAGCGGCACTTGTGCCCCGACAATGCCATGACCGCCGTAAAACCCATGTTCAGTGCTGAACATGTGCATCGAGCCGCCCTTGCCCTTTGAAATACCAGCCTGGCGACCGGTCAGCTCTGCCATGATAACTTTCGGGTCAATGCCATAAGCGAGCATGTGGCCATGATCACGGTAGCCCGTGATGACGCTGTCCTTGCCCGGTTCAAGCGCAGACTGCAGGCCAACCGCAACCGCTTCCTGCCCGATATAGAGATGACAGAAACCGCCAATCAGGCCGAGGCCGTATAGCTGCCCGGCCTTTTCCTCAAAGCGACGGATCAGCAGCATCTGCTCGTATAGCTCAAGCAGCTTTTTCCTGTTCGCCTTGTACCGTGGATCGGCAGCGTGAGCTTCCTGAAGGCTGCGAAGCGCAAAATCAGAATTGGATGGATCGTCACCAGCGGATTTTCTGGTCTTGGCCTTCGATTTGGCGGCTCTTGGCAATGCGGCTTCCCTGGTTGATGCTTAAAGTCAGGATATAGCCATATGCTGCGCCCGGCGAAAGCGTCGTAACGCCAGAATCGCCCAAGATTCGCAAATTTTACCAATGTGAGGCCTGTGCCTCAATCCAGCAGCATCACCATTTCATCTGGGTGCGCGACGTTAAGACGATCACGCAGCAACTGGCCGGCAAGATCTACGTCCGCGTGCTTTGGATCGAGCAATTCGACCCGGTTCCGCAGCTGGTCACGCTCAAACGTCAGCGCATCCACTTGCTGACTACGCAGCTCAAGCAAGCGCTGGCTTTCACTCCAGGCGATGATCCCGCTTGGCCCGGCAAGTGCAAAACCCCCAAGAACAAGCAGCATGAGCAATGCAAAAAATTGCGTCATGCCTTCCCTGGCTATCCTAGGCTCGTTGCGCGGTGACCACATAGTCTGATAGAATCATAGTTGAATCAGCGTTTCAAGCGATTTCGTTCACCTGATTAAATAAGTCGGCGCCCTATCATCCCGGTCAGGCGCACTTGATGCACCGTATTGCCACCGGCAGGGCTTTAAGGCGCTGTGCAGATATTTCGGCTCCACAGGCAGAGCATTGACCATAAGTGCCACGTTCAATCCGCAGAAGCGCTTCGCGAATTTCACGGACTTCATCGCGCAAGACGTTATCGATACCAGCAAGCGCCTCGTCATCCGCCAGGTCTATCGCTTGTTCCGATGAATCGGCGTCAAGCTTATGGCGAAGATCGTCCTCGATACCTTCCGCCCGCTCAACCAGTTCGGCCAACCGCTTGTTGAAGGCTTTTTCCAGTTCTCCCAGATCAGGCATGATTGCACTCCTTCCATCTAATGCATACCAAGCAGAATAACCGTCTGCCCGGCTGCTGCATTGCGCAGGGTCAATTGACGCAGAACCGAATTGGGCTCATTTTCTAACCCAGCGAAAGTGACGTGAAAAACAGGATTGCATCATGCCCTCACCTGGCCGCCAGACCGTTGCAGCAAGAGCGGGATCATTGGGATGGACGAAGACGAAAGCACCGCATTTCTCGGCGAGCTGTATCGTCGGCGTCAAAGCCTGTTAGATAGCCCCCCGACTTATGCTTGATAACCACACGAATTAAGGAGCTCAAGATGCTGGAAGGTCTGGAAGAATTGGTAGGCGCATGGGAACTGCGATCCTGCACGACCACAAAACCCGGCGGTCAAAAGCACTACGTCTTCGGGCCCAATCCTCGCGGGGTCATCATGTATACGCCCGATGGCTGGATGTCGTGCCACATGGCAGGCTCAGAAGGCACCGCAGACGGCACGGACACCGTGAGATATAGCGGTTATCACGGCCCGGTCATAATGCGCCCGGACGACCGGGTGGTTGAACACCACGTTCGCGGATCAACCCATGACTGGATGATCGGAACGGTCCAGGAACGGGCGTACCGTATTGACGGAGACACTTTGCACCTGTCGGCGGAAATGAACGGCGATCAGATAAATGTCATCTGGAGCCGTGACCGGAAAGCAAACTGACAAGGCCGGCCCGGTTCCATGCCCTAACGTGCCGCCTTGTCCTTGCTGTCCGTCGCACGAATACCCTCGCGCATCGCTCGCCATTGCTCGTCGGTCCAGTCCTTGCTCTGGTCCCACAAGGGGGCGGCCACCGACTGAAATCCGGCACCGTCGATGGCAATTGACTGCCCACTGACGAACTGCGTGCCCGGTGCGAGGAGAAATGCCACGAGATTGGCCATTTCCGTCGGCTTGCCAGTGCGCGCCATCGGATTAACTTCGCTCTTCCCGACTTCCGCTTCGGAACTGGCCGAACGCCCGGGCAATAGCCGCGCATGAGCGCCCTCGGTCGGGAAAGGCCCCGGACTTACCGTATTAAAACGAATACCGCGATTTCCCCATTCAACCGCCAGTGTCTGCGACATGTTCTCTACCGCCGCCTTCGCCATAGCGGACGGCGCAGTGAACGGGCCGCCATTCATGGCATTGCGGGCAGTGATCGATACGACCGATGCGCTCACCCCCTCCTCCAGCCACCGCTTGCCGCAATTGAGGGTCATCATGAACGTGCCTTTGAACACGATATTGGCAATCGCCTCGAACCCCTTGACCGAAAGGTCTTCGGTTCGGCTGATGAAATTGCCTGCCGCGTTGTTGACCAGTCCTGTCAGTGCGCCGCCGTCTGCCCAGATCGCATCGAGCATCGCCGCAATCAGTTCTTCGTGGCGAATATCGCATTGCAGTGGCGAAACACTGCCGCCCGGTGCCGATGACGCCGAAACCGCGGCATTGATCTCACTGGCCGTCTCCTCAAGCACGGCCTGCCGCCGACCGCAAATATAGACCCGTGCGCCAAGAGCGGCGCATCCACTCGCGATCATTTTGCCAATCCCGGTCCCGCCGCCGGTCACAAGAATTCTTTCGCCCGCCAACAGCCCATGCTTCAATACCAGATCATCGGCTAGAATTGGATTACTCATAATGTCTCCCCCCGGTTTATTTTCAACAGCATAACACCAGAATGATGCAGGTTCGAGTGTCGCGCGCCTCCTCGATCACCGATCAAGAATGAAGGCAGCTCCCTTTGGGCCGCGCACCGTGACGGGGCCAGTGCCTAGATCAAACACTGCCATCTCCTCGCGGATAAAAGCCTCGCGCCGGCGCAACAGCCCCTGTGACAGACCGAGATCCCGTGCGAGCATGGCATGAAAATCATCGCTGCCTGTATTCGCTCCGTGGCTCATGTAGACGAGCAACTGCGGCTCCCCGGGCAGGCCACTCAGCTGACCGCGCGCCGCCAGCCGCTCGCACAGCTCAAGGTCCTCGCCGATCCGGGCCTTATCGCCCGTCTCGACATAGGAAATTGGCGCGTCAGCATGATAGATGATGGCCTGAGGAACGACATTCACCGCCGCCGCCCCCCAATTGGTCCAGTAGAGCTCGCGCGTTGCGGGGAAGAATTGCATGATCTCTGACAACGCCGAGGCTTCGGTGCTTGATTCAAGCAACGCAGTCAGCTGCCGTTCGACACGTTCTGGATGGTGCAGGTCGTCGTCGTCCCACTGGCAGTGCACCGCCCCTCGCGCGGTGGCACCGGAAAGGTTGCGTAGCGCCCCCAAAGTGCTGCCAGCAGGTGCCTGGGTAAGGATGATGTCGTCTCGGTCAAGCGCGGCTATATGCCTGATGATAGCCGCCTTGGATTCCACCGGCCCGTCGTCCAGCACCACGACCAGTTCCTTGTTGGCATAAGTCTGGGCGCAATACGCCGCGATCGCCCGCTCTACAAAGCCCCGGCGCCTTGGCGAGGGCAGCGTGACCATTAAACAGCTGACGAGCAGGTCGTTTGAAATCGGTGTCACCGTGACTTAACTAAAGATTTAGTATAGGTTATTCCAAGGTTTAATGCCAGCGCGCAGCTGCGGACTGTCAAGGGCAGTGAGTAGCTGCCTTGTATTGCAATGCCGCCGCTCCAGATGACGCCCGATACTAGAACTAGCTGATGGTTTCGCCGGGCTGATCGCATTTGAAGACGCGCAGATTCAAAGCTCATTCACCTGGTGGGAGGCAAACATGCGTGGACTTGTCGGAATTCTGACTTTTCGGAAAATGGTGGCTCCGGTTGTGCTCCAGATTCTCTTCTGGGCAGGCGTCGCTGGCTGCTTGTACGGAGCCTATGTCCTATATCACCTGGGCAACTGGGCATGGCCGTTCCCTCTGTTTCTAGGCCCACTTATCGTTCGCGTGTTTTTCGAACACGCAATCCTGGCGTTTCGGGTCTATGATAGACTGGGAGATGTCCATGAGGTTCTGCGGATAACGAACGAGCATACATATTAGCGCTCGAAATTAAGCACGTGAGACCCAGCCTGGATTGCAAGCAAAACTGCGCCTCGCCCCGTCAGAATTCCCCATCGGAGACGTGAGCGAAGCGAACCGCCGCGAAATCAAACAATGGTGCGCCCGACAGGATTCGAACCTGTGGCCCCCAGATTAGGAAACGGCCTACTCTCCTGCCAAACCCCAGCGTTTCTGCTGGTTATGGGCGTCTTAGTCTCTTTCCAGTCGCTGAAATTGAGAGGCGAGGAGCTATGATCTTCTTTGGGTTTGAATGAGCTGCTTGCGATTCGTGCGGCGACAAGGTTGTGGATTAATCCTCCGCACAATGTAGCAAATCCAACTTGCGGTTGGTACATTCGATTCACGCATTGCGATTCCAACCGCTAGATGCACGGAAACCGTGAGCCCAAGTGCCTACGAAGCCACACTTCCCTTCCAAAAGGTAGTGTTCCTCGGCTCACTGCTTCCTCTTTTTCCCCTATTTCTCCCTTCGGGGCAATGCCATTTTCCACAGGATTTTTAGCTCAGCTTAACATTTCCCCGACGTTCTGAAGGCTTGGGCAAGCCAATTAAAGCCACTTTAGCTGAAATCAATTTTACGATGACCTTGGTCTATCCAATGACCATAATTCATCTTCTTTTCTTGAAAGTGCCAATCGTCAAATTAGTGTTTTGAACGATCGGTTAACAAAACCTCCGACAGAGCATCCGTCGCTACCAATTTGAACTGTTTAACTCCTGCCGCAAAATTGCTCTCGCCGAGCATATCGGCCATACCTCAGAAATCCTGCAAGCGACCACCTGGGAACAACCTAGCCGCTTCCGTTATTCGCGGTAAGAGTTAGTCACCTATTTGTCGCAACAATGTGAGAAGTATGGGCGATCTTGAGAGTCTTTTCGATCCGTTGAAAGATTGCGGTTTGATCTAAACTTGGCGCCACGCACTTACTTCCAAAGACTTAACCCACTGATCTATATATGAGAATGGTGCGCCCGACAGGATTCGAACCTGTGGCCCCCAGATTAGGAATTCTATGCTCTGGCTTTTCTCGGACCATCTCGGATGACAAAACTGGCTAATATTAGGGCTTTATAGTCCTATACTGTGCATTACCGTCCATCAGCATTTGCACCAAAGTGGTACCTAAGGTAACAGGCGGGCATCCCAGTGAGAGGATGTCGCATGGCTACGAAGCTCACCGATGCCAAGCTGAAGGGGCTCAAGCCACCGTCGGCAGGGCAATCCGAAATCAGTGACACGGACGTGCCCGGCCTTCGTGTGCGCATCGGCACGACTGGCGCGAAGACATTCATCATTCGCAAGCGAGTGGCGGGCAAGATCCGCAACATTACCGTCGGACGATATGGCCCTCGCTTCGGCCTGGCGGACGCTCGGCGAAAGGCGCGTTCCCTGTTGAGCGATATTGAAGCAGGGAAAGCACCACCAGCGCCTAAGGGAAAGGGCAGTGTCTCGTCCCTGACAATCCGAGCGATGATGCCGCAATATCTCGAAAGCAAGGCTGGCCTTCGATCCTACTCTGAAGTCGAGAGGATCCTGCGCAGCTATGTTCTGCCAACCTTGGGCGATCGGCTTGCCGACACAGTGACGCGTGGTGACGTTACGCAACTGCTCGACCAGCTGCAGGCCGACGGCTCCCCGTCCCGCGCCCGCGCCGTGCATGCGCAGCTGTCCGCCTTCTATAGCTGGGCGCTGCCTCGCCTCGATCGGCTTCCGGCAAACCCATGCCGCGACGCGGGCAAGCCCGCCAAACCCAAAGCCCGCGACCGAGTGCTTGGCGATGATGAGTTGGCAGCGCTCTGGCGCGTCGCCGATGCAGAGTCTGCGCCCTGGGGGCCGGCGCTCAAGATCCTGATGCTAACTGGCGCGCGCCGCGATGAGGTGTTTTCGGCCGATCACAGCGAATTTGACCTTGACGCTCAGGAGTGGAGCATTCCTGCCGAGCGATCGAAGAACGGCCTGCCGCACCTGGTCCCGCTGTCCGATGTTGTGCTGGCGGTGGTGGCAGGAGTCGCCGAGGTAGAGGGCAGTGGCAAGCTGTTTCCGGCGCGCGGCAATATGGAGAAAGGGGTTAGCGGCTACTCCAAGGGCATACGTCGCATCCGTTCCGCGCTCGACAAGGCGCTGGACAGAAAGACCGGACCGCACTGGCAAATGCATGACATTCGCCGCACGGTGGCGACTGGCATGCAGCGCATTGGGGTCCGCTTCGAAGTGACCGAGGCAGTGCTCAACCATTTGAGCGGTGCGCGATCGGGCATCGCCGGCGTCTATCAGCGCCATGACTGGAAAGCCGAAAAGCGCGATGCACTGGATGCGTGGTCGCGGCACTTGCTCGCAATCGTCGCCAAGGCCGATCGCAGCAACGTCATCGATCTGGAGTTGGTTGGATGAGCGGTAGGGAACCTGATACGGTTGGTCACGAGTGGACGGCTTGGTATGCCCTCGAAGGCGATGAGCCACTGAGGCGAGTGAAAGAGGCAGCTGACCATTTCGCTCAACGGCTGCTCGATTTGGGAGAGCGCTTGCGTGAGAATGGTGACCGCGAGGGCGATGAGCTGACGGCTTCGGTCGCGTTGCTTCTAATCGCTCTTTCAGAGATCGCGGACGAAGACGGCGAGTCGGCTTTCAAGATCGCGCGGCGCAAGGCCGGGAAGCCTGTGAACTATCACGAAAGGGCCCGCAAGGGGCGGCGTGCTGCAATTATCTCGTTTCGCTTGGAGTCTGAAGGTTGGAAGACTGAGGCAGCTGTGGAGCAGGCCGCGAGCGAGACTGATTTAAAGCGAGCTGAGGTATTCCATTGGCGGCGTTCACACAGGGATTGGCTGCAGTCTCGCGGTCCGAATAATTGCCAAGACTAACATATTGCTGACAGGGCGGGCCGTGCCGCTAATTAGTCCTGCATCCTTCCAAACGAAGATGGATGCAGAACATGACAACACTTCTACGACTTCCTGAAGTTCTCGCTCGCACGAATCTGTCACGGAGCAAGCTGTACGAACTGCTTGACGCCGGCCAATTCCCTAAGCCTTGCAAAGCTGGCGAGCGGGTGAATACCTGGGCCGATACAGAGATTGAAGAATGGATACAGACGCGACTCGCTGATCGCTGATTTCAGTGACCACTCGCGATATTTTATCCCCGCCCGGACGGCGCAATAATGGCAAGCCGGCACCGATCGATGGTGCAGAACTACTCGAGCGCGTCGAGCAATTCGCGCAGCGGTTCATCGCATTCCCATCGTCAGAGACCGCTGTCGCCTTGGTCCTCTGGGTAACCCATGCGCACATCATGGACGCTTGGGACTCCACACCCAGACTGGCGGTGCTTTCGCCTGAACCTGGCAGCGGAAAGAGCCGTGTACTTGAGGTAGCGGAAAGGCTGGTCCCTCGCCCGGTGCAGGCTGTGAACGTCACACCGGCATACCTATTCCGAAAGGTTGGCGATGAGGCGGGGCGGCCAACCATCCTATTCGATGAAATCGACACCGTGTTCGGACCAAAGGCAAAGGACAATGAGGAAATCCGAGGGATGCTTAACGCTGGGCACAGGCGGGATGGCGTTGCAGGCCGGTGCGTCGTGAAGGGTAAGATCATCGAAACAGAAGAGATCCCGGCCTACTGTGCAGTGGCGGTTGCAGGCCTCGGCCGCCTTCCTGATACCATTCTTTCGCGATCAGTCGTCATCCGGATGCGTCGACGCTCGCCGGATGAGGTTATCGAGCCATTTAGGCGGCGGGTAGTTGAGGATGAAACACAGGCGCTTCGGGATGACCTGGCGCTATGGGCTGAACAGGTCGAGAGCCGTGTGCATGGTGTCTGGCCAAATATGCCACCCGATATTGCAGATCGTGACGCGGACGTGTGGGAGCCGTTGCTTGCAATCGCAGACGCCGCTGGTGGTTCGTGGCCGGGACGGTCGCGTGTTGCGGCTGTTGCGCTTGTTGCGGACTCTAAGCGGGAGGCACCCAGCCTCGGAGTGAAGCTGCTTTCAGACCTTCGGTCAGTATTTGGTGAGCACGATCGCCTATCCACACAGTCCATCCTTAATGGATTACATGAGATAGATGAGTCTCCTTGGTCCGATCTCAGGGGGAAGCCATTAGACGCGCGGCGCTTATCGCTGATGCTCAAGGACTATGGGATTAAGTCGACGACAGTCCGCATTGGCGATCAGACTCCCAAAGGTTACCTTCGGACAGGCCTGTATGATGCTTGGCAGCGGTATTTGAGTGAGCCTACCGATAACTCCGCAACAAGCGCAACAGCCGCAACGGAGGACAGGGCTTTCAAGGCGGACGATTGGTGATGGGGGGCGGTCCAAAGTCCAGAAAGTTGGTGGCTTCCCTACCGCTGTCCCCCTCACGCGGAGACTTTTTTCCCGCGGAGAGAGTTTTTCGGACTGGCGGGTGCGATTTGACAGCGCAAGGATGCCGATTGTGCGCTGGGACCGTTCGAAGTGACCGTTGCAGCGAATGGCCTTCATTGCCAGCGAGACAGCGCGACAGGCCCGCGTCCCGAACCGATCTCATCCCCTGGCACCCCTTCCGCCGTTCCCGCTCTTATTTCCCGAATAGACGACCGAGGCGGCGATGACTGATCTTGACTTATTCGGTGAGCCAATCCTGCCACCTCGCGGTCCTGGCCGTCCACGCCACGAGCCGACTCGTGCCACGCGAACGAACGTCAAACGGATGCAAAGCCAAGGCCACGCGCAGCCCGCGATCGCGGCAGCGTTGGCCATCACGATCCCAAC
>JAHRVR010000032.1 GCA_019090585.1 Sphingomonadaceae bacterium
AATGGACTGCCTCGGGCGAGGGGAGGGCGCGCCATCCCTCCGGCGCTTTCTCACTTGTCAGCACCCAACGTTCCGGGCTGCGGGCGGCAAGACCGGGAAGCCGGACATCAAGGCGCGGCGCATCGCTGCGCAATGTCCCGCCGCCGACCAGGATTGCATCGTTTTTTGCACGCATCGCATGACAGTGCGCGCGCGCCGCCTCGCCGGTGATCCACTGGCTCTCCCCATTGGCGAGCGCGATGCAGCCGTCGAGCGACATGGCGAGTTTAAGCGTCACTTCGGGGCGAGCACATTGGTGCTGCATAAGGTAGCCGGAAAGGCTGGATCGGGCCTCTGGTGTCTTGAGCAATCGCGTCTCGATACCCGCCTTGCGGATCATGGCGATGCCGTCGCCCGCCGTTCGCGGATCAGGATCCTCGCAACCGATGACAACGCGTGAGAGGCCCGAGCGCGATAACAGGTTGGCGCAGGATGGCCCGCGTTCCGACCGGTGTGCACAAGGCTCCAGCGTCACATATAGCGTCGCGCCTTTGGCGGCATTTCCTGCCTGGTCGAGCGCCGCGGCCTCGGCATGGGGCCGCCCCCCGGCCTGTGTCCAGCCTCTGCCGATGACGATTCCGTTCTTCAGGATGATGGCGCCCACAGCGGGGTTAGGACGGCTGATCGGCCGTCCGCGCGCGGCAAGACCGGCTGCTGCTGCCAGCCAGCGGCGATCGTTCTGGACCGGTTCACTCACCGGCGTTCCCGGCCCTGCTCGCGGCGATGGATTCGAGTTGGGCTTTCTTCGCGGCTGCACGTTCCTGTGCGGCTTCGCGCTCGATCTTTTCGACATCCATGCCCGACATGCGCCCGAGTATGCGGTAGATATCCTTTGTCTTTTCATCGCGTGAGGTCTGCTCGGTCTCCAGCACATCCTTGATCTTTTGGTTGGTGATATTGGAGGCCTCGATTTCCTCGTCACTGCGGCCCGCTTCCCATGAGGTGATATAAGTGACGGCGGGCGGCGGGTGCGGCGCTTGCCCGCCCTGGTTCCACATCATGTAAAACACGCCGAATGTGCTCGCTGCCGAAAGAGCAGCGATTCGCCAGCGATTGCCCCCCGCCTGTTTCCAGACGGCCTGGAAATCGGCGAACAAGCCCGTCGGTTTGACGTCGGCCCAATATCCGGATCGTTTCAAAAGTCCCACGCGGCCCTCGGTAGAGGCTGTTGCGGCAATGCGCCAGCGCCGCACGCGGTTCGCACCTGTCATGGCTCTACCCGAATGTGAGGTAGAGGCTGCGGCCCTCTCGCTTTAGCCATTGGTCGGCACGCGCGATGTCGCCATCATAGATGTCGGCCAGCAAGGCGTGGAAGCGCCGTGAGTGGTTGAAATGGATCAGATGGGTGACTTCATGCGCGACGACCGAACGTCGCACGAACCCGGGTGCCATTATTAGCCGCCAATTTATGCGGATCGAGCCGTCGGGCGCACAGCTGCCCCAGCGCCGCTTGGCATTGGAAAGGGAAAGTCTGGGCGGCGTTTTTCCCGCAACGGCGCAATAGTCTGCCAGATCGGCGGTCATATGCTCACGAGCTTCGCTTTCCAGCCAGCGCTTGAGCCGATTGCCGAGCGAGGCTTCCGGGCCGCCCACAACTATGACCGTCCCATCGCGCGCTGGCCGGCGCGGTCTATTCGGATCGTGGCAGATTGTCAGGGATTCGCCCTGGTAGCTTATGGCCGCGCCGCAGCGGAGCGGTTCGTTCGGGGAGTGCGTTTCGAGCTGACGGCAAATCCAGTCCTGACGTGAGCGGGCAAAATCCATGGCATCGGCAGTGCGTCCCCATTTCGGGATCGTGACGCGGATTTCCTGGCCATCGGCGGACAAGCGCAGGATCATGCGCTTTGCAGTCGCATGGCGGCGGATGACGATCGGCAAGTCCTGTCCACTGACAGCGAGTGTTGGTTCCTCTTTCGGATCTCGCGTCAGCCAGTCAATCACGGCCGTCACGCATCGATGCCGGGCCAGACCATGTGATGTTCGAGCGGCCCGGCCTCTGTTTCGCTCACTACCTTGCCGATCACGGAAATGCCTTGTGCGTGCACAGCATCGCGGTCGCCCGAAATCAGGTAATGCCACTCGGGAAGGGGATCGCCATGTGCGCGCAGGCGATAGGCGCAGGTCTGCGGCAACCACTCCAGTTCACCGGCACTGCGCGGTGTCAGCCGCAGACAGTCCGGCACAAGAGCGCGGCGGTGGCGGTAATCGCTACAACGTCCTGTTTTCAGGTCGAGCAGCTTGCACGCAACATTGGTGGAGAAGATCTCGCCGGAGTCGGCATCCTCCACTTTGTGCAGGCAACATTGTCCGCAGCCGTCGCAAAGCGATTCCCACTGTTCACGAGTAAGCGAGTCCAGGGGCTTTTCCCAGAAGCGGCCTTGATCGCCTAATGCACCCATTTGGTAAGTTCCGCGGAGACGGCATCGGGGCTTTTGTCCGCTGGCAATGTCGCAAGGGGTTTGCCGTCCGGGTCCATCAGATAGGCAACGCGGCTGTGGTCCATCAGATAACCGCCCGCAGTCTCTGTCCCCTTGGCATAATAGGCGGCGAAGGCCTTGACTGCCTGATCTATCTGTTCGGACGAACCGGTCAGGCCAATCAGGCGCGAATGGAAGGCATCGGCGAATTGTCCGACTTGTTCCGGGCCGTCTCGCTCAGGATCGATGGATATGAAAATCGGCTGCACTTTTGCCGCAAGGCTGGGCTGTGCGGCTTCGAATTTCTTGAGACCTGACATCAGGACCTGCATGTCCACCGGGCAGGCATCGGGGCAGAAAGTGTAGCCGAAATAGACGATTCGGTATGATCCGGAGAAATCAGCCCAGCGCACGTCCTCACCTGTCTTGTCGATCAGCGTAAACGGACCGCCAACCGCTGCGCCTTCAAGCGGAGGGCGATCTGCCCCTGGCTGAGGCTCGGCGCCGCAGGCGACAAGGGCAAGGGACAGCAACAGGCTCGAAATTATTCGGGAAAATGCGCACATAGCGCGACGGTTCATGCTCTGCTAAACCTTCAAGTGCAAGTAAGCAGTTGGCTTTGGCCGGGCAATCCCGGCTATACTCGCCGGGATTGAAGGAGTGAGAGAGGTGTCGATGGCAATGCGTGTCGTGTGGAGTGCTATGATCAGATGTGCTGCTCCGCTGCTGGCGGGGGTTTTGTGTCTGTCGTCTCCGGCGCAGGCCCAGTTTTCGGACGGGTACAAATTTCTGGAAGCGGTGAAGAAGAAAGACGTTGTCAAGGTTGAGGAAAGGCTCAGCGAACCGGGATCGACTGTCATTCATTCTCGCGATGTCTCAGACGGAAGGGGCGCGCTCCACATCGTTATCGAAATGCGGGATGCTGCCTGGCTTCGCTATCTTGTTGGCAAGGGCGCGAATGTGAACATGCGCGACAACGAAGGAGTCGCGCCGCTGCAGCTCGCGACCAGCCTGGGCTGGATCGAAGGGGTTGAATTGCTTGTGTCCAGAAAGGCCGATCTCGACGAATCGAACGATACCGGTGAAACGCCGCTGATCAGCGCGGTCCATCGCCGCGATACGAACCTTATGCGTATCCTGCTTAAAGGTGGAGCCGATCCGGACCGGGCCGACAATTCCGGCCGGTCCGCCCGGGATTATGCCAGGCTATCCAGCAAGGATGCGCAATTGCTGGCAACAATCAAAACCCACGCAAAGAAGAAGACCGACAAGAAGGCGTCCAATGCCGTTTACGGGCCGACGTTCTGATCTCATGGTTCAAGATACTGTAGAGCCGACTCTGGATGAAATGCGCGAAACGCTGGCGCCGCGCATTGCCGCGGCTGCCGCTTTTGATGGTTGGACGTCCGAGGCGGTCCGCCATGCAGCAGCGGAGCAGGACATTGATGCGGATGTTGCGGCTTATGCGTTCAAGGGCGGCCAGATGGACATGATTGCCGCCTGGATCGCGCATGTTGACCGGGAAATGGAACGCGGGCTTCGGGCGGATCGGCTTTCCGAAATGAAGATTCGCGAACGGATTTCTCAGCTAATCCGCTTCAGGCTCGGTGTGATCACGGGGCAGGAAGAAGCTTTGCGCCGGACGCTGGCGATTATGGCAATGCCGCAAAATGTCCCGCGCGCGCTTCAGCTCGGCTGGCGGAGCGCGGACCGGATGTGGCGCCTTGCAGGTGATAGTTCGACCGATTTCAATCACTATACAAAGCGAACCAGTCTTGCAGCGATCTATGCGGCAACCCTTGCCATTTTCGTGGATGACAAGAGCGAGGGCAAAGCAGAGACGCTGGCCTTCTTGACCGGCGGATCGATGGTGTGATGCGGTTTGAAAAAGCCAAGGCCCGGATGCTAAAGCCACGTGAATCCGGGTTCAGTGTGGCTCGTTTTCTCGGTCGGTTGCGCTATCCGGCAAAGTGAGGCCGGCCGGCTCAAATTGACACAAATCAATTATTGCGAATGACTTGCAATCGTCTTGCATTTGACGAGGCGATCTGGCAGCGCACCGCCATGACACTCGATCTCCTTCCTTTGGGCCAGTCAGCGGAAATTACCGCGGTGGACTGGTCGGCGCTTGTTGCCGAAGAGGCCACACGCCTTCGCGCGTTGGGGCTGGAGGAAGGCGCACGCGTCGCCGTTTCCCATCGCGGCGTATTTGGAGGCAAAGACCCCATCGCCGTGATTGTCGGCCGGATGACGATTGCACTGCGACGCGTTCATGCAGCGGCGATGGAGGTAAAGGCGGTATGAGCACGCCGCGCAAGGTTGCACTTGTCGGCAATCCCAATGCTGGCAAGAGCGCGCTTTTCAATGCTTTAACCGGTGCTCGCCAGAAGATCGCGAACTATCCGGGCGTGACGGTTGAACGCAAATCGGGGCGTTTTGTTTTGCCGACGGGGGAGCCCGTTGAGATGACCGATCTTCCGGGCAGCTATGGTCTTGATCCAACCAGCCCCGACGAAGAAGTCACGAGCAAAGTGGTGCTCGGCCAGTTTCTTGGCGAGTCGGTTCCCGATATACTGGTTGTCGTGCTCGATGCTTCCAATCTGGAGCAGCATCTGGTTTTTGCCCAGGAAGTGATCGCGCTGGGCCAACCGACGGTCGTGGCGCTCAACATGCTTGATCTGGCCGAACGCGATGGGCTGGTTCTCGATCCCAGTTTGCTGGAAGAGGAACTTGGCGTTCGTGTCGTGCCAACGGTTGCGGTCCGGCGCCGGGGGCTGGAAGACCTTGCCGAGGCGATTGCAAATGCCAGACGCCGCCTGCCGGATCATGGCCAGAGCGATCTGACGCTGACTGAGCGCCGCGTGGCCGCCCATGCGATGGCTGATGGTGCGATTCTTTCCGAAACGAAGCGTCACAGGCTGCACTCGCGGCTTGACCGGTTGTTTCTGGATCCGTGGCTCGGCCCCGTGATCCTCTTCGCGTTGCTTTTTGTAATCTTTCAGGCTGTCTTTGCCTGGGCCACGCCTTTTGCTGATGCGCTTGAAGGCGCAGTTGGCTGGCTTTCTGGCTTGGCAAACACGTTCATTCCGCCCGGACTGTTGCGGGATTTCATTACGCAAGGGGTGCTTGCCGGCGTCGGTTCGGTTGTCGTTTTCCTGCCCCAGATCGTGATCCTCTTCGCCTTCATTCTGGTGATGGAAGCCTCTGGATACATGGCCCGCGCGGCCTACCTGATGGACCGGATGATGGCTGGAGTCGGTTTGTCCGGGCGCAGTTTCATCCCGTTGCTCTCCAGTTTTGCCTGCGCCATCCCCGGCATCATGGCGACGCGCAGCATTGCCGACCCCAAGGACCGCCTCACCACCATCCTGATCGCGCCGTTGATGACTTGTTCGGCGCGCCTGCCGGTCTATGCCGTTATCATCGCGGCCTTCATTCCCGATAAGAGTGTTGGCGCGGGTATCGGCTTGCAGGGCCTCGTCCTGTTTGTGCTCTATATCGCCGGCATATTGGGCGCCATGATCGTGGCACTGGCGCTGCGCCGTTCCCTGACGAAAGGGGCTGCAAGCGGTTTCATTATGGAACTGCCCAAATACCAGATGCCGCGGATCAAGGATCTAGCCATTGGATTGTGGCAGCGCGCGTGGATATTCCTGCGCCGGGCGGGCACGATCATCTTCATGGTCACTGTGGTTTTGTGGCTGATGCTGAGTTTCCCCAAGGCTGAGCCGGGCGAAAGCCAGGTGGACGCCTCGATCGCGGGCAAACTTGCAAACGGCCTAGCGGTTGTGGTCGAGCCGATCGGTTTTAATCGAGATATGGCGCTGGCGCTCATTCCTGCCATGGCGGCCCGCGAAGTGGCGGTCAGTTCGCTCGCGACGACTTATGCCGTCGATGCCGAGAATGAGGAGGAGGCCGCACTCGCACTGGGTGACAAGCTCAAGGCGCGCTGGAGTCTGCCAATGGCGCTGGCCTTTCTCGCGTGGTTCGTTTTTGCACCGCAATGCATGTCGACCATCGCTGTTACGCGCCGTGAAACTAATGGGTGGAAATGGCCGGCCTTCATGTTGGCCTACCTGTTCGCCCTGGCCTATATCACAGCGGGAATCACTTATTGGGTCGCGCTTTCGCTCGGCCTTTAGCCAGCGAGAGGAAAATTCATGGCCGGCAGCCTCAACAAAGTCATGCTTATCGGCAACCTAGGCGCCGACCCGGAAATCCGCAGCTTCCAGAACGGCGGCAAGGTTTGCAACTTGCGCATCGCAACCTCGGAAAACTGGAAGGACCGTGATGGTAATCGGCAGGAGCGGACCGAATGGCACACTGTCGCCATTTTCTCCGAAGGTCTGGTGAAAGTTTGCGAGAATTATCTGCGCAAAGGCAGCAAGGTGTTCATCGAAGGCCAGCTGCAGACCCGCAAGTGGCAGGATCAGTCCGGCAATGACCGCTATTCAACCGAGGTTGTG
>JAHRVR010000033.1 GCA_019090585.1 Sphingomonadaceae bacterium
CTCTTTCGCAGCAGCAGGGAAGGCGGCCTGCAGTGCTGATCATTGCGGCGTTGCTGGCCGCCGCGACCGCAGCATTCGCCGGATGGGCGGCCACGTTGATCGTCCCGCTCATGCAGCCGGCAGCGCGCGTATTCCTGTGCGCACTCGCGCTTGGCTTTGCCGGGGGAGAATCGCTTGTGCTGAGGCCGCGCGTGGCCAAAGGCGAGCCAACGCATTCGCTGGGTGCGTTTTCCTTCGTCCTGCTTGCGCACCAGCTGACTGACGCGGCTCGCTTTGTCATCTTTGGCATTGCCGTGGCCACCAATGCGCCGGTAACCGTAGCAGCTGGCGGCGCACTTGGTGGCATGGTGCTTCTTGGCTTTGGCTGGGCCTTTCCGCAGATTGTGCTTCATGGGCGCATACGCGTCGCAAGGCGGCTTATCGGCGTCGGATTTCTGTTGCTGGCCGCCTATGTGGCGATGCGTGCGCTGGACTGGATATAAAGCCCCGCTCCGGCGCGACGCTCGCGGTAATACAAGGCGGCAATGCCACAGATCGAGACGGTCGCTGACCATCGCGGCCATGTTTGATAGCGATTGGCTGTTCACAGCAACGACAGCTGCGCGTCATCCTTCTCGTCCCGGTCATTCCCCTGCCGCTCCAGCGCGGACAGGGTCAGGCCCATCAGTCGCACAGGTTGCGGCAGCGGCATCAGATCTTCGAGCAGTTCGTGTCCGAGCCGGGCGAACAAGGCCCTGTCTTCTATCCATCCACTGACAGAGCGTGCCCGCGTGATCGTGCGGAAATCGGCGTAGCGTAGCTTGAGCGTTACGGTGCGGCCGCGTGTTTTCGATTTTTCGATCCGGTCCCAGACAATGTCGGTTATCCGGCCCAGCTGCTCGCGCATGGCTTCGGGCACGGCAATGTTCTCGCCAAACGTTCGCTCGCCGCCCACCGATTTGCGTTCGCGGTTCGCGCGGACCCGGCGCAGATCTATACCGCGCGCTGCACGGTATAGATAATCAGCCATTGATCCGAAATTGGCGCGCAGGAAGGCGATGTCCTTTTCGCGCAGATCCGCGCCGGTCTCTATGCCGAGCCGGGCCATCTTTTCCGCACCGCGCGGGCCGATCCCGTGAAAGCGCCGGACAGGCAGGTCGGAGACAAATTCCGCACCCTCGCCGGGTCGGATCAGGCACAGTCCGTCCGGCTTGTTCTGGTCGCTGCCAAGCTTTGCCAGGAACTTGTTATAGGAAACGCCCGCGCTGGCGGTAAGACCTGTTTCCTTGCGGATGCGCTCGCGGATCAGTTGCGCGATGCGCGTGGCAGAGCCGATGCCCATAAGGTCATGCGTGACGTCGAGATACGCCTCGTCCAGCGACAGCGGTTCGACATGCGGCGTGTAATCCAGGAAGATCGTGCGGATCGTTTTTGACACCGCGAGGTAGACGTCGAACCGCGCCTTTCGGAAGATAAGGTCCGGACACAGGCGGATCGCACGGGCAGAGGGCATGGCGGATCGAACCCCGAATTTTCGCGCTTCATAGCTGGCCGCTGCTACCACGCCGCGCCCGCCCGCGCCGCCGACCGCCACAGGCTTGCCGCGCAATGTCCGGTCGTCACGCTGTTCAACGCTGGCGAAGAAGGCATCCATATCGACATGGATGATCTTGCGTAGCCCGTCGGCGTCCTGCGCTTCTGCATCTTCGCCATGGTCCGACATGCAGCAGGGATAGCGCACTTGTCCGGGTTTTGCGCCTAGCCTTTATCACCACCGTGCGCCAAAGGCGCATGCATGACTGAATTGGCCGGAAAATCTCAGAACTTTCCTATGAAGGAGTTTGAATTTACCGGATTGATGGCGGCCATGATGGCGCTTCAGGCGCTGGCCATTGATGTCATGTTGCCCGCGCTGGGTATCATCGCGCAGGATCTGGGGGCCGCCGATCCCAACGATCGCCAGCTGGTGGTTGGCGTCTTTCTTGTCAGTAGCGGGGTCTTTGCCCTGTTTCCGGGGCCACTGGCGGATCGCTTTGGGCGGCGGCCCGTCGCGCTCACATGTCTTGCCGCCTATTTTGTGATTTGCCTCGCTTCCGCATTTGTTACCGATTTTTCCACGCTGCTCATGTTGCGCGTGATGCTGGGGATGTTTTCCGCCGGTCTTATGACTTTGCCGCTCGCGGTCGTTCGGGATCGTTTCTCCGGTGATCGAATGGCGCGGGCGCAATCGATGATTGCCATGATTTTCATGCTCGTGCCCATGCTTGCGCCGCTGTTGGGGCAGGGGATTATGGTGGTTTCGGGCTGGCGTGAGATTTTCGTGGTCATGGCCTTCCTGGGCCTGATGGTTGGCGTGTGGGTGTGGTTTCGTCTGCCCGAAACGCTGCACAGTGATTACCGCCAGCCGATCAGGCCCAAAGTGATCCTGTCCAATATGTGGCTGGCAATTTCGCTTCGGCAAACCGTTGGTTACGTGCTGGGCGGCATCTTCGTTCAGGCAGCAATCCTGGGCTATATCAACATCTCTCAGCAGCTCATTGCAGAGGCGCTGGGTGCCGGAGAATGGTTCCCGACCGTATTTGGTGCGATGGCCGCGATGATCGCGCTCGCCAATTTCATCAATTCGCGCATCGTCGAGCGTTTCGGCGCGCGCCGCGTATCGCATACTGCGCTACTGGCCTCTATCGTTGTCGCCGTGATCCACGCGGCGATCGCCTGGCGCGGGGGGGAAACCTTGCTGGTTTTTGCAGTGCTGATGGGCCTGTCGATGTTCGCCAATTCCTTCCTTGGCGCCAATTTCCAGTCGATTGCCTTGCAGCCTTTTGCGCGCATCGCCGGTTCGGCTGCGTCGGCCATGTCCTCCATCCGGCTGGTTGGCGGAGCGACCATCGGTTTGCTGATCGGTCAGGCCTATGACGGATCGCCCTTGCCGCTGGCGCTTTCACTTGTCGGCATCGGTTTGGCTGGGCTGGCCCTCGTACTGTTCAGTGAAAATGGGCAATTGTTCAAGCAGCGGAATGTTCCCGAACAGGGTTGAAATGCGTTATGGTGCAGCCGGTGAGTGAGATTTTCGATCTGGCAGTGATTGGCGGCGGCGTGAACGGTGCCGGCATCGCGCGCGATGCCGCCGGGCGCGGCGCGAGGGTTCTGCTGCTGGAAGCGGGCGATCTGGCCAGCGGTACGTCTTCGGCATCCACAAAGCTGATTCATGGCGGCCTGCGTTACCTTGAGCATTACGAATTTTCGTTGGTGCGCGAATCTTTGCATGAGCGGGAGCGCCTCTGGCGGATTGCCCCGCATATCATCCGCCCAATGCGGTTTGTTTTGCCCTATATTGCCGGGCTGCGGCCGGCTTGGCTCTTGCGGCTTGGGCTATGGCTTTATGACCATATCGGCGGACGCAAGCTCCTGCCGCCGACACGCACGGTCAGATTGCGTGAGCACCCCGCAGGCAGGCCTCTGAACGGCGGTTATGCAACGGGATTCGAATACTCGGATTGCTGGGTCGACGATGCCCGGCTGGTCGTTCTCAATGCCATGGATGCCGCCAGCCTGGGAGCGGAAATCCGGACCCGGACCACCGTGACTTCTGCCGGGCGCTGCGAAGAGGGCTGGCAGATAGAGACGACCGCAGGCCGGTTTCACGCCCGGGCGCTGGTCAATGCGGCGGGCCCAGGCGTGCTCGATGTGCTGGAGGCCATCGGTGAGCAAGGCGATTTTGGTATGCGCCGGGTGCGCGGCTCCCATATCGTGACGAAGCGGCTTTTCGACCATCCTTATGCCTATTTCTTTCAATTGCCGGACGGGCGGATATTCTTTGCGATTCCCTATGAGCAGGATTTCACCCTGATCGGCACGACCGAAGCCGATCATGATGGCCCGCTGGACGATGTGACGGCCAGTGCGGCAGAGATCGAATATCTTTGCGAGGGCGTCAGCCGCTATTTTGCAAAGCCGATAACGTCTGCCGATGTGGTCTGGTCTTATGCCGGGGTGCGGCCACTGATCGACAATGGCAGCGGCAAGCCAGAGGCGGCAACGCGCGGATACCGCCTTGAACTGTCGAGGCCAGAGGAGGGCGCGCCCTTGCTGACTGTTTATGGAGGCAAGATCACCAGCTTCAGGCACTTGGCCGAAGCGGCGGTAAGCAGGCTGGGAGAGCGGCTGGATTGTCTTGATGGGCCGCGCTGGACTGCATCACGGCCACTTCCGGGCGGAGATTTTCCAGTAGGAGAGGTGAGCGGATTCCTGAGCGAATTTCAGGCGCGCTATCCTTTCCTGGGGGAAAGCGATGCGCAGCGGATTGTCAGGGCCTATGGTACGAAGGCCTATGATTGGCTCGCCGATGCGGGCGATTGGGATGATCTTGGGCAGGACTTTGGTTTTGGCCTTACCAGTGCGGAAGTCGATTACCTTTGCCGCGAGGAATGGGCCGTTACGGCAGAGGACATCGTCTGGCGCCGCAGCAAGCTGGGCCTGCGGTTGAACGCTGCGCAGATCGAAGAACTTTCTGCATATTTGAAAGTGCAGCAAACCAAGTGATTTCAATGCATTGATTCGCGTGTCAGGAAGCGTGCTTTTGCATTGGGTCTGCCGTCTCACGGTGCCAAACGCTGCAAGCTGCCTGCGCTTTACAGTTCCGCTGCTTTCATGGCGAAAATGGGCTGGGCGGGTTCATGGTTGGCCATGCGCTCCAACAAGGGGGCGAGCTGTTCCTCGGCAAGGATCAATCCGGCATGGGCGGGCCGGACAAATCCGGTTTCTGCCATGTGCCGGTTGAATGCCAGCAAGGGCTCGAAATAGCCGAAGGCATTGAGCAGGCCGATCGGCTTGGCGTGATAGCCCAGCTGCGCCCAGCTCACCGCTTCCCACAGCTCATCCATCGTGCCGACTCCGCCGGGCAGTGTGAGGAAACCGTCTGCCAGCTTGGTGAACATCGCCTTGCGGGCGTGCATGGAGTCAACAATGTGCAGATCGCTACAGCTATAATTGGCGACCTCGTCATTGACGAGTTCCTTGGGAATTACGCCGATTACTTCGCCGCCTGCCTCCATCGCCGCATCGGCAAGAGCGCCCATCAGACCCAGCCTGCCGCCGCCATAGACCAGTCCGATGCCGCGCTCAGCCAGTGTCTGTCCAACTTGCCGGGCCAGATCGATATATCGTCGGTCAGGCGGCGTTGCGGACCCACAATAGACGGCAATGCGTTTCATCGCAGGTCCTCAACCATGAGCTTTGCGGTGACCTTGGCGCTGCCAATCACGCCCGGAATCCCGGCACCGGGATGTGTGCCTGCGCCAACCAGATAGTAATTGCCTATCCTGTCATCGCGGTTGTGCCCACGCAGCCATCCGCTTTGCCTCAGGATCGGTTCAAGGCTGAAGGCGCTGCCCTGATAGGCGTTGAGATCGGCCTCGAAATCTTTGGGCGCATAATGAAACCTGGTGACGATCCGGTCATGGATGTCGGGGATCAGCCGCCGCCCGACCTCGTCCAATACGCGCTTTTCCAGCACAGGGCCGACCTCGTCCCAGTCGATCGGAAGCTTGCCCATATGGGCGACGGGAATCAGCGCGTAAAAGGTGCTCATGCCCTGCGGTGCCACGGATGGATCGGTGACGTTCGGGTGGTGCAGGTAAATCGAGAAATCGCGCGGCAAAACGCCGTGGTCGTAAATATCCGACAGCAACTCGCCGTAGCGCGGGCCGAACAGGATCATGTGATGCGGAATGCCCGGCCATGTCCCTTTCAGTCCGAAATGGACGACGAACAGGCTGGGCGAAAAACGCTTGGCCGAGAGCTTCTTTGCCATCACCTGTCCGCGCGGGTTATCCGAGAGCAGCTCGCGGTAGCTGTGCATTATGTCGGCATTGCTTGCGACGGCATCGAAGCGTTCCCGCCAGCCGCTCTGGGTTTCCACCTCGGTCGCCTGATTGCCGATCGTATGAACCTGCGAGACCGGATCGCTCAACCGCAACATTCCGCCCAGCCGCTCAAAATGGCGGACCATTCCTGCAACCAGCCGGTTGGTGCCGCCTTTGGCCCACCATACCCCGCCGTCCTTCTCCAGCTTGTGGTGCAGTGCGTAGATCGAGCTTGTCGTCATTGGGTTGCCGCCGATCAGCAAGGTATGGAACGACAGCGCCTCACGCAGTTTCTCGCTGCGGACATAAGATGAGACCACCGAATAGACCGAGCGCCATGCCTGATGCCGGGCGAGCGCGGGCGCGGCCTTTATCATCGACTTGAAGTCCAGGAAGGGCACTTGGCCGAGTTTTACATAGCCGTCCTGGTAAACCCCTGCGCAATACCGCAGGAACTCGTCATATCCGGACAGATCTTCGGGTGCGAGACGTGTAATTTCCCGCCGCAGTGCGGCTTCATCGTTCGAGTAATTGAAACTCGTGCCGTCCATCCAGTTGAGCCGGTAAAAGGGCATGACGGGCATCAGCTCAACATCTTGGGTCAGGTCATGGCCGGACAGCGCCCACAGCTCATGCAGGCAATCGGGATCGGTAATCACGGTGGGGCCGGCATCGAATGTAAAGCCGTCCTTCTCCCAGAAATATGCCTGCCCGCCCGGCTTGTCCCGGCCTTCGATTACAGTGGTCGCGATCCCTGCCGATTGCAGGCGGATGGCGAGCGCCAGCCCGCCAAAGCCAGAGCCGATGACGCAGGCTTTCTTCAACGTGCTTCCTCACGTGATGTGAGGGGCCGTCCGTGACCGGAAAGAGCGGCGATTGCCGCGCGGATTGGCACCGGCGGCTTTCTGGCAAGGATGCGAACTGCGTCTCTGCGCGCCGATCTGCCGGTATGGAAACGTTCAATCAGGCCTTGTGGCAAGCGGTAGAACCTTTCGAGTATGCGATGCCGCTGATCGGGCACGGCGGCGCCAAAAAGCATCCGCGCGAGCATGCGGCAATAGCTTCCCTGCTGCCAGTGGCGTTGGGCATGACGATAGCTTGTCTTGGCCAGAGCTGCACCTGAAAGATCCGGAAATTTCAGATTTGCTGTGCAATGCGCATCGCAACACGGTGTGAATAGGTGGTCAGCGGGTGGATGAGTGCGGCCCTTGTTCCCGCTATTGCGCAGATGCCGGTCCATCATGATGGGGCTTTACGGACCGGGATCCCCTGCTGCAACTTGGCTTATGCCATCCTTTCAGGCATGGGTCGTGACGATGACAGACAGTATCCCTATCAGCACTGCATCGCTGGAAGATGCCGCTTCGATCGCTGAAATCTATGCCCATTATGTGGCGCATAGCACGGCGACTTTTGAGACAGTGGCCCCTGGCAGCGCGGAAATGGCTGCGCGCATGGAATTGGTTTTTGAAGGGGGCTACCCGTGGCTGGTTGCCCGTGACGAACAGGCAATGGTGCTGGGCTATGCTTATGCTTCCCGCTTCAAACCTCGTGATGGATTCCGGTTTGCCTGCGAGACGAGCATCTATGTGCGTCCCGATGCCATGCGCCGGGGGCTGGGCACGGCGTTACTGGGTGCGCTGATCGAAAAATGCGAAGCGACGGGCCTGCGTCAGGCGTTTGCTATCATCGCGGGGACTGAACCTGCCTCGGTGGTGCTGCATGCGCGGCATGGATACCGGCCGTGCGGCACGCTGGAAAATGCGGGCCGCAAACATGGCAAGTGGATCGACGTCTTTTACATGCAGCGCGCATTGGGCGAGGGTGGAGACACGCCGCCGCCAGTTGAACCTTGATGAACAGCTTGCGTCCGCATCGCGCTGGACTGATCGCCGCGATTGCCGTGGCCGCAGTGGTTGTCGCCATATTGTTTGCAATGGGCCGCCCGCCCATCTGCACGTGCGGCACGGTCCGGTTATGGCACGGCATGGTGCAATCGGCTGAGAACAGCCAGCATATCGCCGACTGGTATAGCTTTAGCCATGTCATACATGGGCTGCTTTTTTACTTTCTTGCCTACCTCCTTTGGAAGCGCTGGAGGCTTTTTGGCGGGCTTTCCACCCGCTGGGCCATGGCCATTGCTGTTGCTCTTGAAGGCTCATGGGAAGTTCTCGAAAATTCGCCGCTGATTATCCAGCGTTACCGGGAAGTGACTGTCAGTTTTGGATATTCGGGCGATTCCATCCTCAATTCGATGAGCGACATCGGTTGGATGGCGGTGGGATTTCTGCTCGCCAGCCGTTTGCCGATCTGGGTCAGTATCACATTGGCCATCGCCTTTGAGCTTTTCACGCTGGCGATGATCCGTGATAATCTTACCCTTAATATCCTGATGTTGCTCTGGCCCGTCGATGCGATACGCGATTGGCAGGCCATGGCGTAAGGATCCCGGCGATCTGCAGCTCAGGACCGATCCGCTATGCCGCTGGCTGCGATTTGGCGCTCGACCATTTCCACCCATATCTTTCCCTCCTCAACCAACAGTTTGCTTCATTGGGCTGCATTGATCTCGATCATGGCAGCAGCGCGGCATCGCTGGTTAGTTCCTGAGGTATTCGGCACCAAGACCGAATGAGAGGATGGACTATGGCTGTTACAATAGACCTGACGGCGTGGAGCGCCACGCTGGGCGGAGTTTACCTCCTCTTCACCGGTATTGGAGCGCTGCGCAATCCGGAGGCATGGCGCACGCTGATAAAGGAAGTCGGCGCTTCTCCGGCCTTGCAAATCCTGTGCGGTTTGCTGGAACTGCTGGTTGGCGCCCTGATCTTGCTTGCCAATCCGTGGGTGCCGTCAGACATTCTGTCCTGCGTGCTCAGGGCGGCTGGCGGCCTGATGATGATTGAGGCGCTGATGATTACCGGGTTCTCAGACATCTATACCCAGTTCCTGCTTCGGACTTTCGGGCACCTCTATCGCGGTCTTTCAATCATGATGATCGTTGTGGGTCTGGCCCTGCTTGTCCTTGGGCAATTGCGCTTTGCGTGACCGCGCGGGCGCTTATGCATAAGCGGTTTGATCTGCGCTTAAGAGGTTTGCGCCTGGAAAAGTGGCCTTGCCGGAGCCGACGCCATCGCGGCAAAGTTGGAACTTTGCCGGTCATTCATTGCGTCATCGGCGAACTGGAATAGGGCGCGATGAGCTTGCTGGCGCGTTTCCAGTCCCCGTAGAGCCATAGCTTTTGCGTCTCTCTGTCGGCGGGAAGGATTACCGGCATGGCTGCCAGTCCTGCGGAGCGCAGCACTGCATTGGGCTCGCAGGTCAGCAGAGCGAAGCTGGGCACTTCGCTGTCCTTCCAGACGCCCGCAAAGGCAAATACCGGCTGGTCACTGGCGGCGTACCAGCCTTGCACGCGCTTGCCATCCAAGGTCTTGCGCTTGTGCCATTCCATGAAGCTGGTGGCTGGGACAAGGCAGCGAAATTCGCTGTTGCGCAGATTGCCGATCCAGAACGGGCTGCCCGGATTGCGGACTACTGTGATGCCGCCTTGCGCTGTGTCCGCGGCGCCGGGCGGCGGCGGCACGCCCCACAGGCGCGGGATCATGCGCGGTTCCAGCCGCGGACCTGCGGGGCGCGGCCCGGCAATCTCTTCGCGGCCTCCGGTCAACACCGGGGCGAATTTTCCAGGTGCGATATAGCCGCCGGCCCACGGGTCCTGGCCTGCCCGCGCACCGAAGCATTCAGCAATCTGCGCGGCACAGGCGTCAAGGCGGTAAAGCATCGTCATCGATGCAAAGCGGCCTAGACGCAGGCCGGTGCGACGTCTATCTTGCGGCCATCCTCGGGGAGCCAGTGTCGGCTGAGAGGGGCAGGTCATGCTGCTCGACCCGTAGAACCTGAACCCGTTAGCACGGGCGGAGGGAAGGGTTGTGCACGCCACACCTCCCTTTCGCTGCCCGGCATTAAGGAGCGCGGCATGGCCGACATCGATTCCCACCTTGAAATCCCCCCTGCGGGACCGCAGTTCGACGTCACGACCGGACCCATTCGCGGTTCAAGGAAAATCTACGTTGGACCTCGCCGTGTTGCCATGCGCGAAATCGTGCTGGAGCCGACGAGCGGCGATGCGCCGGTGCGCGTTTATGACACGTCCGGACCTTATACCGATTCCGATGCGCAGATCGACATTCAGTCTGGTCTGCCCCTGATTCGGCGTGAGTGGCAGATCGAACGCGGCGATATCGAAGCTTATGACGCGCGCATGGTAAGGCCGGAAGACAACGGCCAGCTCGGGCCGGACCGTTCCGGGGGCGTCGCGCCGTTTCCCAAAGTGGTGAATCGGCCCTTCCGCGCGAAAGCGGGCGGAAATATCTCGCAGATGCACTACGCCAGACAAGGCGTGATCACGCCCGAAATGGAATATGTCGCCGAGCGTGAAAATCTGGGGCGTGAACGCCTTGCCGAATATGTCCGGGACGGTCAGGACTGGGGCGCACAAATCCCCGATTTCGTCACGCCTGAATTCGTGCGCGATGAAGTGGCGCGGGGCAGGGCGATCATTCCTTCCAACGTCAACCACGCGGAAGCAGAGCCGATGGCGATTGGCCGCAATTTCCTGGTCAAGATCAACGCCAATATCGGAAATTCCGCCGTTGCATCAGATGTGGCGCAGGAAGTGGACAAGATGGTCTGGTCTATCCGCTGGGGCGCGGACACTGTCATGGACCTTTCCACGGGCCGCAATATTCACGACACGCGTGAGTGGATCATCCGAAATTCACCTGTCCCGATTGGCACCGTGCCGATCTATCAGGCGCTGGAAAAGGTTGGCGGCATTGCAGAGGAGCTGTCGTGGGAGGTGTTCCGCGACACGCTGATCGAACAGGCAGAGCAGGGCGTGGATTATTTCACCATCCATGCCGGTGTGCGCCTGCCCTACATCCCGATGGCGGCCAAGCGCATGACCGGGATCGTCAGCCGCGGCGGCTCAATCATGGCAAAATGGTGCCTCTCGCATCACAAGGAGAGCTTCCTTTACGAGCACTTCGACGAGATCACAGAGATCTGCAAAGCCTATGACATCGCTTATTCGCTGGGCGATGGCCTGCGTCCGGGCTCCATCGCGGATGCCAATGACGAGGCCCAGTTCTCAGAGCTTTACACGCTGGGCGAGTTGACCAAGCGCGCCTGGGAGCAGGACGTGCAAGTGATGATCGAAGGCCCCGGCCACGTGCCGATGCACAAGATCAAGGAGAACATGGACAAGCAGCTCGAAGCTTGCGGTGAGGCTCCGTTCTATACGCTCGGGCCGCTCGTGACCGATATCGCACCGGGATACGACCATATCACCAGCGGTATCGGCGCGGGTATGATCGGTTGGTATGGCACAGCGATGCTTTGCTATGTCACGCCCAAGGAGCATCTTGGCCTGCCAGACCGCGATGATGTGAAAGTCGGCGTGGTGACGTACAAGCTGGCCGCTCATGCGGCGGATCTTGCCAAAGGCCACCCGGCAGCCCAGGTCCGCGACGATGCATTATCGAAATCGCGCTTCGAATTCCGCTGGCGCGACCAGTTCAACTTGTCGCTCGATCCCGACACGGCAGAGCAGTATCATGACCAGACGCTGCCTGCCGAAGGGGCCAGGACCGCGCATTTCTGTTCCATGTGCGGTCCGAAATTCTGCTCGATGAAGATCAGCCAGGAAGTGCGAGAATTCGCGGCCAAGCAGAACCAGCCGAGCGATGATTTTATTGCTGCGGAAGATGCGCAAGCCGGCATGGAGGAAATGAGCCGGGTCTATAAGGAAAAGGGTGAAAAGCTCTATCTGCCGGAGGAGGAAACCGCAGACCCGGCAGAGTAAGCCCGCCCGGCGGCCCCGGCGGCCCGTCAACGGGGACTGGCCTTTGCCGCGGCGATGAGTCATCCTTGCGCCCGAGCGTGACAACAGGTGGAGGGGGCTATGGAATATATACGCATCGCCGGCACGGGGGACATCGCCCCGGGCCAGATCATCCCGGTCGAAGCCGGGGGTGAGAAGCTACTGCTCGCCCAGGTAGGCAGTGATTACTTCGCCGCGCAGCGCAAATGCCCGCATCTGGGCTTCAACTTGTGCCGTGGCTCGCTCGATGGCGGCGCGGTCGTCTGCCCGCTGCACAAGGCCAAGTTCGACCTCGCCAGTGGCAAGATCGAACGCGACCCCAAGCTGCTCTTCATAAAGATGACCGTGAAGAACGACCTCAAGACTTATCCCGTGCGCATCGAAGGCGATGCGGTGCTGGTGGGGGTTTGAGAAGGGCGCGCAGCCGTGCAGTTTGCGCCGCGCCTTGTGCATCCCTATATCGCGCGCTCACCATCTGGAGGGCCTATGGCTGATCGTTATCTCAAGGCGCTTGAATCCGAGCGTAAGTCGCTATGGGCAACCTGCCGCCTCAAGGGGCTGGCGAAAGACACGCTTGAGCGGCAGCGGATTGCCGTGCTCGATGAGGATATTGCCGCGCACAAGGCCAAGAAGAGCGGTTGACGGCGCTCAGGCTTTTGCTTGTCGGGCGCGATGCATCGGCATCCCCATCTTCCTCGCATTAGCCCGGGCTTCCTCGCATAATCTTGGGCAGGCCTTCGCCCCCGCGGCACGTCTCGGGCTTCGGGACTGCGAACAGGGTCGCTATTCCGAGGCCATGGCTGGTTGCTGCGCCCGTCACCAGTGCGACTTTGCC
>JAHRVR010000034.1 GCA_019090585.1 Sphingomonadaceae bacterium
ACATTGCTTATCGAAGTTTGCCCGCAAGAGGCCGCCAATCGGGCTGCCGCACGCGATGCTGGCACGCATGATCGCATTGGTGGCCGCAAACCTGCGTATCACGCCCGCGTGGCAGAGGCATTCGAGCGTATTGCCAACGCCGAGTCTGAACGCTTCACTCGGATCGACGGGAACGGCGCGGTGGAGGAAATCCACGATAGTATTCTGTCCGCGCTCTCTCCGTTGCTGGAGCCACAATCGTGAATGCGCCGCAGCCGCTCTTTATTGGACAGGACGAAGCCTGGCAGGAATGGACGTCGGCCATTTCTTCGGACCGGATGCACCATGCATGGCTGTTGTCAGGGCCAAGGGGGCTGGGAAAACGCGTCTTTGCACGCGCCGCCGCCGCAGAACTGGTCAAAGAACCCGGCTCGCCAATACCTGATCCGAAGAAACACCCTGATATCCTGATCCTCGACCATCCGCCCAAGGATGAGAAGGAGGCGCTCAAGCGCGCGGAAGGCAAGGCATACGAGACCAAACGCAACGTCACGGTGGACCAGATTCGGACGATGCAGTCACGAATCACGACAAAGCCTACGCTGGGTGACCGGCGGGCAATCATCATCGATCCTGCGGACGATATGGAAAAATCTGCGGTTAACGCATTGCTCAAGAGCCTTGAGGAGCCGCCCGCCGGAACCTTTTTCCTGCTTATCGCGCATCAACCGGGCCGTTTGCTCCCAACTATCCGTTCGCGCTGCCGGGTGCTCAGGTTTGCCCCGCTTACCGCCGCTGATCTTGATGCAGTTCTGCAACGGGACACACCGCAGGCCGATGCCGATACGCGCAAAAACGCAATCGCCGCTGCGCATGGTTCAGCAGGGGGTGCGCTGTCCTTTGTCGAGCAGGATCTTGGTGCGCTCTATGATCTGATGCGGCGAATACTGCGTGATGGGGACCGCAGTTTTGCCCTGCGCGGCGCCTTCGCAGAGGCGATTGGCCGCCGTCCGACCCGTGAGAAGTTGTTCGCTACTCTCGATCTCGCCCGCTCCAGTCTGGCGGCCGAACTCACTGACAGCAGGCGCGAAAGGCAATTGCGTGTGATCGAGGCGCATGGCGCGCTTACCCGCCTTGCCGCGCAGGCACCCACCTATAATTTCGATCCCGGCCTGCTGGTAATGGAAATTGGCGGGTTGCTGGCCTCCGCTGCCATGCCTACAGAGTCCGCTTAACGCCTCTGAACAAGACAGATTAGAAAGATAGCGCGCCGCCAATGGCCGACCCATTCTACATAACCACCGCCATCAGCTATCCCAACGGAAAGCCACATATCGGCCATGCCTATGAGGCGATCGCCGCCGATGCCATCGCCCGGTTCCAGCGCATGAATGGCAGGGATGTCAGGCTTGTCACAGGAACCGATGAGCATGGGCTGAAAATGGCACAAACCGCGCGAGCGGCGGGACGCGACACCCTTGAATTTGCGAGTGAAATGTCGAGTCATTTTCGTGAGATGTGTGAAAGACTTCACATTTCCTATGATGCTTTTTGCCGCACCACCGATCAACGGCACCATGAAGCCAGCATCGCCTTGTGGAAGGCGATGGAAGCATCGGACGACCTCTATCTTGACCGCTATGAAGGTTGGTATTCGGTGCGTGACGAAGCTTTCTACGCAGAAGGCGAAATCACCGAAGGGGAAGGGGGCGTCAAACTTTCACCCCAGGGAACGCCGGTCGAATGGACCGTTGAGGAGAGTTGGTTCTTCCGTCTGTCCAAGTATCGCGACTTTCTGATCGAACTGAACGAAACACCGGGTTTTCTTGAGCCGGAGAGCCGCCGGAACGAAGTGCTCGCTTTCCTTAAAGGCAACGACTTGCGCGACCTTTCTGTCTCACGCACCAGTTTTGATTGGGGCGTGCCGGTGCCGGGAAGCGACGGCCATGTCATGTATGTCTGGGTGGATGCCCTCACAACTTATCTCAGCGGCATCGGCTTTCCGGACAGGGATGGAGATTTCGCACAGTACTGGCCAGCCAATCTCCACTTGATCGGCAAGGACATCGTGCGCTTCCATGCCGTCTACTGGCCCGCTTTCCTGAAATCAGCAGGTTTGCCCGTTCCACAGAAGATTTTCGGCCACGGGTTCCTTCTGCATCGCGGCGAGAAAATGTCCAAATCGCTTGGCAATGTCGTCGATCCGCTGGAATTATCTGAGCATTTCGGGGTCGATCCACTGCGTTATTTCCTCCTGCGGGAAGTGAGTTTTGGGCAGGATGGCAGCTATTCGGCCGACGCTATCGTCACGCGATGCAATGCCGAGCTTGCCAACAGTTTCGGCAATCTGGCCCAGCGCGTGCTCTCGATGATCTTCAAGAATTGTGATGGTAGACTGGATAAGTCACAACCAGTGAGCGAAGCCGATGTCGTCTTGGTTTCCTGCGTCGCCGAGAACATCGCGTCCATGCGCTGCAGCTTTGAAAGCTATGCGTTCAGCGAGGGGCTTGATGCATGGATGCGCGGGGTGTTCGCATGCAACCAGTATGTTGACGAGCAAGCGCCGTGGGGCCTGAAAAAGACCGATCCCGATCGCATGGTAGCAGTGCTGATGACGTTGTTTCGCTGTGTTCGCGATCTGGCCATCGCGGTTCGCCCCGTGGTTCCGTCTTCTGTCGACCGGCTACTCTCTCAGATGGGAATCGCCGAAGGCGCGCGCGATTTTGCCGCGCTTGAAGATGCCGAATGGTTTGTTCAGCTCGCCGCCAGCGGCTTTATCCTGGAGAAACCCGAAGGTGTGTTCCCCCGCCTTGAGCAGCCTGAAGGTGACGGGGAAGGGTGATGTTGATCGATTCCCATTGCCACCTCCAGTACAAGGGGCTCGTCGAAGACCAGCAAGGCGTGCTGGCACGGGCGCGTGAGGCCGGGATCGGCGGATTTCTCAATATATCGACCCGGCAGAGCGAATGGGACAGCGTGATTGCCACTGCTGCGCGCGAAGATGATGTTTGGGCCAGCATCGGCATCCACCCGCACGAGGCGGACAAGCATGCCGATCTTGGCGAACAGGCTCTGATCGATGCCGCAGCGCACCCCAAGGTTATCGGGATCGGGGAAACCGGCCTCGATTACTATTATGAACATTCCGACAGGATGACGCAGCAGGCGCTGTTCCGGACGCATATTTCCGCATCGCGCGCCACCGGCCTGCCTGTCATCATCCATACCCGCGATGCCGATGAGGATACCGCAAGGATCGTGAGCGAAGAAAT
>JAHRVR010000035.1 GCA_019090585.1 Sphingomonadaceae bacterium
AGGTTCCGCCCGCCGCGACATTGCTCGTGCTCTTCAGTGTGACCTGCTTTCCTTCGGGCAGGACCGTATCGGCAGAGATGCCCTGGCGTTCAAGATGTTGCGTCACGGTCTCGTCGAGGTCGATAGCAATCAGCTGCGTGTAACTTTCGGTTCCCAAGGGGGCGCGGTCGCGATTGAGGTCTTCAATCAGTTGCCCGGCGGTGCTCGTGCCGTTGCCGGTCACCATAGGCGGATCTCTGCGAAACACGCCGACCAGTTTCTCGTCGATTATCACCAGCCGGTGATCGCTGCCGGGTACATGCCGCTCGATCATGACGGGTTGCTTGGTGAATTGCATGGCTTGCCTGAATGCCGTGCGCACTTGCTCTGTAGTGGTCAGTCCAGCGCTAACCCCCATTCCCTCGCCCATGTTGGGCGGTTTGACCACGCAAGGAAATCCGATCTGTTCGACTGCTGCCGGAATTTCGTCCTCTTTGGTCACGGCTGCATCAATCGGAACAGGAAGGCCCAGATACTCGATCATCGATTTTGAGTATCGCTTGTTTGCCATGACTTGGTTTGAAACGACGCCGTCCCGGTTGGACGCGGCCATAAAAGTGGTCATGCTCTCCGCGCCCCAACCGAACTGCCAGTGCCGGACAATGTTCCAGGCCGGCATATAGGGCAGATCCATCGCCCGTGCTCCCTCCATCAGGATCTGCGCCTGGGTATCTGGATGATAGGGACTTGCCGCTTTCCATAACGCTTCAAGCTGAGCGCGCAGTTTCTTTTCGTCCAGCCGGCCGGTTGCGGCCACTTCACAAACGGAGACGGCGATGGAGAGTGCAGCTGAGCTGAACCTAGGCTGGTGGAAACCAAGCCACAAGGCAAAGCTGTCCGGTCCGGTCGCACGGTATCCCCGCGCATTCAGGAAGCCGGACTGGTATGTGAGCGCGCCAAGCGCCCATTCGACGATGAAGCTGGCCAGTCGTTCCGCATCGTTAGTGCAGCTTTCGTCCGGCTTGCATGGAAACCATGGATCCGTAACCGCTGTGACAGTTTCAATGATGTGCGGGGATTGCGCGATCGTCAGATCGTCCAGGGTAATCCCGGCCACAACGACGGCTTCACGAGAATGAATACTCGGCCCCCAAAAAACTTCAATCTTTGGTGATTTGATCACTGTTTTCTGGCTTTCCTGCTTGCGACGGAGCACGGTGGGAATTCACAGCGCGGTTTGCACGGGTATGCAAGCATTATTAGATCGGCTTGCTTGGAACGGCCTGAATCGTCCCGGCCGGTGTTGATTGCCAGATCCATTGTGATCTGCAGGCGACCAATGATTGTGAGCAGTTGCCTTTGAAGTTTTCCGATATAAACGTTGACCGTTCAGCGCAATGCGATTAGTGGCCCGCGCAGTCGAGGCGTAGCGACGGCTATCCTCGGCGACTTATAGAGCTGAACATTGCCGGTGCGCATGGGATATGGTCCGAAACCGTATCATGTGTAATCCGTCAAAGTAATCCGGCGCTTTTGCCCCGGGTGGAGTGATTTCGGTTCATGCCATGCGCTGCGTTGCACCTTCCTTCGAACGCGAAGGGCTGGGTCGCACCGGTGCTTTGACATTGGCATGGGACAATAACTCTCCATCGGGATAAAACAGCTGGAAACAGTCTCGCTTTTTGCTTGGCTAGCGGCATTTGCGCGCAGCCCATCAGGAAAAGTGGGAAGCGGTTTTGTCGCGGGCGACCTCTTGCGACTCCCGCCCGGAAGGGCGCGGCACCGAACGGGTTTCCCCGGTCGGATAATCGAAGTGACGTTAGCCAGGCCACCGGCCCGGATAAAAGGAACGGAAAAAGAATGCCGACGATCAACCAGCTGGTCCGCAAGGGTCGCGTACCGCAGAAGGCCAAGAGCAAGGTCCCTGCGATGGAACAGAACCCGCAAAAGCGCGGCGTCTGCACGCGCGTTTACACAACGACGCCGAAGAAGCCGAACTCGGCTCTGCGCAAGGTGGCGAAAGTTCGCCTGACCAACCAGCGCGAAGTCATCACCTACATCCCCGGTGAGGGCCACAACCTGCAGGAGCACTCTGTTGTGCTGATCCGCGGCGGCCGTGTGCGGGATCTTCCCGGTGTGCGCTATCACGTTCTGCGCGGCGTGCTCGATACACAAGGCGTCAAGGACCGCAAGCAGAGCCGTTCCAAGTACGGTGCCAAGCGGCCGAAGTGATCCGGCGCGGCGGACAGTTTTTCGCCGTTGCGTTATAAGAAATTACCGGCCGGTTTGGCATTCGCCCCCGGCCCGAGGATAAGGAAGATAAAGCGATGTCACGTCGTCGTAGGCCCGAAAAACGGGAAATCCTGCCCGATCCCAAGTTTGGTGATGTGGTGCTGTCCAAGTTCATGAACAACCTGATGTATGACGGCAAAAAGTCTGCCGCTGAACGCATCGTGTATGGCGCGCTCGATACAGTCCAGACCAAGGCCAAGACCGATCCGGTCCAGGTTTTCCACGAAGCGCTGACCAACATTGCACCGCAGCTTGAAGTGCGTTCCCGCCGTGTCGGCGGCGCGACGTATCAGGTTCCCGTTGAAGTGCGGCCCGAGCGTTCGCAAGCGCTGGCGATCCGCTGGCTGATCTCTGCTGCGCGCAATCGTCCGGAAACCACCATGTCTGCGCGCCTCTCCGGTGAGCTGATGGATGCGGCAAACAATCGCGGCAACGCTGTCAAGAAGCGCGAAGACACGCACCGGATGGCTGACGCCAACCGTGCATTCTCGCACTATCGCTGGTAAGGACCACAGTCAGAACTGGGCTGTTACGGTTTTAACTCTACGGGCGGGGCCGCAAATCCTCACCCGACGCCTTTAAGGAATACACCATGGCACGCAGCCATCCGATCGAACGCTACCGCAATATCGGCATCATGGCGCATATCGACGCCGGTAAAACGACGACGACCGAGCGCATCCTCTATTACACCGGCAAGTCCTACAAGATCGGTGAAGTGCATGACGGTGCCGCGACGATGGACTGGATGGAGCAGGAGCAGGAGCGCGGCATCACGATTACGTCAGCCGCGACGACTACGTTCTGGAAGGCCGACGATGGCGAGGGCCTTGAGCACCGCATCAACATCATCGACACTCCCGGTCACGTTGACTTTACCATCGAGGTGGAACGTTCGCTGCGCGTCCTCGACGGTGCTGTGGCCGTGTTCGACGGTGTGGCCGGTGTTGAGCCGCAGTCCGAGACCGTGTGGCGTCAGGCCGATAAGTACGGGGTTCCCCGTATGTGCTTCGTCAACAAGCTGGACCGGACCGGCGCGGATTTCTATTACTGCGTGCAGTCGATCATTGACCGTCTGGGTGCCAAGCCTCTTGTCCTGTATCTGCCGATTGGCGCGGAGACCGACCTCAAGGGTGTGGTCGATCTCGTCAGCAATCGCGGGATCGTCTGGGAAGACGAGAACCTTGGCGCAGACTTCCATTATGTCGATATCCCGGCCGATCTTGCTGACAAGGCCGCTGAGTATCGCCTGGAAATGCTTGAGACCGTTGTTGAACAAGACGACGATGTCATGGAAGCATATCTCGAAGGCAACGAGCCTGATGTAGCGACGATCAAGCGGCTTATCCGCGCCGGCACGCTTAAACAGTCTTTCGTTCCTGTGCTGTGCGGCTCTGCCTTCAAGAACAAGGGCGTTCAGCCGCTGCTTGATGCTGTTGTTGATTATATGCCGAGCCCGATTGACGTTCCGGCGATCCAGGGCGTTCTGCCCGACAGCGACGAAGAAGTTTTAAGAGAGTCTTCGGATGCCGCGCCGTTCTCCGCACTGGCTTTCAAAGTCATGAACGATCCCTTCGTTGGCACGCTCACTTTCGCCCGTATCTATTCAGGTCGGCTCGCCAAGGGCCAGATCCTGAACTCGGTGAAAGAAAAGAAGGAAAAAGTCGGCCGTATGCTGCTGATGCACTCGAATGACCGCGAGGACATCGAAGAGGCATTCGCCGGCGACATTGTCGCCATCGCGGGCCTGAAGGAAACCACTACGGGCGATACGCTGTGTGCAACCAGCGATCCGATTGTTCTTGAGCGGATGGAATTTCCCGATCCGGTTATCGAACTGTCTGTTGAACCGAAGACCAAGGCCGATCAGGAAAAGATGGGTATTGCGCTCAATCGCCTCGCTGCCGAGGATCCGTCCTTTCGGGTTACGACTGATCACGAGTCCGGCCAGACCATCATCAAGGGCATGGGCGAACTTCACCTCGACATTCTTGTCGATCGGATGAAGCGCGAGTACAAAGTGGAGGCCAACGTCGGCGCGCCGCAGGTGGCCTATCGTGAAAGCCTGGGCCGTGAGGTGGAGGTCGACTACACGCACAAGAAGCAGTCGGGCGGTTCCGGTCAGTTCGGCCGCGCCAAAGTCCGCGTTACTCCCGGTGAGCGCGGCCAGGGCGTCATCTTTGATGACAAGATCAAGGGCGGCAACATCCCTCGCGAATTTATCCCGTCAGTTGAGAAGGGCATGCGTGAGCAGGCCGAAAGCGGTTGCCTGATCGGTTTTCCGATCATCGATTTCACCATCACGTTGATCGACGGTGCATATCATGACGTCGACTCGAGCACGGTGGCCTTCGAAATCGCCGGACGCGGGGCTATGCGTGAAGTTGCCGAGAAATCTGGCATCAAATTGCTTGAGCCGGTGATGACCGTTGAAGTGGTTACTCCGGAAGATTTCATGGGCGACGTAATCGGCGACCTCAATTCCCGCCGTGGTCAGATCCAGGGGACCGACAGTCGCGGTAACGCGCAAGTTGTCGAGGCGAAAGTGCCGCTTGCCAACATGTTCGGCTATGTCAACGAACTGCGCTCGTTCTCGCAAGGCCGCGCTCAGTACACGATGCAATTCTCGCATTACGAGGAAGTGCCGGCCAGTGTTGCGCAAGAGGTAAAGGAGAAGCTTGCCTGATCGGCAAGGTTAGTCTAGTGGCGGCGCCTGATTTAGCGGGTGCCGACCTTTCCCGTAGGTTCTGTTGTAATTAAGAAGAAGGCTTAGAAGAATGGCGAAGGCAAAATTTGAGCGGACCAAGCCGCACTGCAATGTCGGCACAATCGGTCACGTCGATCATGGCAAGACCACTCTGACTGCCGCTATCACCAAGGTTCTGGCCGAAAGCAGCGGCGGTGAAGCCGTTGATTTCGCAAATATCGACAAGGCCCCCGAAGAGCGCGAGCGCGGTATCACGATTTCGACGGCGCACGTCGAATATGAAACCGAGAATCGCCACTATGCGCACGTCGATTGCCCGGGCCACGCTGACTATGTGAAAAACATGATCACCGGCGCTGCACAGATGGACGGCGGGATTCTGGTTGTGAACGCAGCTGACGGCCCGATGCCGCAGACGCGCGAGCACATCCTGCTTGCTCGCCAGGTTGGCGTTCCTGCTCTCGTCGTGTTCTTGAACAAGGTCGATCAGGTCGACGATGACGAGCTGATCGAGCTGGTTGAAATGGAAGTTCGCGAACTTCTCAGCGCCTATGACTACCCCGGTGACGATATTCCGATCGTCAAGGGTTCGGCTCTCGCTGCCCTTGAAGGCCGCGACGACGAAATCGGCAAGAACCAGATTCTTGAGCTGATGAAAGCCGTTGACGAACACATTCCGCAGCCGCCACGCCCCACCGACAAGGCGTTTCTGATGCCGGTTGAAGACGTCTTTTCGATCTCTGGCCGTGGTACGGTTGTGACTGGCCGTGTTGAAACCGGTGTCGTCAATGTTGGTGATGAAGTCGAAATCGTTGGCCTCAAGGACACCCAGAAGACGGTTGTGACCGGCGTTGAAATGTTCCGCAAGCTGCTCGACCGCGGCGAAGCCGGTGATAATATCGGCGCACTGATCCGCGGTGTCGCTCGTGAAGACGTTGAGCGCGGCCAGGTTCTCTGCAAGCCGGGTTCGATTACACCGCACACCGAGTTCGACGCGGAAGTCTACGTGCTTTCGAAGGATGAGGGCGGCCGTCACACGCCGTTCTTCGGCAACTATCGTCCGCAGTTCTACTTCCGCACCACCGACGTGACCGGCGAAGTAATCCTTCCCGAAGGCACCGAGATGGTCATGCCGGGCGACAACGTCACGATCTCGGTTAAACTGATCGCTCCGATCGCGATGGATGATGGTTTGCGCTTCGCTATCCGCGAAGGTGGCCGCACCGTCGGTTCGGGGGTTGTCAGCAAGGTCACGAAGTAATATAGGCCGCGCTCCGCCGGGGACTTCCGAGATTCGGATAGCCCCACGGCAGCAGGTTTCGTTACGATAATTCGGTCGGACGCTCCGCTCTTTCTCGCCCTCTTATATCAAGGGCCAGCGCGGGAGAGGGCGGAGCGGCCGGTTTTTTAAGTTTGCTCTTTCTCATCGGTATTTGGACATGGAAGCTCAGAATATTCGCATCCGCCTCAAGGCATTCGACCATCGAGTGCTGGATCAGGCGACCGGCGAGATCGCGGAAACCGCTCGTCGGTCCGGTGCACTGATCCGGGGCCCCATTCCTCTACCGACCAAGATCGAAAAGTTCACGGTGAACCGCGGGCCGCACATCGACAAAAAGTCGCGTGAGCAGTTCGAAGTTCGCACTTATAAGCGGCTGCTGGATATCGTGCAGCCCAACGCCACAACCGTCGATGCGCTCATGAAGCTCGATCTGGCTGCTGGCGTGAACGTAGAGATCAAGCTGGCCTAAAGGTCAGCGCGCCTGCCGAGTATTTCGGCAGCGAAGGCGGGAGGGATTCCTTCCGCTGACATAGGGATACCTCCGGCCGTCTGCGGACATTAGTGCCGGGCAGCGTCCCCCGTCTAGCTTTCCTTTTGGGGGGAGCGCTTCAGCCCGGACGGGGCGATGAAAATCAAAATGGGTTGGCAAGCACCTGGAATGGTCCGGGTGCCTCTGTTGAGGAGTTTAGGTCATGCGCACTGGCGTGATCGCTAAGAAGGTAGGGATGACCCGCGTCTTTCAGGAGGACGGACAGCACGTACCCGTGACTGTCCTCGCGCTGGAAGAATGTCAGGTTGTTTCTGTCCGTACCGCCGAACGCGACGGCTATGTAGCCGTACAGCTGGGCGCGGGTAATGCGAAACAGAAGAATGTTAATAAGCCGCAGCGCGAGCATTTCGCCAACGCGAAGGTGTCGATGAAGGCCCGTGTTGCTGAATTCCGCGTGGCAGACGATGCTGTGCTGGAGGTCGGTTCTACGATTGCCGCTTCACATTTTGTGCCCGGCCAGCTCGTCGATGTTGCCGGCCACACGCAAGGCAAGGGTTTTGCCGGTGCGATGAAGCGCTGGGGCTTTAAGGGTCTGCGCGCTACGCACGGCGTTTCGCTGTCGCACCGTTCGCATGGTTCAACCGGCCAGCGGCAGGATCCGGGCAAGGTCTTCAAGAACAAGAAGATGGCCGGTCACATGGGTGATCGTCTGCGGACCCAGCAGAACCTGGAAGTTGTCCGCACCGATGACGAGCGCGGCCTGATCTTCGTAAAGGGCTCAGTTCCCGGGTCGAAGAACAGCTGGCTGATGGTCGCCGATGCGGTGAAAGTCTCACGTCCTGACGATGCGCCTTATCCCGCTGGGATCAAATCCACCGACTCGGTTGCCGAGGAGGTTGTGGATAACGCAGTAGCCCCCGAGCAGCAGGCAGAAACGCCCGCTCCGGAAGCTGAAGCACCAGCGCAAGATGCACCGGCAGGCAATAATGCGCCCGATGGCGAAGAGAAGGAGGGCTAAGTAATGAAGGTCAAGGTCCTCAATCTCGACGGTACGTCGGCCAAGGACGATATCGAATTGTCGGATGACGTGTTCGGTCTGGAGCCGCGCGCTGATATCCTGCACCGCATTGTTACCTGGCAGCTTGAAAATCGCCGGGGAATTTCCCGGGCGACACGAGAGCGTTCCGACGTTGCCAGAACCGGCAAGAAGTTCGGTCCTCAAAAGGGTTCGGGCGGCGCCCGCCATGGTTCCCGTTCCGCACCGATCTTCATCGGTGGCGGCAAGGCGCACGGCGCCCGTCGCCGTGAGTTTGGCCAGTCTTTGAACAAGAAGCTTCGCGCCCTTGGCCTGAAGATGGCGCTTTCCGCCAAAGCGAAGGAAGGCATCATCGTGGTTGATAGCCTTGCCCTCAAGGACGCCAAGACAAAGGTGCTGAAAGGCAGCTTCGACAAGGCCGGGTGGAATGGCAAAGTCCTCGTCATCGACGGCGAGAAAGTGGATGAAGGCTTCGCGCGTGCGGCCGGCAACTTGAGCGGTATCAACGTGCTCCCCGCCGCCGGTGCCAATGTCTATGACATCCTGAAGCACGATACGCTGGTTCTCACCAAGGACGCGGTCGCGAAACTGGAGGCGCGTTTCAATGGCTAAGAAGCAGGAAGTGGATGTTCGTCACTATGACGTGATCCTCGCCCCCCACATCACCGAAAAGTCGACGCTGCTCTCCGAGAACAATGCTGTCGTCTTCAAGGTGTCCGGCGAGGCGACCAAGCCGCAGATCAAGGAAGCCGTGGAGGCGCTGTTTGATGTCAAGGTTACGGGCGTCAACACCATCGTCACCAAGGGCAAGACCAAGCGCTGGAAGGGTAAGCCCTACAAGCGCAGCGATGTGAAAAAGGCGATTGTCACGCTGGCCGAGGGCCAGTCGATTGACATCACCGAAGGCGTGAGCTGAACCGATGGCACTGAAGAATTATAACCCCACCAGCCCAGGTCGACGCGGACTTATCCTCGTTGACAAGAGTTCGCTGTGGAAGGGCAAGCCTGTCAAGGCGCTGACCGAAGGTAAGCGCAAATCTGGCGGCCGGAACAACAAGGGCCATGTCACCTCGCGCGGCATTGCCGGCGGTCACAAGCAGAAGTACCGCTTTGTCGACTTCAAGCGGCGCAAATGGGATGTCTCGGCCACGGTCGAGCGGATTGAATACGATCCCAACCGCACCGCGTTCATCGCTCTCGTAAATTATGAGGACGGCGATGCTGCTTATATTCTGGCGCCGCAGCGTCTCGCAGTTGGCGACAAGATTGTTGCGGGCGAGAAGACCGACGTCAAACCGGGCAATGCGATGCTCATGTCGCAGATGCCGATCGGCACAATCTGCCACAATGTTGAGATGAAGCCGGGCAAGGGCGGGCAGATCGCGCGTTCGGCAGGTACTTATGCGCAGCTCGTTGGTCGTGACCGCGGCCTCGTGATTGTGCGCCTTAACTCGGGTGAACAGCGCTACTTGCGCGGCGATTGCATGGGTACGGTCGGTGCGGTTTCAAATCCGGACAACCAGAACCAGAATTTCGGCAAGGCGGGACGCACCCGCTGGAAGGGTCGACGTCCACTGACCCGCGGTGTTGCCAAGAACCCGGTCGATCACCCGCATGGTGGTGGTGAAGGCCGGACGTCAGGTGGTCGCCATCCGGTTACCCCGTGGGGCAAGCCAACCAAGGGCGCCCGCACTCGCAAGAATAAGCAGACGGACAAGATGATCATCCGTTCGCGCCACGCCAAGAAGAAGAGGTAAGCGATAATGGCACGTTCCGTCTGGAAAGGTCCCTTCGTCGATCTGTACCTGCTCAAAAAGGCAGAAGCCGCCCAGGATGCAGGCAGCCGCTCCGGTCCGATAAAGACCTGGTCTCGGCGCTCGACGATTTTGCCGCAGTTCGTTGGCCTTACGTTCAGCGTCTATAACGGCAAGAAATTCATTCCTGTCTCGGTCAACGAGGACATGGTTGGTCACAAGCTGGGTGAATTTGCGCCGACGCGCAACTTCCCAGGCCACATCGCCGACAAGAAGGGTAAGCGCTGATGAGTAAGCAGAAAGCTCCCCGCCGCGTCGCCGATAATGAGGCGTTGGCTGTTGGCACCACTATTCGTGGCTCTGCCCAGAAGCTCAATCTCGTTGCGACACTTATCCGTGGCAAGAAGGTAGAGGACGCGATGAACATCCTGTCCTTCTCCAGAAAATCCATGGCGGTGGATGCCAAGAAGGTGCTTGCTTCCGCGATTGCCAATGCGGAAAACAATCACAATCTGGACGTTGATGCTCTTGTCGTCGCAGAAGCCTGCGTCGGCAAGTCGATCACGATGAAGCGCTGGCATGCGCGCGGCCGCGGCAAGTCTACCCGGATCCTTAAGCCGATTAGCCGGTTGCGGATTATTGTCCGCGAAGTCGAGGAGGCACAAGATGGGTCATAAGAGCAATCCGATTGGCCTGCGACTGCAGATCAACCGCACTTGGGACAGCCGCTGGTACGCGGAAGGCCGCGAGTACGCGCAGCTTCTTGAAGAAGATATCAAGATCCGCAAGTACATTGTCGGGAAGCTGCCACAGGCGGCAATCTCGAAGGTTGTTATCGAGCGCCCGGCCAAGCTTTGCAGGGTTTCGATTTATGCCGCGCGGCCAGGTGTCATCATTGGCAAGAAGGGCGCAGACATTGAAGCGCTTCGCCTGAAGCTTGCGGCAATGACCAGCAGTGATGTGAAGCTGAATATCGTTGAGATCCGCAAGCCGGAAGTTGATGCCAAGCTTATTGCGCAGGGCATTGCAGATCAGCTGATCCGACGTATTGCATTCCGCCGCGCGATGAAGCGCGCGATGCAGTCAGCGATGCGTCTGGGCGCAGAGGGCGTCAAGGTCATGTGCGGGGGCCGTCTCGGCGGTGCAGAAATTGCCCGCGTCGAGCAGTACCGCGAAGGCCGGGTGCCACTGCATACGCTGCGTGCCAACATAGATTACGCCGAAGCCGAAGCGCTTACCGCTTATGGCATCATCGGTATCAAGGTCTGGGTCTTCAAGGGAGAGATCCTGGGTCATGACCCGACGGCGCAAGACAGACTGATGATGGAGGCACAGACCTCCGGCGTTCGTCCCGCGCGTTGAAGGTCAGGAACTGAGTAGAGACAATGCTGCAACCGAAGAAATCCAAGTTCCGCAAGGCCTTCAAAGGCCGGATCAAGGGCGCTGCCAAAGGCGGAACCGAGCTGAACTTTGGCTCGTACGGCCTCAAGGCGCTTGAACCTGAGCGGATTACCGCGCGTCAGATCGAAGCCGCGCGTCGTGCTATCACGCGTCACATGAAACGCCAGGGTCGGCTTTGGATCCGGATTTTTCCGGACGTGCCGGTTTCAAAGAAACCTGCTGAGGTCCGTCAGGGCAAGGGCAAGGGTGCTGTTGAATACTGGGCCGCACGGGTAAAACCGGGCCGGATCCTGTTTGAGCTGGACGGCATTTCCGGGCCGCTTGCAGCAGAGGCTTTCAGCCGTGCTGCCATGAAGTTGCCGATCAAGACCAAGGTCGTGGCCCGTCTGGGCGACACCTCGCACCTGGGTGGAGACAAGTAATGGCCGATAAGAATTCTGGCCGCACCGAAGACTTGCGCGCCAAGTCCGACGACCAGCTGAGCACCGATCTGACTGAACTCAAGCGCGAGTCGTTCAACTTGCGCTTTCAGGCTGCGACTAATCAGCTTGAGCGTCCGGCGCGGATCAGGGAAGTCCGTCGCGACATCGCCCGTATCAAGACACTGCAGGGTGAGCGCGTCCGCGACACCGCAGCAGCGAAATCCGGGGCTTGAGGAGACAACCATGCCCAAACGTGTACTGACCGGGACCGTGGTGTCCGACAAGACCGACAAGACGGTGACCGTGCTGGTCGAGCGCAAGGTGAAGCACCCGCTTTACGGCAAGATCATCCGTCGCTCGAAGCGCTATAATGCGCATGACGAGGACAACGCTTACAAGTCGGGCGAACGCGTCCGGATTGAGGAAACCAGGCCGATTTCGAAGACCAAGACGTGGCGTGTGCTGGATCGTATCCATGCCGGCAAGGCCGCGGCGGTTGAAGCTGATCTCGATGTCGAGGCTGCGAATACCACGCAGGCGTAAGCAATTTTTGGAACTGCCGGACTTGTTTCGGCAAGCCAGTGAGTAAGGAACCGGATCTATGATCCAGATGCAATCCAATCTCGACGTCGCGGACAACAGCGGCGCCAAGCGTGTCCAGTGCATCAAAGTGCTGGGCGGGTCGAAGCGCCGGACTGCATCCGTCGGTGACGTGATCGTGGTTTCCATCAAGGAAGCCCAGCCGCGCGCCAAGGTCAAGAAAGGCGATGTTCACCGCGCTGTGATCGTGCGCACCCGCAAGGACGTTCGCCGTCCTGACGGCAGTGTGATCCGCTTTGACGGTAACGCCGCAGTGCTCATCAACAAGAGCGAGGAGCCGATTGGCACCCGTATCTTCGGCCCGGTTGTGCGCGAATTGCGCAGCAAGGGATTCATGAAGATCATCTCGCTTGCTCCGGAGGTGCTGTAATGGCCGGTGCGAAGATCAAGAAGGGCGACAACGTGGTTGTGCGTTCGGGTAAGGACAAGGGCCGTACCGGCACTGTTCTTCAGGTGATGCCGAAGGATGGCAAGGTCCTCGTTGATGGCATCAACGTCGCCACTCGCCACCGCAAGCCGACTCAGGAGAACCCGCAGGGCGGTATCGATCGCGTGCCCGCGCCGATGCCGATCAGCAAAGTCAGTGTAGCCGATCCCAAGGATGGCAAGCCGACCCGTGTGCGGTTCGAGGAAAAGGACGGCAAGAAGGTCCGTGTGGCCGTGAAGTCCGGGGAGACGATCGATGGCTGATAAGTACGTTCCGCGTTTGCGGACGCGTTACGACGATGAGATCGTCAAGGCGCTAGTCGAAAAATTTGGTTACAAGAACCGGATGGAAGTTCCGAAAGTTGAGAAGATCACGCTCAATATGGGTGTGGGCGAGGCGAGTCAGGACAAGAAGAAGGTCCAGACTGCTGCCGCGGAAATGGAACTGATCGCCGGGCAGAAGCCGGTCATTACCAAGGCGAAGAAATCGATTGCGCAGTTCAAGCTGCGTGAAGGCATGCCGATTGGTTGCAAGGTCACTTTGCGCCGTGAACGCATGTATGAATTTCTCGATCGCCTGGTGACTGTGGCGATGCCGCGTATCCGCGACTTTCGCGGCCTGAACCCGAAGAGCTTTGACGGGCGCGGCAATTACGCGATGGGTTTCAAGGAACAGATCGTGTTCCCTGAAATCAGCTATGACAAGATCGAGAAGGTGCGTGGGCTCGATATTATCGTGACCACCTCCGCTCGGACCGATGATGAAGCGCTCGAGCTGCTTCGCCTGATCGGTTTTCCATTCCCCGCCGACGAGGCGGATCAGCAGGAGGCGGCGTGAGCCGCCCCGTAGACGAGAGAGCTTAAGTCCATGGCGAAACTGAGTTCCGTGAACAAGAATGAGCGTCGCAAGGTGCTCGTGAAGAAGTATGCGAATAAATATGCCAGGCTGAAGGCGGTTGCCGCAGACGAATCGCTGGATGATGGCGAGCGTCTGATTGCCCGTCTGAAGATGGCCGAGATTCCGCGCAACGCCAACCCGACCCGGGTTCGCAACCGTTGCGCCACGACCGGTCGTCCGCGTGGCTATTATCGTAAGTTCGGCCTGTGCCGTATTGAGCTGCGTGATCTTGCGAACAAAGGCATGATCCCCGGCGTCACAAAGTCGAGCTGGTAAGGGATAACCCGAATGGCGATGACCGATCCTCTGGGTGATATGCTCACCCGTATCCGCAATGGCCAGCAGGCCAAGAAGGACTCCGTCCTGTCTCCCGCATCGAATCTGCGCTCCCGCGTACTCGAAGTGCTACAACGCGAAGGCTATATTCGCGGTTACAGCGAAGATGCGACCGGGCGGCACAAGCAGCTGCGGATTGAACTGAAATATTTCGAGGGCGAGCCTGCGATCAAGCATGTTGCCCGCGTCTCCAGGCCGGGCCGCCGCGTCTATTCGGGTTCAAGCGAACTTCCGATTGTGCGCAATGGCCTTGGCATTACCATCGTCTCGACGCCCAAGGGCGTGCTTTCGGATAACGAGGCACGCACTGAAAACGTCGGCGGTGAAGTGCTGGCGGAGGTGTTCTGATGAGCCGCATTGGCAAAAAGCCGGTTGCGATTCCCAGCGGTGTCACTGCTGACATCGCTGACGGAACGCTCAGCGTTAAGGGGCCTAAGGGCACCCTTTCGATAGGACTGTCCAAGTACGTGACTTTCAAGGTCGATGGCGATTCGATCGCTGTGCTCCCGGCCAGCGATGCCAAGGATGCGCGCGGGCACTGGGGCATGCAGCGCACGCTGGTTGCCAACCTTATAGAAGGCGTGACCGAGGGCTATTCGAAGGTGCTTGAAATCACCGGCGTTGGCTATCGTGCACAGGCACAGGGCAAGAAGCTCAAGCTTCAGTTGGGCTTCAGCCACGATGTCAACATTGATGTGCCCGAGGGTATTGAGATCAAGACGCCGGACAACACCACCGTGGAGATATCCGGCATCGACAAGCAGTTGGTCGGCCAGGTCGCCGCTGAAATCCGCCGCTGGAGGAAGCCGGAGCCTTATAAGGGCAAGGGCATCAAATATCGCGGCGAGTACGTCTTCCGCAAGGAAGGGAAGAAGAAATAATGGCCAAAATCTCCCTCTTCGATCGCCGCCGCCGTCGGGTGCGTACCGCACTCAAGGCGCGTTCCGCCGGTCGCCCGCGGCTCTCGATCCACCGTACGAGCAGGCACATCTACGCGCAGATTATCGATGATGGCGCTGGCAAGACTCTGGTCGCTGCCAACTCGCTTGGTGGCAAGGGTGCCGATTCCGCCGCCGCCAGCAAGGTGGGCAAGGATCTGGCCGCCGCCGCCAAGAAGGCCGGCGTGACAACTGTCGTGTTCGATCGCGGCGGTTTCCTGTTCCATGGTCGCGTCAAGGCGCTGGCCGATGCCGCGCGTGAAGGCGGACTGGAGTTCTGATGATGGCTGACGAAAAAAACACCGAGAATACGACGCC
>JAHRVR010000036.1 GCA_019090585.1 Sphingomonadaceae bacterium
CTCGTACACCGTGCGCTGGTCGATGCCTTTAAACTCGAACAGCCCGCACCAAAGGACAATCTGCCCGCGGCATCGGGGCTGTCAGACCGCGACCGCGAGGATCTTGGCAGAGTCAGCGAAGCGATCAGCGATGCGGAGCGACGCGCCATGGCCGCAGAACGTGAAACGGTCGATCGCTATATGGCTGCGTGGCTGTCGGCCCGTGTCGGGGAGGTCTTTGAAACCCGTATTACTGGCGTGCAGACGTTCGGTTTTTTCGCAACAATTATCGGACTGGGCGGTGACGGACTGGTGCCTGTGTCGACGCTTGGCGCTGAACGTTTCGATTATGACGAGAAAGCGCAGGTTCTGGAAGGACAGCAAACCGGGACGCGCTATGGCGTTGGCGACCGGCTGCGATTGCGCCTGGCAGAAGCCAACCCGCTTACGGGGGCATTGAAGTTCGAGTTGGAAGAAGGCGGCAGCTCGCGCGTTGAACGGCGCGGAACGCCGCCGCAGCTTCGGCACAAGGGTAAGCACCTTGCGGGAAAACGTGGCCTGCCCAGCAATATCCGCCATCGGGGCCGGAAAAAATGACCTTTAACGTCAAGCTCGATCGGGCTGTCCAAACTGATAGAGTCAGATAATCTGCTGCCGATTGGAGGATTCGCCATGTCCCGACTTGTTCCCGGCCAGCCAGTGCCCGCGCTCGAACTTCCGCTTGTTGAGGGTGAGCACTTCAGTTTGGCTCAAAGCAATCCCCAACACTTCACGTTGTTGATGTTCTATCGCGGAAACCACTGTCCGATCTGCCGGAACCAGCTCAACGATCTGAAAGCCAATCTCGGAAAACTTTCCGAACTGGGTGTAGAGCCGGTCGCAATCAGCATGGATGGCAAGGAGCGAGCGACGAAAAGCCTTGTAGAGTGGGATCTCGGCGGGCTGCCGATCGCTTATGCCCTCACCGAAGAGAAAGCGCGCGCTTTCGGTCTTTATATAACCGAAGCGATCAGTGACACCGAGCCCCGGCATTTTTCCGAACCTGGCTTGTTCCTCATCAAGCCTGATGGGACGCTTTATTTCGCCAGTGTCCAGACATCGCCATTCACGCGGCCTGCCTTAGCCGAGCTGATGCAAGGAATCGGTTACGCAAATGGCCATGGATATCCCGCGCGCGGCACCGTGGTCTGAGCAAACGACGCCTAGCTCAATCGCTCAATATCGTCTGATGAAAGCGAGCCGGGTACTACAAAGACAGGACAAGGCAGCGCCCCGGCATTCGTGCCCGCAAAGTAGGTAACCAGCGGACCCGGCCCGCCTTCCTTCGCTGCACCGAGGACGAGCGCCGAAACTTCCGGATGTTCACCAAGATGTTGGCGCACGACATGTTCACCTTCGCCAACTTTGACTGAAATCACCGGCATATTTGCGCCCTCGGATATCAGGCTGCCTGCTGCCGCAGTGACCAGCGTTTCTGCACGTGCGCGCGCTTCTTCCTCGATTGTTGCCTGTACACCGCCAAAGGCGCTGAACTCCTGCGGCGGAACAAGGGCAAGCAGATGAAGCGCGCCCGCCGTCTTCTCCGCACGTCGCGAAGCGAAGCGCAAGGCACATAGCGCTTCATCGGTTTCGTCGACAATCACAAGATAGACGCGCATTTGCCTTCCTCCGGCCCTACCATATCCGCTACAATGCGGTTATACGCAACCCGTTCGGCCTGATGCCAAGGTGCTCTATTGCCGGAACCGAGCCAATGTCGGCGCATCGTGGCGCCCGCAACGAAGGATAGCCCCCGCTTCATGCCAATCGAAATCAAAATGCCCGCTCTTTCACCCACAATGGAAGAGGGTCAGCTGGTGAAATGGATGGTGAAGGAAGGGGGCAGGGTGGAATCCGGCGATATCCTCGCCGAGATCGAGACTGACAAGGCGACAATGGAGTTCGAGGCGGTAGATGAAGGGCTGATTGCATCGATCGTTGTTCCCGAAGGGCCTGACAGCGTGAAGGTGGGCACGGTGATCGCTATCCTGGTGGGCGAAGATGACGAAACAGCCGATGTAACCGCCCCCGCGCAGCCGCCCGAAGAAAAGGGCAATGCTAAGAAATCCACGGAGACACGGCGGAGTCCGGAACCTGCCCGCGATCAGTCCGCATCAACACAACCAACTGCCCAATCGAAGGAGGGACGTATCCCAGCATCGCCACTTGCGAAGCGGCTTGCTGCCGAAAAAGGCATCGATCTGGGCGGCATGACCGGGAGCGGTCCGAATGGCCGCATCGTCAAGGCAGATATTGAAGCCGCGCAGCCCGGCACGGCGAAGCCTAAAGGCACAGCCGCGGAAGTGCCGGTTGCTACTTCAGCTGCCAAACCAGATGTGGTGGAAATGACGGCGGAAACACGGGCACTCCTCGATGCTCGTGTGCCGCATAAGGTCGAGAAACTGTCGGGCATGCGCAAGACCATCGCCAAGCGCCTTTCCCAGTCGATGCAGGAAGCGCCGCATATCTACCTCACCGTCGACGTGCGGCTCGACCGGTTGATGGAAATACGCAAAGAGATGAACCAATCGCTGCAGAAGCTGGATATCAAGCTGTCGGTAAACGATCTGCTGATCAAGGCGCTTGGAAAAGCATTGATGGATGTGCCTGAATGCAATGTCACATTCGCGGGTAATGAGCTGATCCGTTACGGCCGCGCCGATATCTCAATGGCGGTAAGCATTCCGGGCGGGCTGATCACACCGATCGTCACCGATGCCGATGGCAAGTCGATTTCCGAAATCGCGACAACCACCAAAGACCTTGCCACCCGAGCCAAGGAAGGAAAGCTCAAGCCGGACGAATATATGGGCGGCACAGCTTCGATTTCCAATATGGGCATGATGGGTATCAAGCAATTTACGGCTGTCATTAACCCGCCCCAATCGACCATTCTTGCCATCGGTGCGGGAGAAAAGCGGCCATGGGTCATGCCAGACGGCAATCTGGGCATTGCCACTGTGATGAGCGTGACAGGAAGTTTTGATCACCGCGCGGTTGATGGCGCGGATGGTGCACGGCTGATGTCCGCTTTTCGCGAATATGTGGAGATGCCGCTGGGAATGGTGGCCTGAGGTCGATCTGGAATTTCGGAGTATTGAATGTCTGACACTTACGACCTTATCGTTTTGGGATCCGGCCCCGGCGGTTATGTCGCGGCGATCCGCGCAGCACAGCTAGGGCTGAAAACCGCAATTGTAGAGCGGGAGAGGCTCGGCGGCATTTGCCTTAACTGGGGCTGCATCCCCACAAAGGCACTGCTGCGCTCGGCAGAAGTGCTGCATAATTTGAAGCACGCCGGGGACTTTGGATTAGCGGCAGAGAATATCTCGGCCGATCTCGATGCCGTGGTGAAACGTTCGCGCGGTGTGGCCGATCAGCTCAACAAGGGCGTCACCGGCCTGATGAAGAAGAACAAGATCGCCGTGCATATGGGCACGGGCAAGATCACCGCGCCGGGCAAGCTTTCCGTCACATCCCAGGAGGGCAAGGAAAGCGAGCTCGAAGCCAGGCATATCATCATCGCCACCGGTGCGCGCGCGCGCGAGTTGCCCAAATCCAAATCGGATGGTGAGCGGATCTGGACGTACCGGCACGCCATGACGCCCAAGGAAATGCCGTCAAAACTTCTGGTGATCGGATCGGGCGCGATCGGCATCGAGTTTGCCAGTTTTTACAATGATATGGGCGCGGATGTGACCGTGGTTGAAATGATGGACCGCATCGTTCCTGTCGAAGATGCAGATGTCTCTGCTTTCCTTGAAAAAGCGCTCAGGAAACAGGGTATCTCGTTCATGACCGGCGCCAATGTCGGCGCGATCGAGACTGGCAAGAAAGCCGTCAAGGTTACGATCAAAGCCAAGGGCGGAAAAGAAGAAACCACCGATTTCAGCCATGTTATCGTGGCGGTTGGTATCCAGCCCAACCTTGAGAATATCGGACTGGAGGACCTGGGGGTCGAGCCTGACAAGCGTTTTAACATCAAAGTCGACGGCAATTGCCGCACCAATGTTCCCGGCATCTGGGCAATCGGCGATTGCACCGACGGGCCATGGCTTGCCCACAAGGCGAGCCATGAAGGCGTGACCGCAGCTGAAACGATCGCTCAGGAACTTGGAAATGCAGATGTCCATCCCCATGCGCTGGACCGCCGCAACATTCCCGGCTGCACTTATTGTCACCCGCAAGTCGCATCGGTCGGACTGACCGAGGCCAAGGCAAAGGAAACCGGCTACGAAGTGAAGACCGGAACCTTCCCGTTCATCGGCAACGGCAAGGCCATTGCACTGGGCGATCCGGAAGGTTTCGTGAAGACGGTGTTCGACGCGAAGACGGGCGAGCTGTTAGGCGCGCATATGGTCGGCGCGGAAGTGACCGAGATGATCCAGGGATTCGTTGTTGGCAAGACGCTGGAAACGACTGAAGCTGAACTGATGAGCAGTGTTTTTCCGCACC
>JAHRVR010000037.1 GCA_019090585.1 Sphingomonadaceae bacterium
AGTCGTCGGCAGCGTCAGATGTGTATAAGAGACAGGTATAGCTTACCGCATTGCCAGCCCGGTCCACTGCGACGAAATGGGACGTGCCATGTTCGGGCGGCTCCATGCCATCGGGCGGCGCATTATCGAAGCCGGGCTGGACATCGCTCAGTGTCTCCGCGCGGCTGATCAAAGCGCCGCGCTGCGCGAGATAATCCGGATCGATGAGGCGAGGGACTGGCACGGCCACGAAATCGGGATCGGCGAGGAAGCGTTCCCGGTCGGCATAGGCCAGCCGCTGCGATTCGGCGAAGACATGCCAGAACACAGGCGAATCGGCGCGCATGGCGCCAAGGTCAAAATGCTCAAGCTGGCCGAGGATGGCGAGCACGGTGGTAGCGCCGGACGAGGGCGGGCCCATGCCGCAGATCCTGTAAGTGCGATACATCCCGCAAACCGGATCGCGTGGCATCGCTTTATAGCTGGCGACATCGCGCTCCGTCATCGCAGCGGCCTGCGGGGTATCTTTTGCTACCTTGCGTGCCATCTGCTCTGCGATTGGTCCGCGGTAAAAGCTCTCCGGTCCTGCGCTGGCGATGCGGCCAAGCGTTTCGGCCAGTTCCGGGTTTCGCACTATCGTGCCGATGGGCAGCGGTTGGCCGTCAGCGCTGAAAAACAGCGCTTTGCCTGCCGGATCGCGGCTGGCGCGATGGCCTGCAAAGCTCAGGAACTTGTGAAAGCGTTCACTCACGCTCCAGCCTTCACGGGCCAGCTTGATCGCTGGCTCAAACAGAGTGGCCCATGATAGCTTGCCGTGGCGGCGATGGGCTTCGCTGGCCAGCGCAAGATTGCCCGGCACGCCGATGCTGAGCCCGCTTGTCACAGCCTTGCGATAAGCCACGGGCTTGCCATTTTCGCTCAGGAACCAGTCCGGGGTTGCGTCCGCTGGCGCGGTTTCTCGTCCGTCCAGCGTTTCAACTTTGCCGTTGGCGGTGCCGCGCAGATAAAAGCCGCCGCCGCCAATGCCGGAGCTTTGCGGTTCGACTACGGTCAGCGCCAGCATGGTTGCGATAGCCGCGTCAGTGGCACTGCCGCCTTTGCGCAGCATCTGCGCGCCCGCTTCGGCTGCGCGCGGATCGGCGGCGCTGACCATGCCTCTTGCGGATGCGGCTGGAGCAGCAGGGCTGTCCTGCTGCGTCGTGGCGCAAGCTGGCAGACATAGAAGGGCGAGGGCGGGCAGTAACAGGCGATTGATCATCGGCCCTGCCTATTCGCTTCCCACTGCCTCGGCAATGGAAGCAAATCCGTCGCGCAGCATCAGCTTGTGAAGGCCGCTTGTGATTGTGCGGGCAATGCCGGGCCCCTCATAGACCATGGCGCTGTAGAGCTGGACAAGACTTGCGCCCGCGCGGATGCGTTCCCATGCGTCTTGCGCGTTGGCTATGCCGCCAACGCCCACCAGTGGAACCGCGCCGCCCGTGGCCTTGCGGAAATCGCGCAGGCGTTGCAGCGCCAGATCACGCAGCGGCTCGCCCGAAAGCCCGCCCGCCTCACCGGCATGGCGCGATGTCAGTGGCGGGCGCGAAATGGTCGTGTTCGAAACAATCAGCGCGCCCAGCCCTTTTTCAATGGCAATGCGCGAAATCGCATCAATATCTGCCGGTTCGAGATCGGGTGCTACTTTCAGGAAAATCGGCGGCCCGGTGTCGCCGCGCGCCTCGAATACCGCGTCCAGCAAGCCGGTCAGCGCCGATTCGTCTTGCAGTGCGCGCAGGCCGGGCGTGTTCGGGCTGCTGATGTTGACCGCAAGGTATGTGGCGAGCGGGGCCATCAGGGATGCCATTTGCGCATAGTCAGCCACCCTGTCGGCCGCGTCCTTGTTCGCGCCGATATTGATGCCGATTATGCCGGGCTGTCCGGATCGCTTCGCCAGCCGGAGCGCGGCCGCCTGCCCACCCAGATTGTTGAAGCCCATGCGGTTGATCACTGCCCGGTCCCGGGCAAGCCGGAACAGCCGCGGCTTGGGGTTTCCGGCTTGATGAAAGGGCGTGATCGAGCCGATCTCGGCAAAGCCGAAGCCAAGGCCGAGCAGGGCATCGGGGACTTCGCCATCCTTGTCAAAGCCCGCGGCCATGCCAAGCGGGTTGGGAAATTCTATACCGGCAACGCTGGTCGTCAGGCTGCCGCCAGCCTTGGCTGGACGGCGCGCGGGCATATGTTTCATCGCCGCTATGGCAAGCCTGTGGGCCCGCTCGGCATCGAGCTGGAACAATGCCGGGCGGATCAGTCGATAGATCATGGGCACTGCGCATAGAGTCCGTGGGCGCTATGCACAAACTATTCAGAGTCCGGCTTGAAACATGGCACCGACCTTCCTGGCCAACGGCAGGAGCGCTGCGGCGGATCCATAGTTGTGTCATTGATGGAGCACGAAATCAGGTCTTTGGGATTACCGGCTGATGGCTGGATTGTAATCTAAGTCCATTGTGGATGGATGTCGCAAACATACAATCTATGAGCACACGATGCTCGTAAGAGGGGCTTGCGACCTGAAAGGTTTTGAGCGCTATGCGTTTTGGCCTCTCTATCATCTAGCGGCTTTCCGGCTATGGCCGGAAAGCCGCTTTTTTTGTGCGGGCGATACAATTTCTTGCCTTGTATCCGGCGGATTGCCTCACTAGGTGAAACTGGAAAGAATCAGTCCAGTTTAGGCAAGAAACAGGAATATCGCTACAATGCGGCTCTCCAACATGGCCGATTACGCTGTTGTTATCATGGCCGCCGCAGCGCGCCATTGTGGCGGTGCGCGCATATCTGCCGGTCAGCTTGCCAAGGAAACCGGCGTGCCCGGCCCGACTGTCCAGAAATTGGTGAGTCGGCTGAGTTCCGCCAAACTACTGCGCTCGTCGCGCGGTGTAGGCGGCGGGCTCAAGCTTGCCCGCCCTGCAGCGGCCATCACGCTTGCCGATATTGTCGAGGCGGTCGAAGGGCCGATTGCCATGACCGCCTGCCTGGAAGATGGGCGGCAGGAATGCACGCTGGAAGACGCCTGTTCTGTGCGGCCGCACTGGCCGATTGTGAACGAAGCTTTACGCGGCGCATTGACTCAGGTTCGGCTGACGCAGCTTACCGAGGAAGTGCAGTGACCGACGATCCAGCCATCCGCGATACCGAATTGAAGGATCAGGCAGCGCGTGAAGCAGCGGAAAAAGCCGCGGACTACGAGCATGGCTGGCATTCCGATATCGAGCAGGAATTCGGGCCCAAGGGATTGTCCGAGGATACGGTGCGCTTCGTTTCGGCCAAGAAGGAAGAGCCGGAGTGGATGCTGGAGTGGCGCCTCAAGGCCTATCGCCGTTGGCTGGAGATGACGCCGCCGGATTGGGCGAAGCTCAAGGTTCCACCGATCGATTACCAGAACGCCTATTATTATGCCGCGCCCAAGACAAAGGATGCGATCAAGTCACTGGATGAGGTCGATCCGGAAATCCTGCGCGTCTATGAGAAGCTCGGCATCCCGCTTGAGGAGCAAAAGGTTCTTGCCGGGGTCGAGGGCGCGCGCAAAGTGGCCGTCGATGCGGTGTTCGATTCAGTCTCTGTCGCCACCACCTTCCGCGAGGAGCTGAGCAAGGCGGGCGTCATCTTCCTCTCGATCAGTGAGGCGATTCGCGAATATCCCGATCTTGTGAAGAAGTGGCTGGGCAAAGTCGTGCCTCAGCATGACAACTATTTCGCGGCGCTCAATTGCGCGGTCTTCTCGGATGGAACTTTCGTTTACATCCCTGAAGGTGTGC
>JAHRVR010000038.1 GCA_019090585.1 Sphingomonadaceae bacterium
CCAAGGCTTCCGGCAGTCCGCAGCGTTCGGCCCATAATCGGGAAAGACTTGCGCGCCATTCCGCCCGCAACGGACACAAAAATTGCGACCATTGCCAAAGTGAGCAGCGGCTGTTCACGCAGGAATTCGATGGTTCCATCAAACTGCATGGCATAGCCTATAGCACATCGTGCCTTGCCGCAGTCTGACCGGCTTCATCGCGTCAGTTCTTCATCGAGTAGCTGGTCAACCCGGTCCCGGCCCGGAAATCCCTCATCAACCCAGCGCGTTTCAACCGCCTGTAATATCCGGGCAACGTCCGGCCCCGCAGCGATACCGCGCTGGACGATCTCTCCGCCCTTGAGAGGCAATTGCGGAATATCCCAGCCGGAGAGGGGGGCCGTATCCGCTCCCGCCATAAGCAGGCGGTCCAGCGCCTCATCGCGTCCAAGGCGATAGGCCAGCGCGCGCGCAGTTCCCGGATCGTTGTCTCGAGCGGACGCGCACACCAGCCGCTTTTTCTGCGCGTTAGACAGGCGGAAGCGTGATGCAACCTGCTTTGCAAGTGTGGGATCGGGGGGCAGCAATGCAGCGAGGCGGCGCAAGGCATCGGGCGCTGCGCCTTGCTCCTCTTCGTTCTGGACCAGCATGTTCAGTGCGGCGGGGTCGGCTTCGGAAAGAATGACACCCAGCACGCCAAGTTCCTGCATCGATTTTATAGTTGGGGCCGGATTGGTCAGTCCCAGGATGTTCATCATTTCCATTCCGACCCGCTCACGCGACAGGCCTTTCAGCGTCGCTGCCAGCTCCGTGCAGGCGGTTTCAGCTTTCAGATCAGGTAGATGTGAGCCAAACCTTGCCTGAAACCGGAAATACCGAAGGATCCGCAAGTGGTCCTCTTGAATGCGTTGGCGCGCATCGCCGATGAAGCGCACTCTCCGCTCGGAAAGATCCTCCAGCCCGCTAAAAAAGTCGGTAATTTCCTTGGTTGCGGGGTCTGCAAAGAGCGCATTCATGGTGAAATCGCGCCTTGCTGCATCGTCCTGCCACTCGGTGGTGAAAGCGACGGTCGCGCGCCTGCCGTCAGTGCTGACGTCATGACGCAAAGTGGTGATTTCAACAGGCCCCAGCGGCAGAACAGCTGTTACCGTGCCGTGCTCTATTCCCGTGGGCACGGTGCGGATGTCAGCGCGGTTAAGCCGGGCAATCACTTCGCCGGGCAGCAAGGGTGTTGCAAGGTCAACATCCTTGACCGCAATCCCCATCAGCGTGTCGCGTACCGCGCCGCCAACATAGCGGGCATTTCCCGGCCCAAGTGCCTCTATGACTTCGGCAAGGTCCTCGCGGTCCTGCCATGGCGCGTGTGGAAGCCGCTCAGTCATGCCAGTTCAGCCGCTTGGTGAGGTTGTGGACAATCGCGCCGGTTACGCCCCAAATTCGATGTTCACGCCACATGATCTCGATGAAATTGTGTGTTCCGCCGTCAAATTCAATGGCTTTGACATGCTGGTTGACGGGGTTGAGCACGAAATCGGCAGGCGCTTCAAACCATTGCGCGACTTCTGCCGGGTTCGGGTGAATTTCGATGTCGGGCGGCAAGATGCCGAGGACTGGCGTGATCTCATAGCCTGAACCCGTGCGGTAGAGGTCGCTCGTGCCGATCACCCGGACAGTGTCGGGGATGATTCCCAGCTCTTCATGTGCTTCACGCAGGGCCGCTTCCACGGCATCTTCCCCCGGATCGCGTTTGCCGCCCGGAAAGGCAACCTGGCCGGGATGGGCGCGCATGTTGGAAGGGCGGTGAAGCAGGATGAAACCGGGCTCTTCCCGTTCGGTTACGCCGATGAGCACCGAAGCCGGCGTGAACTCGTCGATCGCGTTTATTCGCGGATCGAGCCACATATCACGAGGCGCGGCGGCGTGGCCTTGCTCCAGCTTGCGGCTGAGCCTGTCGAACAGCGCGCTCATTGCGGCACCAGCGGGAACGTCACGCCCTTGCTCGACACTTCCAGTGCGCCGCTTTCCAGCGCGATTTCGGCCAATTGGCCATAAGTGCTTCGGTTGAGACGGGCTTCTGTCCCGTGGCGAACAGAGACGTAGATCGCCGGGGTTTCGCGGTCTCCGTCGGCTCGGATCGGGTTGTCGGGGCCGGCAATGACGAGATCGTCGGTATTAAGGCGAAAGGCGAGTGCATCGCCGTCCGCCCGCACATCGACGGCAAGGAAAGCTGCGTCCTCAACTTCGATCGACAGCCTCTGGTGCGGCGTGAGCAACCAGTGCTGGCCATCGCCGTCCCGCAAGAGCAGCGACGCGAAGGCGCGGACCATGGCGGGCCGCTTTATCTCTCCGCCCTCGTGAAACCAGCGGCCATCGGCGGCAATACGCATCATGCTATCGCCTTCGTCGGCCGGTTCCCATTTGTCGAGCGGCGGCAATTTGCGCTCCGCCACAAGCTCGGAGATCTGCGCGAGCGACAGGGAGGCAAGTTCGGGAGGCGGGACATAAGGCATCGCAGGATCGATGCCAGAAGGGTTCAGCTACGCCAAGGGCCGAGTGCCCCAACCCGTGGAAGGATCGCCGGATTGTCACACCGGACCATCAGCCGTGCCGGGTCCCAGGGGCCGGGAAGGGTCCACTCGCCGGTATGCTCGCTGGTGAAGCCCCAGAAACGCCCATAATAATCGGGTTCGCCGATCATCACTTGCGGCAACGGTGCGGCAGGATCGATCTCACCCAGGGCTGCGGCCATCAAGGCCTTGCCAAAACCGCGGTGCTGCTGTTCGGGGAGGACTGCGACCGGCCCCACCATGATCATTGGAAAGGCGCGTCCCTTCGGGTCCGTCAGGGAGACCGGCCAGCACTGGATCGTGCCGGTCAGCATTTCGTCTTCGTCCAGCGCGGCAAAGCTCAGCGCCGGGAGGAACTCCATGCCTTCACGCACCTTGTATGCCGTGCGGCGCTTGCGCTCTGGCTCGAAGGCGCGGTCCAGCAGTTGCTCGATCATCGCGGGATCGACATTGGACAAGGGTATGATCTTGGCATCAGGCATCGCCGCGCGCCGATAGGACAGCGCATGGGCTGTGGCAAACAAAAGGTGGAAAGCTGAGCCGGAGCGGTTGCAGGCCTGCAGCGCGGGGGTGATGATCGGTGCATGGATCGCGTGTTGTTCCCCGGAGATGAAAAGCTGGTCGTCGGTGTCGATGAGGCAGGCCGCGGGCCGCTGGCCGGGCCTGTGGTGGCCGGGGCGGTGCTGTTGCTTGGTGATCCACTCCCCGGACTGGACGATTCCAAGAAACTGAGCGCGAAGCGCCGCGGTGTGCTTGAAAATGAGATCAAGGCCCGGTGCCTTTGGGCTGTGGGTTTTGCCGATGTGGAAGAGATCGACCGTATCAACATCCTGGCCGCGACAATGCTGGCGATGACTCGTGCAGTCAGCGCGCTTTGCGAGGTGCTCGCGCGCGATGCTGACGAAGTGCTGATCGACGGGAACCTGACCCCCGCCGGACGGTGCGATGACTGGCGCTGGAATGGCCGGGCGATCGTTGGCGGGGATGGTTGTGAGCCATGCATCTCCGCAGCCTCGATCATCGCCAAGGAGCATCGTGACCGGGTGATGCGCGAACTTGCCCTGTCACATCCTGAATATGGCTGGGAACGCAATGCCGGCTATGGCACCAAACAGCACATGGAAGCGTTGCGCCAGCACGGGCCGACTGTGCACCACCGCCGCAGCTTCGCGCCGGTCGCGCAATGTGAAATTCAGCTCTAAAGCTCTTCCGGCGAAGCGCGCTGTTAGTTGTCGAACGCTTTTTGCCGCATGGCATCGATGTAACCGCGTGCGCCGTTTTCCGCGTCTTTGGGCGATGCGGTCACTTTCTTGGACACCTTTTTGTCCTTCATGTCTTCGGTTGTGTTGACGCGGGGGTAGGGTTCGTCTGGAACAGGAACCTGGAGGAATGCGCAGAGCGGCTCCCAACCGTCACCGGGCCTGTGAATAAGCAGGCGCTCGGGGGGTAATGCTTCGATCAGCGATGCTTCCCAGCGCCTGAAGTAATCTTGCATGAATTCCTGGTCGTTGCTCCGGTCGCCAAAGTCCCTGAGGACTGTGCCTGCCATGAATTCCCCAAGCGGCCCTTCTGCGTATTTGGAGACATTCTCAGGCGACATGATCGTGCGGTTCACCGATTTGAACCAGTCCTGGGCATCGCGCGTGGACAGGATGACCTTGGCCTTGGGGTAATGGTCCGCGAGTTCGCGCCAGTAATTGCAAGCGGGGTAATCCACGGTCGAGCCAAAGCCGTCAAAAATTGCGTCCCAGTTCGGTGATCCATGCACGACATCCATCCACTGCGGCAGTCGCTCGCGGCCTTCGGACATGATTTCCAGCATGTGGTAGCACGGCCCATAGCCCAGATGCTCCAGCGCGAGCTTGAGCGAGAGTGTTCCAGTGCGGCCCAGACCTGCGCCGATAACCTTTAGCGCCATATTACCCACCTCCTCCGGCGATTTTGCACCACCTTAGAGCAGCCAGATGGTGGGAGCGATAAATAATTTGGGAAGGGAGTCCACTTGGCAACACCACCAGATGTTGAGTCCTAACCCCCTGCAATGACTCATCATCTGGTGGGGGGCTCGTTTCGTTCCGCGCCAATTGACGCCGCGTTAACCATGATTGGCTAGGGTATTTGCGCAAGTCCCGGCTTGACGCGGGAGTCCGGAAGACTCACCCTGTGGATAAGTCGACTAAAAGGGGAACGTTCGATGGGGGTGGTGGAAACCACGAAAATGCGCGCGCGGCGCAGCAAGGAACCGGTGGAATTGCCGCTCGGGCAGATTTTGTCCGGCGATTGCGTTGAAGCGATGCGGAGCCTTCCAGATGCGTCAGTGGACGTGGTTTTTGCCGATCCGCCCTACAATCTGCAACTTGGCGGAGACCTTAACCGTCCGGACGGCAGCCAGGTCGATGCCGTGACCGATGACTGGGACAAGTTTGACAGTTTCGCCGCTTATGACCGTTTTACCCGCGAATGGCTGAGTGAAGCGCGGCGCGTGCTGAAGCGCGATGGTTCGATCTGGGTGATCGGCAGCTATCACAATATCTTCCGTGTGGGTGCCGCCATGCAGGACATGGGCTTCTGGATCCTGAATGACGTTGTCTGGCGCAAGGCCAATCCGATGCCCAATTTTCGGGGCACTCGCTTTACCAACGCGCATGAAACGCTGATCTGGGCCTCGATGGGCGAGAAAGCCAAGTACACTTTCAATTATCGCGCGATGAAGACGCTGAACGACGAATTGCAGATGCGTTCTGACTGGGTGCTGCCGATTTGCGGCGGGCAGGAACGGCTGCGCAAGGACGGGGCCAAAGTGCATCCGACCCAAAAGCCCGAGGCGTTGCTCTATCGCATCATGCTGGCCACCACGAAGAAAGGCGATGTCGTGCTCGATCCCTTTTTCGGGACCGGAACGACCGGCGCGGTTGCAAAGCGGCTGGGCCGCGAGTGGATCGGTTGTGAACGCGAAGATATATATCGAGACGCCGCGATGGAACGGATCGAACTGGCATTGCCGCTGGATGAAAGCGCACTGGCCACGATGCAGAGCCCCAGAAGCGCTCCTAAGGTGGCGTTCGGCACATTGGTCGAATCCGGATGGATTGCCCCTGGAGCGACAGTTACGGACAAGAAACGCAAGTTTTCCGCATTGATTCGGGCCGATGGATCGCTGGTATCGGGCAGCGACGTTGGCTCTATTCACAAACTTGGGGCTATCCTTCAGGACGCGCCCTCGTGCAATGGATGGACCTTCTGGCACATCGAAAAAGATGGTGCGCTGAAGCCCATAGACACCATTCGCCAATCCTATCTGCTTGCCACTGAGCCGTGACCGAAAGCGTCTATCTTCGTCCCATCGCCTTGTCGCAAAGCCCGCAAAGCGAAGAGGGCGAATGCGTCAGGCTGGGCGGTTCAATGGCTTGGGCCAGCCGGTTTGCCATAATTCATCGCCGTGACGGACAAGTTATTTCGCGAGAGCGTGTTTCCGCGCCGGCGATGCTCGATGCTCTGGCCCGCCTGCCCGATGGGCTGGCGGCAGAGGCGCAGGCGCAATGGGCCGCCTTGCAAGCCATTCACGCGCCCATCCAGTGCGGCGAGCGCACGATCCGGCTTGAGCAGCCGCAGGTCATGGGAATCCTCAACATTACGCCGGATAGCTTTTCGGACGGCGGTGCGTTCATGGACGATCCACAAGTTGCCAGCGATCACGCGGCCGCGATGCTGGAAGCGGGCGCAGCGATCATCGACGTTGGCGGGGAATCGACACGCCCCGGTGCCGCGGCGGTGTGGGAAGGTGATGAGCTAAAGCGCGTCATTCCAATCATGGAGCAATTGTCCGCCACGGGTGCGGCGATCAGCATTGATACGCGGCGGCCAGCGGTCATGGAAGCTGCATTGGAAGCGGGCGCACATGTGATCAACGATGTATCTGCCTTGCGTTACGATCCGCGCAGCATTGCGCTTGCCGCGCGCGCCGATGTGCCCGTCGTGCTGATGCATGCGCCGGGCGATGGCGATGACCTGCACTCGAACGCCAGTTATGGCGATGTCGTGCTGGACGTGTTTGACTGGCTCAAAGCCCGGCGAGACGAAGTCGTGGCAGCTGGCGTTGCGCGCGAGAACATCATTTTTGATCCCGGTATCGGTTTTGGCAAGACGCTGGCGGAAAACCTGTTGCTGCTCAATGCGCTGCCGATGTTTCATGCGCTGGGCCAGCCATTGCTCCTTGGTGCCAGCCGTAAGCGGATGATCGGCGCGCTTTCCAATGAAGCGCCCGTGCACAAGCGGCTTGGGGGCTCGCTTATGCTTGCCATGAAGGCGCTGGAGGCTGGAGTGCACATGCTGCGCGTTCATGATGTGTCTGAAACCGTTCAGGCAGTGCATGTCTGGCGCGGGCTGCGTGACGCCGCGCTGACTGATTTCGGGCAGATTCCTGCCTGAATCAATGCGCGGCTTTGCGCGCGGCCAATCGTCATCTCGGTGATCGCCGGTCAGGCCGCGTTGTCGATGCCCAATTCGCTCAGCTTGCGGTAAAGCGTTGAACGCCCGATGCCGAGGCGGCGAGCCACTTCGGTCATGCGGCCACGATAGAGGCCGATTGCGAGGCGGATGACATCGGCTTCGATTTCTTCGAGAGGCCGCAGATTGCCATCATTGGTGTAGAGCATCACGCCCACACTTTCCTGAATCGGTATTGACAAGGCGGTTGAGTTATCAGGCCCAAGTATATTGAGAAGCTGAGGAAAATCGGACACGGTTAGCGCGTCTCCGTCGCAGAACACGGCTGCGCGAAACAAGACGGCCTGAAGCTGGCGGACGTTGCCGGGCCAATCATAGGCCGCAAGGATCGAGAGGGCGCCATCGGTAATGCCCAGTTCGCGAAGACCAGGCTGATCGCCAATACGCGTCAGGAACTGACGGCACAAAGCGGGGATGTCGCCTGTCCGCTCGCGCAGGGCGGGCAATTCGATTGTGATGGAACCAAGAGCATCGGCAAGCTCAGGCATGAACAGCTTTGCATCGACCAGTTCGGCAAGGGGCTGGTCGCTCTGTGCGATCAGCCTGACATTGATCTTGAAGCTGTGGCGTGCGCCGATTGGACGAACATCGCCGCGCTGGATCGATTCAAGCAGGCGTTCCTGGATGTCCGGGGGGAGCCGGTCTATTTCATCCAGCGAAAGAGTCCCGCCATCGCAATGTTGCAGGGCGCCAATCTGGTTATCAAAGGCGCCGGGGAAGGCCCCCTTCTCATGGCCGAATAGCACCGATTCGATCGAACTGACGGGAGTTCCACCGATATTGACGATACGCAACGGGGACTTCGATCGCGAAGACGCTGCGTGCATGGCGCGTACAAGCATTTCCTTGCCGCTCCCGCTTTCACCTTCGATCAGGACCGGAGCATGGCCGCGCGCAGCCTTTGCGGCAACAGCGAGCGCCTTGCGAAAGTTGGGAGTAGCACCCACCATTGAATCGAAATCTGCCGGTGAGGGCATCTTTTCGGTGAGTGGTGCCAGCTCATCGCGCGGAGCCTCGCGAGTGGTCGCAGCGCGCAATGCCTGCATCAGCCGGTCGGGTGAAACAGGCTTTACCAGATAGTCGGTTGCGCCGGCCCGCATGGCCTCAACTGCCAGAAGCGGGGACGCGCTGGTCGTAAGCATGAGGATCGGAAGGGCTGGACGGCGCGATTTTATCTCTGAGATCAGGGTGCAGGCATCGTCTCCCGGCACCCAGTGATCAAGGATGATAGCGCCAAGCTGCATACCCTGTTTCGTGCCGAGTGTGGCGATGGCTGTCTCCGCATCGCGGGCATTGATCATGCGCCATCCCTCGCGCGAGGCGAGTGCCGAGATCAGCTGGCATTGGGCCGGCTCATCATCGATTAGCATCAGCAGGCGTTGTTCCTGTTCTGACATGCGCTGGGCTTCACCCTATCCACTCAATTTGACAGCTTGTGGTTAGAGCACCGGGGTAAAGACGGGATTAAGGCTAAGACACCGCGCGATGGGACTTGAGCCAAAGCCGCCGCGAAGCTACAGCCGATGAATAATCAAGGTTCTGATTTTGGAGAAGTGGTTTCATGGCATCCGGCAACGACATGGATAGGGCATCTGAAACATACAACGGTTTTACCAGCGGGATTAAATGGGCGACCATCACGGCGGTTATTGTGACTGCACTTGTTGTTCTGCTGATTGCCGTCTGATCTCACCATGAAAAAAGGCCCGCTGATTGCGGTTCTGAAAGAGCGTGCGCCGGGCGAAACCCGCGTGGCTGCGACGCCTGAAACGGTCAGGAAACTGACGGCGCTGGGCGCGTCCCTTGCGGTTGAAAGCGGCGCGGGTGCGCACGCCTTTATGTCGGACGCAGAATACGAGGCCGAAGGCGCAAAAACTGGACCGGCAGCCGATGTGCTGCGCGATGCGGACATCGTACTCGGTGTTCAGGGCCCTGATCCCGCCTTGCTTTCAGGGGTTCGAAGCGGCGCGTGGATCGTGGCTGCACTCGATCCCTTCGGTCAGCGCGAGCAGGTTGATGCCTATGCCAAGGCAGGGCTTGAGGCGCTCGCCATGGAATTCATGCCGCGCATAACCCGTGCGCAATCGATGGATATCCTGTCCTCGCAGTCGAATCTTTCCGGTTACAAGGCCGTTCTTGCCTGTGCGCAAGAGTTTGGGCGAGCCTTTCCGATGATGATGACGGCGGCGGGGACGATCACCGCGGCGCGCTGTTTTATAATGGGGGTCGGTGTTGCGGGCCTGCAGGCGATAGCAACCGCGCGCCGGCTTGGCGCGCAAGTTTCGGCAACCGATGTGCGCTCCGCCACGAAGGAGCAGATTCAGTCGCTCGGTGCCAAGCCGATCTTTGTTGAGGATGTTGCAGGGATCGAGGGTGAGGGAAGCGGCGGCTATGCTTCTGAAATGTCCGAAGAATATCAAAGCGCTCAGGCTGAACTGGTTTCCAGGCATATTTCCAAGCAGAATATCGTCATCACCACGGCGCTTATCCCGGGCAAGCCCGCGCCGCGCCTCGTCTCTGATGCCCAGATCGCGACAATGCGGCCTGGCAGTGTGATTTTCGATATGGCGGTGCCGCAAGGCGGTAATGTCGAGGGTTCGGTGGCCGATCAGGTTGTGGAAAGACACGGCGTCAAGATCATGGGTTATTCCAACGCGCCAGCGCATCTTCCAGCGGATGCTTCGGGTCTTTTTGCCCGTAACATCTTCAATTTTCTCTCTGCCTTCTGGGACGCTGAGCAAGGCAAACCGGTGCTCGATGAAGAAATTGGCGATGCTATCCGCCTGACAAAGGATGGCACGGTCGTGAACAAAAGGTTGTTGGGGTGAGGACGCACTAGATGGACTTTATTTCGATCCTGTCGATCTTCGTTTTGGCGTGTTTTATTGGCTACTACGTCGTTTGGTCCGTCACGCCGGCACTGCACACGCCGCTTATGGCCGTGACCAACGCGATTTCCTCGGTGATCGTGGTCGGTGCGCTTATCGCCGCGGCGAGTGCTGCCAATCCGGTGGCGCAATGGCTGGGGCTGATCGGCGTGGTGCTTGCCAGCATCAATATTTTTGGCGGTTTTGCCGTCACCGCCCGCATGCTGGCGATGTATAAAAAGAAGGAACGCTGAACGGATGGAGCATGTCGCGCTGCCGCCCTGGGCTCTGGCGGCTTATCTCGGATCGGGCGTGTTGTTCATTCTCGCGCTGAGGGGACTTTCCTCACCGGCAACATCGCGGGCGGGCAACCGCTTTGGCATTGCCGGGATGACGATTGCGGTCATTGTGACGCTGCTGACGCAGATGCCGATACCCGAAGGCCACTGGTGGCCCCGGCCCAGACCCGCGGACCTTGCAACGTTCGCGAAGATATTGGCGGCAGTTGCCATCGGCGCGGTCATCGGCCTTACCATCGCCCGGCGCATCATCATGACTGCGATGCCGCAGCTTGTTGCCGCTTTTCACAGCCTTGTCGGTCTTGCCGCGGTGCTGGTGGCGGCCGCAGCTTTCCTCAATCCCGGCGCTTTTGGAATTCTGGATTCGGCGGGTGACATATTTGCGATAAGCCGGGTGGAAATGACCTTGGGCGCCGCGATTGGCGCGATCACCTTTTCCGGCTCGGTTATCGCTTTTGCCAAGCTTAATGGCAACATGTCTGGCGCGCCGATCCTTTTGCCCGGGCGTCATTTTATCAATCTGGGTACGCTGCTGCTGATCGTGGGGCTTACTGCGGCTTTTGCGCTGGAAAGCCATGTGGGGGCCGGCGAAAGTGCACTGTTCTGGATTGTGGCCCTTTTGGCCTTCCTGATCGGTTTTCTGCTGATCATCCCGATCGGCGGCGCGGACATGCCGGTCGTGGTCTCAATGCTCAACTCTTATTCGGGCTGGGCGGCAGCGGCGATGGGCTTTACGCTGCACAATACAGCGATGATCATTACCGGCGCACTGGTTGGCGCATCGGGCGCAATCTTGTCCTACATCATGTGCAAGGCGATGAACCGCAGCTTCATTTCCGTGATTGCGGGCGGCTTTGGCTCGGACGATGCAGGCGGAGAAGCGGGCGAGAAGATCGACAGGCCGTGGAAGCGCGGCTCTGCTGAAGATGCGGCTTTCATCATGAAGGAAGCCCAGCAGGTCATCATCATTCCCGGCTATGGCATGGCGGTCGCACAGGCGCAGCATGTGCTGCGTGAGATGGCCGATTTGCTGAAGGAAGCGGGCGTGACGGTGAAATATGCGATTCACCCGGTCGCCGGGCGCATGCCCGGCCATATGAATGTTCTGCTGGCCGAGGCGAACGTTCCCTATGATGAAGTGTTTGAGCTCGAAGACATCAATGGCGAATTCGCGCAGACCGATGTTGCCTTTATCATCGGTGCCAATGATGTCGTTAATCCTGCCGCCAAGACCGATAAGGGCTCTCCGATATACGGTATGCCGGTATTCGATGTCGAAAAGGCGAGGAGCATCTTCTTCATCAAACGCTCCATGTCCGGCGTTGGCTATGCCGGCGTCGATAATGAGGTCTTCTATATGGATCAGACGATGATGCTGCTCTCCGATGCCAAGAAGATGGTAGAGCAGATCGTCCGGGCGTTGCAGGACTGAATTGGAAAGCGCAGCCTTCGCTTTAGATCCCAAGCGGTCCCGTGGCCGTGAGTTTCCCATTGAATCCGCGGTCGCCCGGGGGCCGCGCAGTGCCTATCAGCGCGACCGGGACCGGGTTATCCACTCGATTTCGTTCCGCCGGCTCAGCTACAAGACGCAAGTCTTTATCGCCCCGGATGGCGATCATTACCGCGTCCGGCTTACGCATAGTCTGGAAGTCGCGCAGATTGCCCGCGTGATTGCCCGGTCGCTCGGTCTGGACGAAGATCTGACCGAGGCGTTGGCGCTCGCACATGATATTGGGCATGCGCCGTTTGGCCATGCCGGGGAGGAAGCGCTGGACAATGCGCTGAGCGGGGTCGGCGGCTTTTGCCACAACGCGCATTGTCTGCGCACGCTTATGCGGCTTGATTCGCCCTATTGCGAGCATGACGGGCTGAATCTGACATGGGAAACGCTCGAAGGCCTGGCCAAGCACAATGGCCCCGTGACCGAACCCAACTGGGCGCTGGCGGAGCTTGATCAGCGCTATCCGCTGGAGCTTTCAAGCTGGCCGTCGCTCGAAGCGCAAGTCGCGGCCATTTCTGATGACATCGCCTATGATAATCACGACATAGACGATGGCCTGCGCGCAGGTTTCCTTGATCTCGATGAATTGATCGCTCAGCCTTTGGTGGTCGATCAGTGGCGTGAGGTTGAAAGGCGCTTTCCGGACGCGCCGATGAATCGCAAGCTGGCGGAACTTGTGCGCAGCCAGATAGGGCTGATGGTCAATGACGTGCTGGCGCAAACACGCACGCGGACCGCAGGGATGGCAGATGTGTCAGACATTCGCGGGGCTGGGCAGGCCTGCGCGGCCTTCTCGCCCGGGATGCAAGAGCAGGAGCGCAGCTTCAAGCAGTTCATGTATGAAAAGCTCTATTACCACCCAAACCAGATGGAGACATCGCGGCGCGCCAAATTGGTAATAGCAGAGCTGTTTTCCGCCTATTCACAGGAACCGGCGTTGATGAATGAGGAATGGATCGGCGACCTGCCAGGAAGTGAGCCGGGACGGAGCCGGTTTATCGCCGACTATATTGCCGGGATGACAGACCGCTTTGCCATTTCGCGCCATGCCGAGATATATGGTCGGACTCCTGAGGATTTGAGGAATGTCTGAGAGCATCGCGCCATGACAAAAAGCGCCGTGTGCAAACGGCTTTGTGTCGTGGGATCGACCGGCATGGTCGGTTCGGCAATCCTTGAGGCTGCGGTTGACCGCGCGGACGTGCGCATCATTGGAATTACGCGGCGTGAAGTCCCCCTGCCCAGAGGGGCGAGAATGGAGATGCTTCTTTGCGATCCGCAAGGTTGGCCCGATGCAATCGCTGCTTCCAATGCCCAGGTTCTGATCTGTGCGCTGGGTACGACCATGCGCAATGTGCAGGGCGACAAAGAGGCGTTTCGCGCAGTGGATTTTGATCTCGTGCTTGCCAGTGGCCGCGCCGCGCGGGACGCAGGGATCGATCACATGATCGTGATTTCATCGGTCGGAGCCGACGATACTTCGAGCAAATTCTACCTCAAGACCAAGGGCGATATGGAGACCGGGCTGCGCAAGCTGGGACTGCGCAGGCTCGACATTTTGCGGCCCGGGCTGCTGGTCGGAAAGCGCAAGGAAACCCGGCTTCTGGAACGGATCGCGATATGGCTTGCGCCTGTCTTGAACCTGTTCCTGCATGGCAAACGCCGCAAGTATCGCTGCATCAAGGCCTCCCGCATTGCCGAAGTGGTTTTCGCACTCGCTCACGAACGGCCCGGCGGCAGATTTGTCCACGAGTTTGACGCGATGAATTATGTGATCAAGCGCGCCGGGGATTACTCGGAAATTGACCGGGCCGCTTGATTGACTCTGGATTGGCGCGTGCGCATTCTTGCATGGATCGCTGACAGTGCGGGAGAGACTCTTCTGATTCGGTTCCGCCGAATTGGAGAGCGCCGAAGGAGCAACCGCCCCGGAAACTCTCAGGCAAAGGGACCGCGCCAGTCGATAGCGATACTCTGGAAAGAGCTTGGCCGTCATGAGCTGAGCCGCCGAAGGTGTAACTCTGCCGTTGATCGGCAGGGGAAAGCTCTCAGGCTTCCGTGACAGAGGGGGCACCTGTTGGGTGTGTCACTGCGTGCGGAGCTGTTGTTTTGAACGAAATTTCTGAAGAACCGGCCGATGGCGCCGCGGCAGAGCCGCAGCCTCTTGCGCTGGATAACTGGCACAGGGAACATGGCGCCCGGATGGTCGGTTTTGCGGGTTATTCCATGCCGGTCCAGTACGAAGGTATCATCGCAGAACATCTCTGGACGCGCGAGCATGCCGGGCTGTTCGATGTCGGCCATATGGGGCAGCTTATCGTGTCGGGAGCCGGCGCGGCGCAGGCACTCGAAGCGTTGCTTCCGGGCGATATCTCAAAGTTGAAGCCGGGCAGGGTGCGTTACTCGCTGTTGCTGAGCGAATCCGGCGGTATTCTTGACGATCTGATGGTCACCAATCGCGGGGATCAATACTATCTGGTGGTCAACGGGGCGACGAAATGGGACGATATCGCGCATTTGCGTGAGTTCCTGCCTGACGAAATCACGCTCAATCACCTTGATGACTATGGCCTGCTTGCTTTGCAGGGCCCGGCAGCGGGCAAGGTGATGGAGGCGCTGGGCGTCAAGCCCGCGTTGGAGGGCGCGCCCGAGCTCGATGACCTGAAATTCATGCAGGCCGGTTCGTTTCTGTGGGGCGAGATCGAACTTGGGATCAGCCGGACGGGCTACACCGGAGAGGATGGCTTCGAGATTTCTGTGCAGGCTGAGCATATCGCGGCCTTGGCTCAGGCGCTTGTGGAAATGCCAGATGTAAAGCCCATCGGCCTTGGCGCGCGGGATTCCCTGCGCCTGGAGGCCGGATTGCCGCTCTATGGTCATGATCTTACGCATGAGACTGACCCGGTTTCAGCAGACCTCGCCTTTGCCATTTCGAAAAGCCGCCGGGCCGAGGGCGGGTTTCCGGGTGCGGAGCGCATAGTTGGTTTGCTTGAGCAAGGCCCTGGCCGCATCAGAGCCGGTCTGGCGCTTGATGGCCGCATGGCCGCCCGTGAGGGTGCTTTGGTGTTCTCGGGCGAGACGCAGGTGGGCACAGTCACCTCCGGCGGTTTCTCGCCGACGCTGCAACACCCCATCGCCATGGCTTATCTCGATGCCGGGGTTGCAGCCGATGGAACCGTGCTGGCCATTGAAATGCGCGGGAAACGACTTGAAGCCCGGGTCGTCCCGATGCCCTTTGTTACACATCGCTATCGCCGTTGAGGAGCCAGAAGATGAGCCGCTATTTCACCACAGACCACGAATGGGTTGAGGTTTCTGGCGATGCCGGGACGGTCGGGATTACCGATTATGCGCAAGGCCAGCTTGGCGACATCACTTTTGTCGAACTGCCCGCACCGGGGCAGGCGGTGAACAAGGGCGATTCGGTTGCCGTGGTCGATTCTGTAAAGGCCGCATCGGATGTCTACACGCCGGTTTCAGGCACCGTTTCAGAGGCCAATTCCGCGCTGGAAGAAGCGCCCGAACTGGTGAACGCCGAGGCCGAAAGCGGCGGCTGGTTGTTCCGCATTACGGTCAGCAATCCCGGTGAGATCGATGGGCTGATGGATGAGACTGCCTACAAGGCCTACATCGCGGAGCTTTGAGCACAATGCGTTATTTGCCGCTTACCGATGCGGATCGTGCCGAAATGCTTGCCCTTATTGGCGCGGGCTCGATTGACGAGCTTTTCTGCGATATTTCGCCGGAATTCAGACTTCCCGGCCCGATTGAAGGGCTACCCCTCCATGCCAGTGAAATGGCGGTGGAACGCCACATGTCCCGGCTCGCGGCTAAGAATCTGAGCGCCGGGCAAGCGCCGTTCTTTCTGGGGGCGGGGGCCTATCGGCATCATATTCCCGCGACGGTCGATCATTTGATCCAGCGCGGTGAATTCCTGACAGCTTATACACCCTATCAGCCGGAAATTGCGCAAGGGACGCTTCAGGTCCTGTTTGAATTTCAGACGCAGGTTGCGCGCCTGTTTGGAACCGACATCGCCAATGCCTCCATGTATGATGGGTCCACGGCTTGCTGGGAGGCAATCCAGATGGCGGGCCGGATTACCAAGCGGGATCGTGTGGTGCTCTCAGATGGTTTGCACGCGCACTACGTTTCGGTGATCGAGGCGATGGCCCGCTTTACCGCAGATACCATCGATACGCGCTCCCCCGCGCTTGAGGCAGAGCCTGACACATCGAAACTGGTCGGTTCTATCGACGAGGAAACGTCCTGCGTCGTGGTGCAATATCCCGATATTCTTGGCCGAATTCCGGATCTGCGGGCTATTGCAGAGGCTGTTCATGCGCAAGGTGCATTGCTGATTGCTGTCGTGACTGAACCTGTTGCACTCGGCCTTATCGAAGCGCCGGGCAATCTTGGCGCAGACATCGTCGTGGGAGAAGGTCAGTCGCTAGGGGTCGGTCTGCAATTTGGCGGGCCTTATCTTGGTCTGTTCGGTTGCCGTCAAAAGTTCGTTCGGCAAATGCCCGGGCGGATCTGCGGGCAAACTGTGGATGCGGCAGGAAAGCGCGGTTTCGTCCTGACGCTTTCGACGCGGGAACAGCACATCCGCCGCGAGAAAGCGACTAGTAATATCTGCACAAATTCAGGTCTTTGTGCACTAGCTTTTAGTATTCACATGAGTTTGCTGGGCGGTGAGGGATTGGCGCGACTGGCGCGGATCAACCATGCGCGCGCGCAGGAGATGGTGAGGCGCCTTACAGCCATTGCGGGGGTGTCATGTCTCAATGACGTTTACTTCAACGAAGTGACCCTGGTCCTGCCCAAACCGGCCCGCGATGTGTTGCAGGCATTGGCGCGCCGCGATGTGCTGGGCGGAGTCTCGCTTTCGCGGCTCTATCCCGGCACTTCCGGGCTGGAAAATGCGATGCTCGTGACCGCAACAGAAACGGTGAGCGAAGAGGATATTGAGGCGTTTGCGAGCGCATTGGAAGGAGTGCTGGCATGAGCGCACCCAATCCGTCCGGTTGGCAGCCTTCCTTGGGCAGTATGGGCTCCGAAAGCGTTGAACCCATGACAGCCAGCGGCGATCGCGGCCTTATGCTCGAAGAGCCCTTGAGTTTCGAGCTTGGCAGCGCCGGGAAATGCGGCGTGGACATGGATGAGCCCGATGAAGCGCCTGTCTCTGGTCTTTCGTCCTTCCTGCGGGAATGCGCGCCAGAACTGCCGGGGCTTACGGAACCGGAAGTGATCCGCCATTATTCGCGCCTTTCACGGATGAACTACGGCATTGATCTGGGCCCCTTTCCGCTCGGGTCCTGCACGATGAAACATAATCCGCGCCTTAACGAGAAAGTCGCGCGGCTTCCCGGTTTTGCCGATATCCACCCGCTCCAGCCGCACGAAACGGTGCAGGGCGCACTGGATGTGATCGAACAACTTGCCGACTGGCTGATTAGGCTTACTGGAATGGCCGCGGTTGCCATGTCGCCCAAGGCAGGCGCGCATGGCGAGCTTTGCGGGCTACTTTGCATTCGCGCTGCCCATGATGCAGCCGGGGAGCGCCGCACTGTCGTGCTCGTGCCTGAAAGCGCGCATGGCACCAATCCGGCGACAGCGGCTTTTGCCGGCTATAAAGTAGAGGCCATTCCCGCGACGCCCGATGGCCGGGTCGATCTTGCGGCGCTGAAGGAGCAGCTGAGCGCGGATGTTGCGGGCGTGATGATTACCAATCCCAATACGTGCGGGTTGCTTGAGCGTGAGATGAAGGCGATTGGCGATGCCGTCCACGCGGTGGGCGGCTATGTCTATTGCGATGGCGCCAATTTCAACGCGATTGTGGGCAAGCTGCGACCGGGTGATCTTGGCATCGATGCGATGCATATCAACCTGCACAAGACGTTCTCCACGCCGCATGGCGGCGGTGGACCCGGTTCCGGGCCGGTTGTCTTATCGGAGGCACTAGCGCCCTTTGCGCCGCTGCCTTTCGTGACCCGGGTTGCCGATGGAACCCTGCGGTTGATTGAAGAGGGTGAAGCTGCTGAACACGCGCCGGAAAGCTTTGGCCGCATGACGGCATTTCATGGCCAGATGGGCATGTTCACGCGGGGGCTGGCCTATATTCTGAGCCACGGAGCCGATGGGTTGAAGCAGGTTGCCGAAGATGCCGTGCTCAATGCCAATTACGTCCTGCGCGCCTGTGAGGATCTGCTTGATGCGCCTTTTGCGCAGAGCGGGCCTTGCATGCACGAGGCGCTGTTCAGCGATTCCAGCCTTCCCGATGGCTTCTCAACGCTCGACATCGCCAAGGGACTGATCGACGAGGGCTTTCATCCGATGACGGTCTATTTTCCGCTGGTGGTGAAGGGCGCGATGCTGGTGGAACCCACCGAAACCGAGAGTAAAATGGGGCTGGATCGCTTTATCTTATCTCTTAGAAATGTTGTGCAAAGAGCTGTAAATGCCGACGAAAGTCTTCACTCTGCACCAGTCTTCGCACCGCGCCGCCGCCTTGATGAAACCCAGGCGGCGCGAAAACCGGTGCTGGTCTGGAACGGCGATCGGGATGGCTAGGAATTGACGGACAATTCGCGCAAGAACGACGAATTGGATCGGGAGGCAAGAATGGACAAAGACAGGACCGAGCGTGGACGCGCTCTCGCGAAGGAAATCGCTGGTGCCAATATGTCCGCCGCTAACATGACGCCGATGGCTAAAGGAAAAACCACGTGATTCAGCGCGCGACGAGCCTGTTTGCGGTCTGGACTGTTCTGGGGACGGCCTGGGCCTGGTTTCTGCCCGGACAATGGCTTTGGGTCGGCGATGGCAGCATAGCGCCGTTCGGACAGCCTTTGATCAGCGTGCTGCTGGGTGTGATCATGCTCGGTATGGGGCTGACGCTTTCCATCGCTGATTTCCGGCGCGTGCTGACCATGCCAAAATGTGTGGCGGCGGGTGTAGCGTTGCAATTCACGGTCATGCCGCTGGCGGGCGTGGCGATTGCTGTCGGTTTCGGGCTGGAGACTGGCCTTGCGGTGGGGCTGATACTGGTTTCTTGCTGTCCCGGCGGCACGGCTTCCAATGTCGTGACTTATCTTGCCCGTGCGAACCTGGCGCTATCTGTCACAATGACGATGGCATCGACTATTGTTGCCATTGCACTCACGCCGGTTCTGACAGGCTGGCTTGCCGGTTATTTCATAGAGATCGACCGCTGGAGCCTGTTTCGCGAGATGATCGTCATCGTGTTGTTGCCGGTGGTGGCCGGAATAGTGCTCAACACGGTGTTTCCCGCGGCGACCCGCAAGGCTGCCAAAGTGTCTCCGCTCCTGTCGGTGCTGGTCGTTGTGGTCATTGTGGCCGGGATCATCGCCAAGTCGAGGCCATTGATAGAGCAGTATGCAGGTGTGTTGCTGCTTGCAGTGTTCGTATTACACATCGTGGGATTCGCGCTGGGCTACGCGATCACCCGCATGATTGGTTACGGTGTTCAGGAACAACGCACGATCAGTATCGAGGTCGGCATGCAAAATAGCGGGTTGGGCGCCAGCCTTGCATCCATGCCAGCTTTTGCCGGGCAATTCGTTAGTCCGATGCAGGCGGCTCTGGCCCCCGTTCCAAGTGCAATCTCGGCGGTCTATCATGTTGTGATAGGCAGCTTGCTGGCATCGATATGGGCGCGATCAGCCAGTCTTGCGCAGGATAAGACTGCGGACCATTCTTAGGTAGCCTTGTCGACCGTATCGGCCGCCGATTCCAGATCCTGCCCAACACCGCGAACCGTGTTGCAGCCACAAGTGCCGAGCGCCAGGCTTGTCACGGCAAGTCCCAGAAAGAATTTCCTTATCATCACAGCTACCTTCCATTCCTGGCCGTATTGCCAGCGCAATAACGTGAAAGCCTGATAGCAGGCCGTCCGTCCCTAATCGAGTTCATTTGCCGATATCGGGGAGGCATTGCGGGCAAGCCGGTGTTCCCGCCAGGTGATAACAAGCCCTGCTGCGATGATTAACGGTGCCCCCACCCAGATCATTGTCGTGGGAAGGTTGTTCCAGACAAGCCAGCCATAGAGGGTAGCCCACAGCAACAGGGTGTAGTCCATGATCAACACCATGGCGACGGCGCCATATTTGAGCGAGATTGTCAGCATGAACTGGGCGATGAGACCAACCAACCCAGTAGCCAGCAGCAGCCCCCATTCGAACCAGGAGTGGTTTGTTGCGAAGAAGGGCAGCGTTGTTCCCATTATCAGGGATGCGAAGAGCGCAAGATAGAACACGCAGGCGATTGGATTGTCAGTATGGGCAAGATCCTTGAGCTGATAACTCACCAGAACAATCACGAAGGCGCCCGTCAGGCCGGCAATGGCGCCCAGCGGGGCAATCTCGCCGCCGCCGGGTTGAGCCATGACCAGAACGCCGCAGAAACCCAGGATGACTGCCGCCCACCGCC
>JAHRVR010000039.1 GCA_019090585.1 Sphingomonadaceae bacterium
CCCTCTCCCCGTTTTTCGCCGCGGCTATCGCCAGAACACTGTGGTTTTCCGCGGGCAACGGCCGGGCAAGCAGAAGTTGACGCGCAATCGCAAGCGCTTGTTTGCGCCGGTCGGCCTGCAGCGCCCGATCTATCAGGTGAATTTGGGCAAAGCTTCGGAAGTGTGGCGGCACAAGATCTGCAAGCTCTGCCCGCCTTCTCGACTCACGGTCGAGTTGCAGGCCAGCCGCGGCTATCCCCGCCAAGACCAGGAACAGGATCCATAGCAGGCGCCCCGGGTTCACCCGAGCGTGATGGTCAGGATCAGGCGCTGTGCTCATATTGGTAGTAGGTCTGGCCGTAATAGCCGTATTCGCCGCCAGCACTGGAAGGATCGAACTTGGTCACAACAGCGCCAAGCGTGTTGGCGCCAACCAGCTTGAGCCGCCGTATCGTGGACTTCGCTGCGCCGCGATGGAATTGTGACGCATTGATCATCAGCAAAACCGCATCGGCATGGGATGCGAGCATTGCAGAGTCAGACAGGCCAAGCATAGGCGGTCCATCGATAACGATCACGTCGAAGCGCTCTTTCAGCTGCTCAAGAAGCTGGGGCAAACGCCTGCCACCGAGCAGCAGCGAGGGATCTGGCGGAATAGGCATCGCAGTCATATACGTAAGATTCTTTTCCGGTCCCGGAGTCAGCGCACTCTCAAGATCGATCTGACCCGCAAGCAGCGCTGTGAGCCCGACCTCTCCGCCGTTCTCGACCGTCATGTGCAAAGTCGGGCGCCGCAAATCGGCATCGATCTGCAGCACGTTGCGACCAAGGCGTGCAAGATCAAGTGCAATGGCCGTCGCGGTGGTTGTCTTGCCATGATCTTCCGACGAGCTGGTTATGAGCAGACTTTTGGGAAGACCCGCGCTGGTGGCGTACATCAGGTTTGTCACCAGCGTGTGATAGGCTTCTCCGATCGACGACCTGCTATCCTTCAGCTCGTCCTTGGCATCGCCTTCAACCAGCGGGATGACACCGAGCATCGGCAGCCCAAGCTTTTGCTCAACCTCTTCGGGCGAACGAATCTCATCATCAAAGTGTTCACGCAGGAATACATATGCAATCGCAAGAATCCCGCCGATGAAAAGCGACATGATTATGTTGAGGAAGAAATTGGGTGAAGACGCACTGACCGGCACTTCGGCCGCATCGACCAAGGATACGTTATTCGAAGCCACACCTGCGCTCGCGCTCAGTTCATTGAACCGGGCCAGCAGCGTATCGTAAAGTGTGCGATTGGTATCGGCCACTCGTTTCAAGACCGCATACTGAACGCCGCTGTCCTGTTCGTTCAGTGCCGAAGACCGCAAGCCCTCGACCCGACTGTTCAACGATCCCTCTTCGTCCCTGGCAGCTTTGAACTCAAGGTAGACGGAGCGCCGGATCATGTTGCCGACGGACTCAATCCGATTATCCAGCTCAGCGATCTGGGCCTTCAGCGCCTTTACGGTTGGATGCCCATCAAGATGACGCGCCTTTTCCTCGGCAAGTTCCGATTCCACTTTCGTCTTGTGCTTGAGCATGTCCTGTATCGCGGAATTCTCAAGCACTTGCCGGATGGCGAGCACCGGTTCCCCTGAAATGGTTTCCCAGCGGTCTTGAGCGGCAATGCGGTCCGCCGTCGCCTGACTTGCCGAATTATTGAGCTGAACAAGCGAATTGTTGGTGACAGACAGTGTGGATTCGTCGTTCGAGCCCCGCCACTGGTTGCCAATACGGATCAATCCGGCGGCGCGGGAATACTGGTTCAGCTCGCGCTCCGACTCTGTAAGGCGTTCTCTCGCCTCCTCCAGCTGACCAGCCAAATATTCGCGGGCATAGGCAGAACTGTCAAACTTCTGGTCCAGATTTGCCTTGATATAGCCCTGGGCATACCCATTCGCGAGCTTGGCCGAATAGAACGGATCGGTTGTCTTCATACTGATCGGAATAATTCGCGAATCGGGCGGAATTTCCGCAAACAGCGATGACTGAATCATGCGCGCTGCGATGCTTTCGCGGTACTCTTTGAGCCCTTTATTGCCCGCAGCGACACCCGACAAACTGGCCAGATCCGCTTCGGTCGGGATCTGCGAATTGAACGCACCAAAAAATGCCTCGTCATCCGCAAGCTTCAGGTCCCTTACGACACGCACAGCAAGGCTGCGGCTTTCGATGATGTCGATTTGAGTCTGAAGGAATCTTTCCGTGTCCCATGGATCGACGGAAGATTGCAGCTCACCGCCCTCGATGACCTGGTCCGCCTTGGACTCAACCAGAACCTTGGCGGTGGCGACATATCGCGGCACCATCAGAAAGGTAGCGATGATGCCCAACAAAAGGGTTGCCGCTATGATGCCCGCAATCCATAATTTGTTGCGGTTGACGACGCTCATGACCTGACGCAAATCGATATTGATCAGCGGGTCACTTTCCTCCCCAAATTCCCCCGAAAAGCCTGCATCGAATTCTTGTGGCCTCGTACTCATTCCCGCCCTGACCGATATATACTATCAAAATATCCGCCAAAGGATCTAGATCCCAACTGACGCAAACAAAAGAGTTTTTTCTCGAAAAGCGTTTCCCGGAAGCAATCCTCCAGAACAAAAATTCTCATGGCCGGGAATCACTCCATGTCGCTCACACATCCGCCGCCTTCGGTGACCCCCTCGGAGATCTACCTAGAAGGTTAACCATGAACGCCGCAACACACAATAGCGCTTGGTTTCGCAGGGGATAATCGGTGATGGATTGAACCAGAATGACGCCAATTGCCAATCCGGCAGCCTGTGTCGAAGGGTCTATACCGCCCTTGACCGCGCTCCAGCCGCGGCGGCCAAGCCAGCCGATCCACCCCAGCGCAAGGACAATCCCGACCACGCCCGATTCAACAACAAGTTCCAGATAGTCGTTATGCGCGCGGCCAGCGCGGCGCTCATCGAGATATTCCAGGGACTCGTCGA
>JAHRVR010000002.1 GCA_019090585.1 Sphingomonadaceae bacterium
CAGGACTGCGTGCAAATCCATGGCGGGATCGGTGTCACTTACGAACATGACCTGCATTTCTTCCTGCGGCGCGTGACACTGGATCGCTTGCTTTTCGGCACACCCGCTGAGCACCGCAACTGGCTCGCCGCCATGCAGATCGAGAAGGAGCACGCCGCATGAGCGACACGATCGAACCCGTCGAGGAATTCCGCCTGCGCGCGCGCGCCTGGATCAAGGAAAATCTTGGGCCGGTACAGCCCTGTGATCTGAGTCAACATTGCGCGAATGATGAGGAAGAACTTGAGGTTGTAGCCCGTGACCGGGCCTTGCAGCGCAAGATTAACGATGGCGGTTTTGCCGGGATATGCATGCCGCTTGAATATGGTGGGCTAGCGCTGACACCCGAGCATAACCGGGCCTTTAACGAAGAGCTTTCCGGTCACGAATATCCTTCGCGCTTTGCAGTGCCGACTTTCAACCCCTGCGCATCCGTGCTGCTCGAATACGCCACGTCAGAACAGAAGGCGAAGCACATACCCGCGATCATGAGGGGCGAGGAAGTCTGGGTGCAGCTCCTTTCAGAACCGGGCGGCGGTTCCGATGTAGCAGGAATTACCACTTCGGCAGTGCGCGACGGAGACGACTGGATTCTCAACGGATCGAAAGTCTGGACCTCACGTGCGTGGTGGGCCGACTGGGGCATCATTCTTGCCCGCACCAACTGGGACGTGCCCAAGCATAAGGGCATGACCGTCTTCATCGTGCCGCTACACCAGCCGGGGGTGGAAATTCAGCGCATTGAGCGGCTTAACGGCGAGTCCGAAGCCTGCCAGGAATTCTTCACCGATGTCCGCATCCCGGACAGCGACCGCATGGGCGAAGTGGACGCAGGTTGGACCATCGGCACACGTTGGATGTATCATGAGCGGCTCGGGCATAATTCGCCTTACGTCACGTCACCGGTTGGCCTTAAACGTAACACGCCGCAGTACGAGCCATCGACAGTGGGCATCGCCCGCAAGTCAGGCAGGCTGGACGATCCTGGTGCGCGTGAGCTTATTGGCGAGCACCGCGCGCTTGGAATAGTCACCGAGCAGCTCCAGCGCCGCATTGCCGCAGGCACTGGCAAGGGCAATGTCGACTTGTCCTCTGTCGACCGGCTGTTCCGCGGCGTGGCGAGAGTCAGGCGTTCGACCATCGCATTCGAACTCGCCGGGTCCAGTGCGAGCGTCTGGGACGAAGAGGAAGAAAGCGCGACCGAAGCGGTGGGCATGAACTTCCTGATGCGGCAAGTGGCCTGCATCGGCGGCGGCACCACGGAAATTTCCCGCAATGTCGTGGCCGAACGCGTGCTTGGCATGCCGCGCGAGGCATCGGGCGATCGCAATGTGCCCTTCCGCGACGTTCCCAGAGGGCCAAAGCGCGGCTAAGCGAGCTTCAGTCCGCTCACTCAGCTGCGAACGGCGCGGGCGGACGCCGCCGCCCGGCCACTCAATACGATTTCAGACTATTGAGTGGCCAGGAGAGACAGACGGTTGGAACCGAACGTCTATTCAGACTCTAAAACGCCAGCGCCAGGTTTCGTGCAAGCTCGGGCTCGCAACAGCTACGCTCAGACATCCAGATTATAGAGCTTCTTCGCATTGTCGAAGAGCACCTTGCGCTGATCGGCCTGCGCCAGACCGTCAAGCGCACCGCCAAAGTGGCCGCGTGCATCGGGATAGAGGCACGTCGGGTGCGGGAAGTCCGTCTCGACCATCACATTATCGGCGCCGATCTGACCGATCGTCTCAACCAGATTGCGCTGCTCAAACCACACAGTTGCATAGAGCTGGCGGTTGAAGACCTCGCGGACCGGTATTGCAAAATCCGGCCCGGCTTCACTGAGCTGGTATTCGAGCGCCTCCAGCATGAAGGGCACCCAGCCCGCGCCGCTTTCGACCGAAACGATCTTCAGATCGGGATAATTCTCAAGGAAACGCGACAGCAGGATGTTGATCATGACCCGCATATTGCTGACGAACATCATCACCGACCCAAAGGCCAGCCTCACATCGTTATGGTATCCCGGCCATTGGCCCGATCCAAACCACGTCATCGTATCGTCCGATGCGCCAATGTGGAAATTGACAGGCAGGCCGCGATCGACGCAAACATCCCACAGCGGGTTCCAGTAGGGATCGCCAAGATGCGGCACGCCGAAAATGTTTGGATCGGAATTCATGTTGATGCCGCGCATCCCCATATCCGCGCCGCGAATTGCCTCTGCCACGGCAAGATCGATATCCCACCAGGGGATCATGATCATGGGGCAAATGCGATTGCCTGATTCCGCCTGCATTTCTGCCATCGCGTCGTTCAGGATCTGGGTGGACACCAGCCGAAGATCGGCATCCACTTTCTGGCCCTTCTGACCGCCAAAGCCGAGCAAGTTGGTATAGCCGATCTGGGCTGCGATACCTTCGCCGTCCATATATTCAAGGCGGGCCTTCACATTTGAGGCGCCGTCATGAGCATCTGAATGCCAGATTTCCCGGAACCCATTGCCAAGCGCCTTGCTGCCATCCTTGCGAATCGCGCTATAGGCGTGTGGCGTGGCAAGATCATGATCGTCCAGGAACCATGCGGGTTTGCCGTCCACCATTTTAACCCGCGGGACCCGGTCCTTGTACTTGGGTGTGGCGCGCGATGTCCAAAGATCGGCCCATTCGGTGATATGGGTATCGACATCAATGATCTTGAGGCCCTGTAAACTATCACTTGTGGGCTTGCTGTGAATATTCATGAAATCTCTCCTTCGAATGGATGAACGCGTAAGTCGCCCCCGCCCCGCGCGCAATTGCTGTTGCGTTGGGCCAGTCTATGCCGCAGCAGCATAGAATATCACCACAAGTGCGGCGAGAGTTCCCGCGCTTCAGCTCTGGTTGGGCAACGATACAATCTGGTGACCGCCGAGATACCCCGGTACATAAGCGTCGGCAACCAGGTTTTGCTGGTATCGGTCGATAGCTTCAAGCAGACGCGCAAGCAGCGTCCCGCTTGCGGAGTTTACGTGGTTGGGCCGCATGGCAAGGCTCGGATGGAGCTCCATCTTCAGTTCAGGAAGTGGCCTGAGAACAAGCGCCCGATGAAGCGTCAAAGCCATACTGCCAGACGAGCGGGATTCCGGCCCGCATCAAGATCACGGATGCACCGCGTTGTGCAAAGACCCTTCCTCCACAGCCGCAACGAAGTAACGAAGATGCCTCAGTTCCATGACAACACTATATGCCACAGAGGCATAGAGTGCGCAGTTGCCGGCGAGAGGTGTGAAGCCGGGCGGCGCGCGCCTAGAACACCTCGTCGAACGCTGCCTCCAACCGGGCCAGACTTGCCGGCACGTCTTTCAGCTTATCGAGGCCGAACAACCCCAGACGGAAGCTTCGGTAATCGGGCCCCTCATCCACCATCAGCGGAACGCCCGCAGCAACCTGCAAGCCCAGCGCCGCGAACTTCTTGCCGCTCTGAATTTCCGGATCATCGGTAAAGGAAACAACAACGCCCGGTGCACCAAACCGCTCTTCGGCGACCGAGCGGACCCCGCGCGCGGCCAACATCGCGCGCACCGCGTTGCCCTGCTCCCATTGCGCATCGCGCAACCGCTCAAAACCCACCGCCTTTGTCTCAAGCATCGCATCGCGCAAAACGCGCAATGAATCGGTGGGCATAGTGGCATGATAGGCATGACCGCCGCCGCGATATGCATCCATGATTGAAAGCCATTTCCCCAGATCGGCAGCATAACTCGTCGACGTTGCGGCGCGGCACCGCTCCAGCGCAGTATCGCGCATCATCACCAGACCGGCACAGGGCGGAGCCGACCAGCTCTTCTGCGGCGCCGAAATCAGCACATCAACACCGCTTGCCGCCATGTCCACCCATACGCAGCCCGATGCGATACAATCGAGCACGAACAGCCCTTCGTGTTCATGCACGGCATCGGCGATCGCCTGAATATAATCATCGGGCAGAATCATTCCCGATGCAGTCTCTACATGCGGCGCGAACACCACTTCGGGCTTCTCCGCCCTGATTTTCGCGACCACTTCATCAAGCGGCGCGGGTGCGAAGGGCGATTGCGGCGTATCGCCCCCGCGGCGTGCCTTTAGGACGGTTTGCGCAGCAGGGATTGAGCCAGCCTCAAAAATCTGCGTCCAGCGATAGGAGAAGAACCCGTTGCGGATCACCATGACCTTGCGGCCCGTGGCAAACTGGCGCGCCACCGCTTCCATGGCATAAGTCCCCCCGCCCGGCACCACGACGGCGGTATCGGCATTGTGAACGCCGCAGAGCGTCGCGTGAATGTCGTGCATCACACCCTGAAATGACTGGCTCATGTGGTTTAGCGAGCGGTCGGTAAAGACAACCGAATATTCCAGCAGTCCATCGGGATCGATATCGGGGCGCAGGCCGGACACATAGTTCTCCTCGGTCGGTTCAGGCTGGGGGGCAACTACCATCAGCGCAGAGGGTCAGGAAGACATTCCTGTTCTTCCCCAAAACCCGGTCAGAAAGCGGACCGCCAGCGCGCGGGTTTACAGATCGTCTTGCACAAGCCGGGACGAGCCTGCCCCCTCAACTCGCGCGCCGAAAGAACGCAATATGGCTGGACTCGGACATATCGAGCCGCGTCACCGGCTCATCCGTCAAATTGTTTTGGTGAAACGAATGATGTCGGGAGCGAGCTGCGGCCAGCTCTTGAACAGAGCGTCGTCAACTTCGCTTCGCACCATTGCCTCGTTCCATTCGTTATCTCCCCAAGGGGGCTCGCGCAGGTCGGAACCCGGCATCATCTTGTGCAGTTGCTCGCTCGTCTCACGCGTATGGTGAAGGTCGGACTTGCCGCTGCGCAAGATCACGGTTGGGGCCTTGATGTTTGCGAGTTCATCAGGGTCCAGGCCGGGAACGGGTGCTTCGCTGCGCGGGAAGAAAGAGCCCGCCCAACGTTGCATCGTCGCGATGAATTCTTCCGGATCGAGAGCCAGCAAGCGCTCCCGATTGCCTGGATTGAGCTGAAGCTGCTCGTGCCATTCGGGCAGCACGGAAACCGCCTCCATGCCGCCGCTCACAGCTGCAAAAGCTGAGTCAAAGTAATAATGGTTGGCCAGCACGGCCAGACCAAGCCAGCCGCCCGAAATCCAGAGCAAATAGAGCCCTGAAACACTCTCCGGATAGCGTATCGCGG
>JAHRVR010000040.1 GCA_019090585.1 Sphingomonadaceae bacterium
AGCCAGTGACACTGAGACAATAAACGGCATCCTGCGGCTCGGCAGCGATGGCATGGGCCTTTCCTTCACGGCATCGCCCGGCGTGGTGCCACCTTCCGGGACACCTTTGAAGACAGCGCCGGGGCCTGCGGGCATAGCCAGCTTGCCGGTCCTGCTGCTGGGCGCGCTGGTCGGCGGGCTGCTGCTCAACATCATGCCTTGCGTGTTTCCGATCCTCAGCCTCAAGGCGCTGAGCCTTGCCCGCGCCGGGCAAAGCGAATCCCATGCACGTATGGAGGGCATGGCTTATGCCGCAGGGGTCATTGCCGCCAGTCTGGCGCTGGGGGCGCTGCTGTTGCTCCTGCGGGCTGGCGGAGAGCAGGTTGGCTGGGCCTTTCAGTTGCAGGAACCGGGTGTCATTGCCGTTCTTCTGCTACTGGCGACAGCGATCACGGCCAATTTCATCGGCCTGTTCGAATTTACCGTCCCCGGCTTTGCCAGCGACGGCTCGCCGCAGGGCGCATTCGTAACCGGGCTACTCGCCGCCTTCGTGGCAACGCCTTGCACCGGGCCGTTCATGGCAGCAGCGATGGGGGCGGCGCTTTTGCTACCGGTCGTGCCTGCGCTGGCTCTGTTTGCAGTGCTTGGCCTTGGCATTGCCTTGCCTTTCATCCTGGTGGCCTTCATTGCGCCGCTGCGCAATCGACTGCCGCGGCCGGGGCCGTGGATGACACGCTTTCGCCGCTGGATGGCCCTGCCAATGGGGCTGACAGCGCTGGCCTTGCTGTGGCTGGCAAGCCGGGTGGGCGGATTGAATTTCGCGTTCGCAGCCGGAGCCATAGCCGCACTTCTTGTCCTTCTGCTTGGCGCAGCTGGCATCCGGCAGCGAGGCGGAAAAGCAGCACTTGGCCTCACAGCAACCGGCCTTGTTGCACTCTGCCTGTCCGCATTTCTCGTCCTTCCCGGCCTTGTCGCCAGACCGGAAGCCTCTGCGCACAGCGATACCGGCGCAATTGCCTTCAGCGAGGCCGCACTTGAAAAAGCACGCCAGTCTGGAAAGCCGGTGTTCGTCTGGATGACTGCGGACTGGTGCATCACCTGCAAGGTCAATGAACAGATCGCAATCGTGCGCCCTGAAACCCTTGCGGCATTCAGGAAAGCGCAAGTCGTTGTCCTGCGCGGAGACTGGACGCGGCGCGATCCCGCGATCACCCGTTACCTGACCGCACAAGGTGCCGCAGGCGTTCCCCATTATGTCTGGTACCCATCTGGCGCAGGCGCGCCGCGCCAGCTGCCGCAGATCCTCAGCCAGGCAATGCTGATCGAGCTTGCCAGAGAGTAAGGCTCGCAAGCTGAGGGCCTGCCGGATTTGCCTCCAATCTGGATGATAACCCAATAGGCGCTACAGGCGCGGAACCTGATGCTCTGGCATGGCCGGATGCCGCAAGAATGCTGCGCTTTCATCTCGAAAACGGATGTTTCGAAGCGCGCATCGCGGACCGAAATGCGAATATCTCCCTAGGCGAAATCCTCTAGGGAGTTTGCATAATGGAACGCCGCCGAACGCTCACACTGATCGACACTGACATGCACCGCCGCGCACAGATCAGCCATTCGCTGGCGGCAGACTCCATTCATATCGAGCCATTTGAAACGGTCAGCGAACTTGCGCAAAGCTGGCCGCGTGGCGGAACAATCCTGATTCATGACCAAGGCACGGCAATAAGCGATCTGATCGCGCAAATGACGAGTCATAGCGAGTGGTTCCCTGTCGTCGCCTTTGGTGAACACGCCACGGCCAGCCAGATCGCACACGCCGTTCTCAACGGGGCCATGGATTATATCATCTGGCCATTTTCGACCGAAGATCTTGAACTGTCTATCATGAACGCAACGGCCCGCACCGATGGCCTTGGCAATGCCCGGATGCGCGAAGCCATGGCGCAGGGACGCATCAGGAAATTGACCGAGCGCGAACGCGAAGTGCTCGATTGTGTCGCCAGCGGGCTGTCTAATCGCCTGATCGGCGACAAACTCTCCATCAGCCCCAGAACCGTTGAAATCCACCGCGCAAACATGCTCACCAAGCTGGATGCGGACCATACCTCGCAAGCGATCAGGATCGCCATAGAGGCCGAACTGGTGAGCTAGGCGCCCATCAATTGAGACGCGAGGCCGGTGGCTGCCGCGTCAGATATTCAGGCAAGCAGCGCTCGCCAACGCCGGCAAGCAGGGCCGCGGCCCGAACGGCCAGCACAGCCAGCGCTGGAGTGGCACCTTGGGCGATAACCTCTTCATCTCCGCCATAGGAAACCATGCTTGCCAGGCAGCAGCCATCGCCTCCGCGCGACAGCATGAAGGTCGCATCGTCTTCCACAAGTGTCAGCGCCGCACTTTCATAGGCGCGGCATGCGAGCATACTCTCGATCGCGGCAAGCGCACCACAAGTCCCGGACTTGCCGGTTGGCAAAGCAAAAGCGCGCGGGAACAGGTCCGCTGCTTCCCTGATCCGCTCCGCTTGCTCCTGCGCCGTACTTGCAACACAATCGAGCTGGAATTCCCGCATCTGGGTCCGCCAGGTTTCAAGCGGCATGAAATTGGGCATGGCTTGCGTTCGTTCCACGAATAGCAGGGCAGGGTCGCCAGTGCTGCCATATGGCAACCCACCCGCCGGTGCGAAAGCGCAGATGCGGCGAAACGGGCACCATGCGAGAGCATCGTACCGGGCCGGGACAGCACCGGATCACCAAGGGAAACTCCTTATTGACGCGATGCGAAGCACATAACGGGCTTGCCGCCGCAGCAAATATCGGCACAGTTGCGCGCAAGATCATAAAAAATGAGGGAGACATCTGTCGTGAGTTCCACAGACAAGCCACAATCCACCCACCACCTTGTCGCGCCCGAGCTGAAGGCTGCCCTTGAGGATTATCCCAGCCTTGATTTCGAATTGGGGGTGAATGTCATTCGCGACGGATTTTCCGAAAGGGAAACGCCGCCCCTGCCAGAGGGACTGGAACAGGTTTCCCTCGTGGAACGCACCATCCCCGGCCACGGCGGCGCGCCCGACATTCGCTTACTCATTTATACACCCCCCGGGGATGCGAAAGGCAAACGGCCCGCCATCTGCCATATTCACGGCGGCGGCTACGTGATCGGCACGCCGGAGATAAACGACATTTCCAACCGCTCTACTGCCTTGTCGCTGGGATGTGTGATCGTCTCGGTCGATTATCGCAAGGCGCCCGAAACCCAGTGGCCCGATTCGCGCGACGACTGCTACGCTGGCTTGTGCTGGATGCGCGACAATGCCGATACGCTGGGCATCGATCCGGACCGGATCGCCGTCTCGGGAGAAAGCGCAGGCGGAGGACATGCCGCAGCTCTGGCTATCCATGCGCGCAAGATGGGCGGGCCAAAGATCTGCCTGCAAGCGCTCGATGCGCCAATGCTGGATGACCGGACCGGTTCAACCAGCGATCCGCATCCCTATGTCGGCGAATTCGTCTGGACGCCTGCCTCCAACCACTTCGGCTGGAAGTCTTTGCTGGGCGTCGAACCGGGCGGACCGGAAGTGACAGAAGAAATGGCCCCAGCGCGAACCCAGGACCTCTCCGGATTGCCACCTGTTTTCATTACAGTAGGCGCGCTCGACCTCTTCCTGGAAGAAGACTTGGACTATATCCGGCGGCTTGCCCGCGCGGGTGTCTCGGCCGAGATCTACGTGATTCCGGGCGCTTATCACGGCTTCGGAGCAGCCGGGGCAACGCCGCAAATGATGACGGCAACGCAGCTGCGAAACGCCGCGCTGGCCCGCGCCTTCGGCACCGAACTGGCTGGCTAGAATCAGGACGAGAACCGGCAGCAGGTTCAGATCGTGCTGCCGGCCTCGTAAATCGTGAAGATGCGCGAGGCGAAAAACCAGCGCCCGTCCAGCCGTGCGCACGTGTCATTGTACTCACCCCAGAACTGAGACTCTCCGGTTGAGGAAAGACGGCCTTCCATTACGCAAGTGGCAATCGCACGGTCACCATCCGCCTCGACCAGCAGATTGTGGATGAGCGGGACGGGATGCGGCAGGCCCTTGATCGCCGCCATGGATGCGCGAATGGCTTCGCGGCCATCGTCCCTGCTCCGAACGGTATGTTCGGCTTTGTCGGGAGCGCCGCGACGCACTTCGAACACCCCGTCCAGAGTATAAAGGTCGGCCACCTGCTCGGGGCAATCATAGCGCACTACTTGTGCATAGCGACTGATCAGGTTGGAAATGCCGAGATACGCAGAAATTTGTTCCAACTGTGCAACATCGGACATGACTTGCTCCTCCTGAATCAGATTACCAAGTCTGCGTGTCTAACCCGAAACACCGCATTTGGCGATGCTTCGGGTTTTTACCGTGTCAGTGCTTTCCCGCTCTCAGGCCTGATCGCGCAGCTCACACGCTGCCTTGATCGGCGCAAGTTGGTATTCCATCATGGCCCAACCGTTCTTGTCACTCACAATCACCGCCTCGTCGCGCTCGATCGCTTCGATCACCATCTTGCCGATTTCGTCAAGCGTGACTGTGGGCGCGGGCTTTGCATCCGGATCATCATTGCTCTCGCCGCCAATCTTGACCGTGTTCTTGTGCAGATTGGTGGCAACGATGCCGGGGCACAGCACTGAAACGCCAACCCCGTGCGGCGCCATGTCCTGACGCAGACCCAAGCTCATGGCGGTGACGCCAAACTTGGCCATCGAGTAAACGCCCACGCCGCCACCCATGGCAATCAGCCCGACAGCAGACGAGGTGTTGACGATGTGGCCCTTGCCACGCTCACGCATGTCAGCGGCGAAAGCGAGGACGCCATTGGCGGGTCCAAGCAGATTGACACCAATCAGTGTATCGAAGCTCTTCGGGTCGGTATCGGCAAATTCCTTGCCATGGGGTGCAATACCGGCGTTGTTGATCAGGATATCAACCGGACCGAAGACCTTCTCGGACTCTTCCTTCGCACTTTTCCAGTTGTCCCGATCACGCGTATCGAGCCGCACGCCGCGAAACTGGTTGGCGCGTGTTGCCACCACCTTCTCAAGAGCTTCCTCGTCAATGTCGGCCAGTGTGACATTAAGGCCCTGCTCGGCCAGCGCATTGGCAATAGCAAGACCGATACCGCTTGCCCCACCGGTGATGAAGGCATGTTTCGCTTCAGCCAGTTTCATGATTGCAATCTTCCTCTTCCAAGACCCATATTTTAACCCGAGACTGCCGCAAGTGACTCGCGCTTGCAATCCGGGCATCGGCTGGTCGGTGTATTTCGTAATTACGGAATTACGCATGGTAATGCACGCGACTTTTCCGCTCAGATCGGCTTGCTGTGCAAAAGGCACTTGTCGTCGCCGCCAGAGCGCCCCACAATCGCGTCATGGCAGGACCTCAGGACAATCGCGAGGCTTTCAAGCTCTTGTTGCCGCCCTCGCTGGCTGATTCGCTGGCTGATCATGCGCGTTTCATGCAGTTGAAGTCCGGGCAGATTCTGATGGGTCACCAGGACACAACCACCGATGTCTTCCTGGTGCTCGAAGGAACCCTGCGCGTCGAACTGCAATCCATGAACGGGCGAGAGATCACTCTTGCCAATGTCGGCGAGGGAGACATCGTCGGCGAATTTGCCGCGCTTGACGACCAGCCCCGCTCTGCCAGCGTCATGGCCTCCAGCAAGTGCACGCTGGCGCGAATACCGGGCGGGCTGTTCCGGGACAACGTGTTGCGCGATCCCAAAGCGGCTGAGTGGATTGCCCAGCGACTGGTCGGCCAGATAAGACAATTGACCGAACGGATATTCGAACTCAACGCACTGGCCGTGCGCAGCCGGCTTCACTGCGAATTGCTGCGCCTCAGCCTCGATTCGGGAGTGACGGACAACGTCGCGACGATCAGCCCGGCACCAACTCATGTGCAGTTTTCAAGCATGATCGGAACCCACCGCGAAGCCGTGACACGAGAGCTGCAATATCTGCACAAGCAGGGAATCTCGCAGCAGGAAGGGCGCGTGCTCACCGTATGCGATGTTGCCAAGCTGGCGGAAATCGTGCGCGCGGTGGCTGGCGATGTGGAGCTTATTCAGCGAGCCAATCAGGCCAATATCGGCCGCAGTCTGGACTGACCACGCACTGAGCCCGCAAGAGCCCGGCACGGGTTCTTTCCGTCGGTCCCGCTCAATCCTCACCTGCGAGAAATCGCCCGCAATCTTGCACGCGGCGCGGCGTTATTCAGTAACCGCATCGCCATGGTCAGACCCGATGTTGAGCGTTTCGCATTGCTGCCGGGAACAGCGTCAGCCGTGTATCGGGCGGGAGCGCGACCATAGCCGCTGCCGCCAGTCGATCGGCAACAGCCGGATCAGGCTAATCAATGTGATGGTCGCGGTGGCGGCTTTGATATCGTCAAACCAGTCCTGCAACTGCGCCTCGCGCCCCACCGCCATCCAACCCTGCAGCAATTCGATCGAGCCGCCAAAGCCAGCCAGACCTGCCAATAGCACAAGCGGATTGAGCCCGGGGCACCCCAGCGAGCCAATTACCGCCAGCACCCCAAAAGCCAGAAGATGCAGCTTGGAACCACCCAGATTGATCCCCCAGTCCATGGCCGGGACAAGCGCCAGGCACAAGATCATCGCCGCCATCGCGACCAGCAACAGCAAAGCCGATCTTTTCTTGAGCATCGTTACCATGCTTTCCCCCGCCGCTGTGTCGTCCGAAAGATGAAAGCAACATGTTGCAAGGAATGGTTAACAAGCGGTTAGGGAGGTCAGCTGGTGCCAAATTTCATGGCAACCGCGCCTGCACAGTAGCGTCCACGAGTGTTCGCCGAAGATACTGTAACCTTTCGCCCCGCCCCGGCGAACTGGACCATGAGGCGCAAGTGCGTCCCGACCAACAGCAAAAGGACCAATCACATGAACCGCAAGACAACGATCGTAGCGGCAGCCGGGGCGCTCGCCGCCGCTGCACTGGCAGCAACTCCCGCCACTGCGGGAAGCTCTGGCGCCAAGGAAAAATGCTATGGCATCGCGCTTGCCGGAAAGAACGATTGCGCTGCCGGACCGGGCACAAGCTGTGCAGGAACCTCTACTGCAGACTATCAGGGCAATGCCTGGAAATACGTCGCCAAGGGCGCTTGCGTGCCGATGGGCGGGACGCTGAGCGCACATGCCGGCAACGCCGCCCCCGTTCCCACGAATTAAGAGACTGCGATTTCGGTCGGCGTGACGATCCCGATTCCTTTGCCCCCCTCAGCCGGGATTGGCCTCAAGCCGCAACACTATCGTGATGTGCTGAGCCACGCGCCGACCGAAACTACCGCCAGCCGGGATGATGGACCTTTTCGTCCCGGCTGGTTCGAAGTTCATCCGCAAAACTATTTCTGCGATGGTGGACCGCCGCACAATTGGCTGACCGCCATTGCCGAGCTTCACCCGCTCAGCTTTCATTCGGTTGGCCTTTCACTGGGCTCAGCGGGCGGGCTGAACACAGAGGAACTCGCGGCACTGGTCCGGCTGTGCGATCGTTACGAGCCGGCCATGGTTTCAGACCATCTGAGCTGGAGCGGGACGGCCAATTGCCGTTATCCGGATCTCCTGCCGGTTCCTTATACGCACGAATGCCTCAACCATTTTGCAGACCAGGTCGGCCGCGCACAGGACGCGCTGGGCCGTGAAATACTGGTAGAAAACCCCTCGCGCTACCTCGCCTTTTCGGGCGACGAAATGGATGAGACGCAATTCCTGTCCGCGCTGTGCCGCAAGGCCGGCTGCGGCATCCTGTTTGACATCAACAACATTGAAGTCAGCGCGGCCAATCTTGGTCTTGATCCGTGGGCCATGGTCGATGCGGTGAATGCCGATCTGGTTGGCGAAATCCACCTTGCCGGCCATGCCGTGGAACACCATGCCGACGGGGCATTGCTGATCGACGATCACGGCTCAGCGATCACTGAGCTGACCTGGCAATTATTCCGCCGCTTCATAGAGCGCGCAGGCGCAAAGCCGGTGCTGATCGAATGGGACACGAACATACCAGACTACGCCGTGCTTACCGGCCAAGCGCAAAAGGCCGGACAGATCATACGCGAAGCGGAGATGCGCAATGCGGCTTGAGGCTTTGCAACGCTCGATGATGGAGGCTCTTGAACAGGGGCCGGACTTTGTCGACTATGATGCTTTCCTTGGCCCGCAGCACGCTGTGATGCGCGGTTTTTCCGTCCACGCCAATACGATTTCCCATGCGCGGCTTGTTGCGCTGGAAGAAACTTTCCCACGAACACGCCAGGCGCTTGGTGATGCCCGCTTTAACGCGCTGTCCCGCGAATTTTCCGAGACGGCGGCATGTTCCGCCCAGCCGCTGGCGACAATCGGCAGAGAATTTGCCAATTGCCTGAGCGCTCATGACGAGAGAGAACTGGCCTGCCTCGCCCGCTTTGAATGGGCATGGCTGGAAAGTTACCACGCCGCCGAAATGAATGCGCTGGCACTGACCGAGCTTGCCAGGCTCCCTGAAGAGGGCCTGCTGGCCACCTGTGTCGCGCTCCATCCCGCCGCGCGGCTGGCAGGGCCGGTATCGGACGCGGGTTTCGCAGAAGAATTTCCGGATGTGGCAAATGCGCCAGCCGTGCTCCTCACTCGCCCGCAATCCGAAGTGCTGATCTGCACGGCCAGCCAGACAATGGCCCGGCAATTCGAAAATCTCATCTCTTCGCAGTCTGTTTGTAACCTTCTGGCGCTCGGCAGCGAACAGGATGCTGAGGACGGTCTCAATTCATTGCTTGCGATGATAGGGGCTGGGTCGCTCGTCCTCGCAGTATAAGGAGGGCATATGTTTGCCATTTACAATCGCGCTGTGACATTCGTGTCAGGCAAGATTCCGGAAGCCATTGCCCTCCTTTTCCTGCGCATCGCTCTTGCCGGTATCTTCTGGCGCTCAGGCCGGACAAAGGTTGAGGACGACAGCCTGTTTTCGATCAGCGACACAACATATTTCCTGTTCGAAGAGGAATATGCAGGTGTGCCGCTGCCATCTGATTTTGCCGCCATTATGGCGACCGTTTCCGAGCACCTCTTTCCGATTCTGCTGGTTATCGGCTTGTTCACACGGCTTTCCGCGCTTGCCCTGCTCGGCATGACAATGGTCATCCAGATCTTCGTCTATCCCGATGCCTGGTGGCAGGTGCATATTTTGTGGGTAGCGATGTGCGTGATATTGTTGGTGCGCGGCGGCGGGGCATTTTCCCTCGACGCGCTGCTGACAAGGCGAGATGGCAATGCGCACGGATGACGCAACACTGACCCGGCTCATGGCCATGTCGCAAAAGGGTGACAAGCGCGCTTATGCGACGCTGCTTTTCGAGGCGCGCAATTGGCTGAAAAGCTATCTGCGCCGCCGTGTCGCCCCCGGCCACCTGGAAGACGTTGTCCAGGAAGTGCTCGTTTCGCTCCACACGAAACTGGCAAGTTATGATCCGTCCCGCCCGTTCCTGCCATGGCTGGCGGCAATCGCGCGTTATCGCTGGGTCGATCACTTGCGCAAGCTATCGCGGTCAGATGACGCTGCGGTCGAAACGGAAGTCATTGCAGAATCAGACGAACCGGCGATTACCGCCCGCCTTAGCCTTGAACGGCTATTCACCATGCTGCCTGAAAACCAGGCGAGAGTGATCGAGATGGTGAAAGTAGAAGGCTATTCGATCGCCGAGGCATCCCAGGCGAGCGGACAAAGCGAATCCCTCGTCAAAGTAAACATACATCGCGGCATCAAGAGGCTCGCCGCCATAATCGAGAAAGAATGAAGACCATGAACGGCAAAACCGACACGCTGATTTCCGGCCTTGTCGATCAGCTCGAACCAGTCAGGCCCTTTCGCTTCTCGCACGGGATGACGCTCGCGCTGACCGGGATTGGCCTTGCCGCCTTGCTGGTCATGCTGCTCTTCGCGGTCCGGCCCGATGTTGTCTCCGGCCAGCCGCAGGGAATATTCCTGCTGGCCAGCGGGCTGTTTTTGTTGCTGGGCATTGCCTGCGCGGCTTCGGTGGTCATGATGGCATCGCCCCGGATCGGCAGCGGACGCAACGGCTGGGGATGGGCCTTGGCGATGGCCGGAGTCCTGCCAATATCAGCGCTTATCCTGGCGCTCATCCGGGGATCGGCCGCCTGGCAGGAAAGTGAGCCATCCCACGGTGTTTACTGCCTGGGATACGCGATCCTTTTCGGCCTAATTACGGGTGCGGCGCTGGTGCTCTGGCTGCGCAGAGGCGCACCGACATCACCCGAGCGCGCCGGCCTTCTGACGGGTATTGCTGCCGGTTCTGCGGGGATATTCGCTTTTTCCTTCGCCTGTCCGATCGATTCGGTCATGCATATCGGGCTGTGGCATGGGCTGCCGGTGACGCTAAGCGCGATTATCGGCCGTTTCGCAGTCCCGCCGCTGATCCGCTGGTAAGCGGCTTAGCGGGGCCGCCGGTCTGCCCACACGGCTTAATCGCGGTTGCCAAATTTGCTGTCGGGCGAAAACCAGTCCGTCCGCACAACACGGTGCGCGATCAGCCACTGGCCGTCTTCCTTGCGGAATTCATCGAGATAGACGCCGCTGTGATCTGGACCGACATCGGTCAGAACAACCCAGTAAGTCCGCGCTTTCGCAGTGTCAGGGCCAGTCAGGTCGATCTTGCAGGTGGTCAGATTATGGCGAACGAACTTTGCCCTGCGTTGCACGCTCGTTGTAGTTTCCGCGCCCTTGGGGGTATTCTTCCAGGCATTTTGCCATGCGAGGATTGCGTCGCGCCCTTCATAGTGGATGCCTGCTCCGCCCTCCCGGTCCATTGACTCGATAATGCCATCACGCGTGAAGCAGGCGGCGTAGTCTTCGGTCTTCATGGCGTCGCCGCTGACATTATACTTGGCCAGCGTATCGCGGATCGCCTCACGGGCGAGCAATTCGTCAACTGTCATCATTCATTCTCTTCGCCAGCTTCGGGTTCTAGATCTTTGGCAAAGTCACACCGCGCTGGCCCATATACTTTCCAGACCGGTCAGCATAACTTGTCTCACACGGTTCATTGCCCTGCAGGAACAGGAACTGGCAAGCGCCTTCGTTGGCATAGATCTTTGCAGGCAGCGGCGTGGTGTTCGAAAACTCAAGAGTGACATGGCCTTCCCAGCCCGGCTCCAGCGGCGTAACATTCACGATGATACCGCAACGCGCATAAGTCGATTTGCCCAGACAGATCACGAGCACATCACGCGGCACCCGGAAATATTCGACAGTGCGGGCAAGGGCAAAACTGTTGGGCGGGATGACACACACGTCTGTCTTGCGATCGACAAAGCTGTTCGATGCGAAATCCTTGGGATCGACCACGGCGCTATCGACATTGGTGAAGATCTTGAATTCGTCCGCCACGCGCGCGTCGTATCCATAAGATGAAAGCCCATAGGAAATGCAGCCATCACGCCGCTGCGCTTCCACGAAAGGCTCGATCATCTCTTGCTCGGTGGCTTGCTGCCGAATCCATCTATCATTGAGAATTGCCATACTGCGTGATTCCGCATGACCACCGCCGGGGCAAGACAGTACCGCCGAGTCGGCCCCTCCTATCCACCGTTTTGCCGGTCATATTCCGCCAGTTTGAACTTTCCAGCACCTGAACTCGTTGTCGGGCGGAGCCGGGAAAATGCGGAAGGGCCATAGTTTTTCCACTTGATTTCATAGGGTTATGTATATTTTCTCATTACCCGGAACCCACGCGCGGTTCCGCCCCGGAAGTCTCACGGATAAAAAATGATGACAGGCGGTACATTTATCTGCTGAATGAGATACGATGTATAAATCATAGCGCGTCAGACGCATGAGTAGAGCACGGAGAGATACCGGAATGATCGATAGCAAGCCCGACAGCGTGATTGACCGTTCCATGGATTTCCCGTGGGGTGTCCCATACGGCTGGTATTTCGTTGGTTACAGCGACGAACTGAAACCTGGTGACGTCAAGCCTCTGCAATATTTCGAACGCGAGCAAGTGCTGTTTCGCAACGACGACGGCGAAGTTGGCCTCCTGGATGCGCACTGCCCCCACCTGGGCGCGCATATCGGGGTTGGCGGCAAAGTGAACGGCAATTCGGTGGCCTGCCCGTTCCACGGCTGGGAATTCCGCCCCGATGGGTTCTGCTCGGCCGTTCCCTATGCCAAAAAATTCCCGCCGATCGCAAAGCGCGAGCCGCTGCTCCATTCCTATCCCGTGAAGGAAACCGCCGGGGTCATCTGGGCTTGGTACCATCCCGAAAATGCGGAACCGATCTTCGATGTGGTCGACTATCCAGAATATACCGACCCGGAATGGAACAGCGAAATCCGTTATGAATGGATCGCTTATACCAGCCCGCAGGAAGAAGCGGAAAATGCGGTCGACATCGCCCATTTCAAATATGTCCACGGCGCTCCGGGCGTGCCCGAGGGCAATGCGGTATACGAAGGCCATATCCGCCGCTCCGGCTCCGATGGCACGTACGAGGTCGAGAACCCGGACGGCACCAAGGAAATCGTGGAATCGCATGTTCGCACCATCGCAAACGGTGCTGGCCAGAAGGTCACGACGCTGGATACCCAGCTCAAAGTCTGGCTGATGGTGCTGCTTACCCCGATCAAGCGCAATCTCACGGAAATCCGCTTCAGCTATGCCTATCCCAAGCAGGAACCCGGTTCTGCGGCAGAACAGCAGTATATCGATTATTGCGAGCGTGTCGCGGGCGAGATGGGCGTGGTCGCGGATATTCCGATCTGGAACAACAAGATCCACCGGCTCAATCCGCTGCTATGCGATGGCGACGGCGACATACTGCGTTATCGCCAGTGGTTCAGCCAGTTCTATGCAGGCGAGGACCAGCCGCAGAAGATCGCTGCCGAGTAATCAGCACCGAGCAGCCCGAAGCGACAGTTTCAAGAGACAGCAGCGGAACGACCCGGCCGAAGCAAAAGAGGCCGCAGGTTCCAATATACTTTCTGGAGTAAGAGACATGGACCGTTATCTCCTCATTTCATCGGATGGCCATGCCGGGCTGCCGCCGGAACGCTATCGCGAATACCTTGACCCGCAATATCGCGAAAAGTTCGACGAGGAGCTCGCCAAGGAGATCGCAGAGCGCGCCGACGCGGAGAACGCTTTCCTGATCAGCGATTTCAACACCAAGTGGCGCGACGAAAATGCCGACGGTCTGGACGGGGCCTGGGATTCCGCGATCCGCAATAAAGTGATGGACGCCGATGGCGTAGCCGCCGAAGTCCTGTTCACCGATGGCATTACAGAGAACAACTCACCGCCCTTCGGCGGCGACCTTGGCATGCGCCCCTTCGATGCCGACCCCGAACTTCAGTGGGCCGGCGCACGCTCTTTCAACCGCTGGCTTTCCGAATTCTGCCAGGACGAACCGCTGCGGCGACTGGGCATGGGGCTCTGCCCTGCCCTGTGGGATGTCGAAACCAGCGTCAGGGAAATCTACTGGGCAAAGGAAAACGGCCTCAAGGGCATGCAGCTGAGCCACATCGTCGAAGGGTATGACAACTACAATCACCCCAAATATTACCCGATGTGGGCGGCGCTGGAAGAGACCGGTATGGTCGTAAATTTCCATTCGGGCGCCTCTCAACCTTATGACCGTTCCAGCCCGGGCTGGCTCGGCATCTATTGTTCCGAATATCCATTCTGGCTGTCCCGCCCGCTCATCGCGATGATTTTTGGCGGCGTGTTCGACCGCTTTCCAAAGCTCAAGGTCGCCTTCACCGAAGTGGGCGGCGACTTCTGGTGGCCCGCGATCATGCAAATGATGGATTTCCGCGCAAAAGTGAAAAAGGGCAGCGCCAAGATGGGCGATCACTCCGCCAAACTGGCGCTATCGCCGACCGAATATTTGCGCCGAAACGTCTGGATCGGAAGTTCCGCCCAGATGGACGACCAGAACTACGAGGATTATCACAAGATCGGCATTGGCCGCGTCATGTGGGGCACCGACTACCCGCATCCGGAAGGCACATGGCCCAACACGGACGAGCAGATGCACGGCGCCCTGGACGGTCTCAACGAAGCAGACCTTGAAAGGGTTCTCGGCCTCAACGCGGCCGAATGTTTTGATCTCGACATCGAACCGCTGAACAAGATCGCGTCAAAGATCGGGCCGCTCAGGTCGCGGTTCAAACAGGCGGCGTGAAGCGCTCACGTTTCGGCAAGGGGGAAAGACATTGAAAAGTTTCAAGGATAAAGTCGCCGTTGTAACGGGCGGCGCCAGCGGCGTGGGCCGATGCCTGGCCGAGCAGATGGCGGCTGACGGCGCCAAAGTCATCATCACTGACATCAATGCACAAAAGCTTGCACAAACCGTCAGCGAACTGATGGCCGCCAAGCCAGCTGGCAGCGTAGAGGGCACTGCCGCTGATGTTACCAAGCCGGAATCGATGCAGGCGCTGGCCGATCAGGTCTTTGCAAAATACGGCCATGTCGATCTGCTGTTCAACAATGCCGGCGTCGGCCTTGGCGATTCGCGCAGCCCATTCTGGGAACTGCCAATGAAGGACTGGCGCTGGGGTTTCGAAGTCCACGTCATGGGCCCTATCAACGGCGTGGACGCCTTCCTGCCGCGCATGATTGAGCGCAAGGAGGAAGCCTTCATCGTCAACACGTCCTCTGGCAACGGCGGCCTGTATCCCCTGCCCCAGACCCCGGTTTACACTTCGTCCAAGGCTGCCCTTACCAGTCTTACCGAAGTGCTGCGCATACAGCTCGCTACCCACGCACCGCATATCGGCGTGGGCGTGCTTTATCCGGGGCCGAAGCTGGTCAATACCGGACTGCTTGATTCGCCGCGCCCGAATGAATTTCGCGATCCGTCCAACCCCCCGCCCAAGGGCGTTGCAATGAGCGAGCTGGCAGAGCGGATGGGCGGCATCGAAATGACCCCGCCGGATGACGTCGCGGCCTACTGTCTCGAATGTGTCAGGAACGGCCAGTTCTGGATGATCCATCCCGAAACCAACATGTCCGGGTTTGAAACGCGCGCTGAAGAAATCATCGCCCGGCGCAATCCCGTCGACTGCTGATCGGAAGGTTACGCGCGGCCTCCGGTTCCAAACTGGGTTTCGATATAGGTATCGTGCGGCAGCATCTGATCGACAATGGGGCTTGGTGCTACATCAAGCCGCAATGTTGGAAGGACCGGGCCGTGTCTATCCTAAGTCATTGCAAACTGTTGGAGCGGGCGAAGGGAATCGAACCCTCGTCTCAAGCTTGGGAAGCTTCTGCTCTACCATTGAGCTACGCCCGCTCAGGCGCAGAAAACCGGGATTTTCTGTCTTTGCTGACCTTGCGGTTTTCAGTGCGGGTTGCAGTGTGTTCCGCAGGTGGGGCGCAATTGCCACATTCTCTGCGGCTCGGTCAATGTAAGTTCCACAAATGGGCGGACACTATGGCTGCAACGAAGCGCCCGGCGCACAGCCGGCACAAGTTGTTGATGACACGGTAAGCCGGGCTGCGAGAGCGCAGGCGCGCGCTTCAATCGTCAGAGTATGAAGCCGCTGGCGGAAATTGTGGCGATATCGTCGAGGCGAATGGCGAAATCGGCAAAGGCATCGCCGTTCGTGTCTCCTGTTATCATCAGGTGGTCTGCGAAGTCAGCATAGCGAAGTTCCCCGCCGTTACCGGTGAAACCAGCTTTGCCGATGAAGCGAAACGCATTGTCACCTGCGCCGGAAAGAGCATCGATCGCGCTGAGGTCTATCCGGTCGCCCTCCGACTGGCTGAAATCCTCGATACGGTCACTTGTCGATGCGCTTATGCCGGCGAAATCGCCGTCCGCAAAGACGAAGAGGTCGGCACCCGCCCCGCCTATGAGCAGGTCGCGGCCCGGTCCGCCATCGAGCAGGTCGTTGCCATCACCGCCCAGCAGCGTATCCTCACCAGAACCCTGTTCGGCAACGATGGCGGCGGCGCTGTCTGGTGCAGGAGCAACCGTTGTTGTCTTTGCAGATGCCTTTGCGGGTGTGGTTGAATCAATGATCTGCAGGCTGCCTGTCCGTGCAAGGCCGATCAGCTGCAAGCCAAAAATGCCCAGGATGTCCGTTACTACCAGTATTTCCGGTTCGACCGGCGGCGCTGCGGCGGCTGGTCCGACAGCGACGGTGAAATCGTCGTCGCCGCGCAATATATCATCGCCAGAGCCACCCTCCAGCCGATCGGAGCCGCTGCGGCCCACAAGGGTGTCGTTGCCGTTGTTGCCGATCAGCAAATTGTCTGCATCATTTCCCGAAAGATGATCGTTTGCGCTGCCTCCGATCGCATTTTCGATCACGCTGGATAGCGCAATGCCCAGATTATCGGTGTATTCAAAAGCCGCCATGTCCCTTTCCTGGAGATGCTCTTCGAACACATAGCTGATGAAGCGGGCATTTTCCGGGAAGATTTCGCTCCAGTGGGCGATCTGCTGCGGGGCGCTGGCCATGCCGATGCTGGAATAGGCGCCGGAATCCAGGTCGACCCGGCTGGGCAAGGTGAAATCCGACAAGTCGATCGTGTCGTTGCCCCCGGCGTCATAGATCGTTTGCAGCGCCGGGCTCCATTCCTTCAGGCGATAAACAGTGTCGCCTGCGCGGGTATCGGGATCGGCGCCATAGATCTCCTGAACAGCTGCAATATCGAGCACCATCGGCGTTTGCGGTTCCGGCGCGTTGTAGAAGGCGAAGAAATCCCCGTTATTGTAGCCAAAACTGACGATGTGCTCTTCGACCTGATCGTAGCTCATTACAGAGAAGCGATGGCTGTCCAGCTCTTTCGGTGCGTCTGGTGCGTCGAACAAGTGCTCCAGTCCGATTGCATGTCCGATCTCATGGATCATGGTGTAGAAATCGAAGCCGCCTTCGTCCCACTCCCACGGGCCGAATTTGGGATTGAACCAGATGTCCCCGGGCTTTCCGCCAACCCATGAGGGGTAGAAAGCGTAGGCCGACTGATTGCTATCCATGTCAGTAACCGCGATCCGCAATTCACCGCGCGAGCTGGCATCGTCTCTTACTTGGTGGAAGTCTGGCGCAATCAGTTCGTCCCACAAGGCGATGGCGGATACGAAGGCGCCAGCCATGGCTGTGCCGGGCAGGCTGAAGCCGGCTTGGCCGATCTCGTCGCCGTAGCCATAACCGGGCCAGATGCTCGATATGTCTGGCACGGAAAAGGTAAACTGACCGGCCGCAAGTTGGTAACCTGACTCCAGCCAGCTTGTGATCTGCGATGCCGGGACTGTGATCCGCACGATGACCAACCTCTAAACAGGCGGAGCGGATCAGCAACGAACCGTCCCCCGCGAAAACCCGGGAAAAATCCCGGAAATCTTGCGATCTGCCGTCCATTCGATGACTAACAATACAGTACGGAAGGCAGCATTGCGAGGCTGTGTTTGCGCAGCTGCCGCTGGCCGGACAAGCCCGGTAACGCCGCCGTCCATCCGTGGGACTCAGCAGTGCAAAATCATTAACTGGTTAAGAGACAAGGTTGATGCATTGGGGCAGATCGGGTCCATTGCAAGGATCTGCCTTGCAGAGCACAGACGCACACCGCATCGCCGTCAGGCGGCGCTCTATGTGCTGGGTGCATGGCTTTGCAGGCCGGACGTAACTGGCTAGTCTTACGCTCCGACCACGTGAGAGATTTGGAAGAACAAGGTATGGCAGCTACGTTGAAGCGATGACGGCACAGGCATCATCTTCCAGCCCACAGGGCGGCGCGCTTGTCAGGCGGCATCGCCTCTCGACGCGCATCTGGCACTGGGTGAATGCCCTGACGGTACTGGTCATGCTGATGAGCGGGCTGATGATCTTCAACGCGCACCCGCGGCTCTATTGGGGAGAGTATGGCGCGAATAGTGACAGCGCATGGCTCCAGATCGGTTCAACTACGCAAGGGCGCGGCATGCTGCGGATTGGCAGCGCGGTGGTGGAGACAACGGGCGTTCTGGGTGTCTGGAAAGACCGGGACGGGCAAGTGAAACGCCGCGCCTTTCCGTGGTGGTCGACCATACCATCGCGCTACAGCCTTGCCGATGCGCGGCTCTGGCATCTGGCGTTCGCCTGGGTGCTTTCGCTGGGGCTGCTCGTCTATCTGGCTTGGTCGCTGGTGAACGGCCATATCCGGCGCGACCTGCACATTACGCGCGGCGAATGGCGGCCATCGCATATCTGGCATGATGTAAAAGAACACGCGCGGCTTCGCTTCCCCACGGGCGCAGCGGCACTGAAGTACAACATTCTTCAAAAGCTGGCTTATGCAAGTGTGCTGTTTCTGGCCCTGCCGCTGATTATCGTTACCGGGCTGGGGATGTCACCGGGCACCGACGCATGGGCGCCGATTGTGACCGAGGCTTTCGGCGGACGGCAGAGTGCGCGCTCGATCCACTTCATTGTCGCCTTTGCGCTGGTGGCCTTTTTCCTGATCCATATCGCGATGGTGCTGCTGGCTGGGCCGTTCAAT
>JAHRVR010000041.1 GCA_019090585.1 Sphingomonadaceae bacterium
CAGATGTGTATAAGAGACAGGCCGTATTTCCGATGGCGCCAGCGTGGAACGCGCGGTCGCGAGCGGGTTCGAGAACTCCGAGCTGTTGCGCTATAATCTTTTTAACGCGGATTTCCTGACAGCTTCGCGCGTGCGAGATGCTGTCAACCGGATGATGCCCGGCGTTGCCTCTATCGAGGACGGCGTAACCATTGCATTGCGCCTGCCTGCAGGAGCAGATCGGCGCGCCTCGCTGATGGCCGCGATCGAGATGATCGAAATAACGCCTGCAGAAACATCGGCGCGCGTGATCATTAACAGCCGCACTGGCACCGTGGTAATCAACAGCGCTGTGCGTCTTTCGCCCGCTGCGATAAGCCACGGCAGGCTGACGGTGCGGATTGAAGAGGATCCGCAAGTTAGCCAACCAGAAGCATTCAGCCGCGGCCAGACCACCAAGGTGGAAGACAGCGCGATCGATATTGCCGAACAGGGTAGCCGGATTGCCATGTTCAGACCTGGCGCTTCGCTGGCCAGAATTGTTGACGCGCTCAACCTGCTTGGCGTCGGCCCGGCAGATCTTGTCGCGATCCTTGAAGCGTTGAAGCAAGCTGGTGCGCTGAAGGCGGAAATGACCGTGATATGACACCGGTTTCTGCCTCTCTCTCTGCTCCGGCCGCGGTTTCGGCCTCTTCTCAGGCGCCAGATGGCGGCCGTGAAGAGCTGGCGGCTGCGGCGAAGCGGTTCGAGGCGATTTTCGTTCGCCAGATGCTTGCGGCTGCCCGCAAGACTGATTTTGGTGAAACGCTGTTCAGCAGCGAGGCGACCGACACCTTTCGCCAGATGCAGGACGAGAAATTTGCCGAGATCGCCTCTCAGACCGGCGCATTCGGCTTTGCCTCGATCATCGAAGCGCAGCTGGCGCGCCACATGTCCAAGGAAGAATAGATCATGGGATCGGACCTTCTCTCCATCGCACGAAGCGGAACTCGCACTGCGCGCATCGCGCTGGACGTGACCGCGCAGAATATCGCCAACGCCGCGTCTGAGGGCTATGTCCGGCGCAGCGTTCACCTTGGGGAAGTCTCTGCTTCGGGCGGCATTGGCCGCATCGGAGATATATCTCTTTCCGGTGTGCGGCTTGAACGGGTCGTGCGCAATGCAGATCTGTTCCGCCAGGCAGAGGCAAGGCGCACAAGCGGAGATCTTGCCCGCGCAAATGCCGAGCTTTCCGGTTTGCAGAACATCGAAACCTCTATTGAGCAGACAGGCGTTTATTCCGCGATCATCCGGTTCGAAGGCGCGCTGCAACAACTTACCTCGGATCCTGTCGATCCCTCGCTGCGCGCTGCCGTGGTCGAAGAGGCACGCACTCTGACACGCTCGTTCAATCTCTCGGCGACCAGCCTTGATGCGGCGTCGGATTCGCTTCATTTTCAAGCGTCAGATCAAGTCGATCAGGTAAATCTGCTCGGCGGCGAACTAGCGCGCGTAAACCTCCGGCTTGCGCGCGCGGCTGATGCCAGTAGCGATCAGACGACATTGCTCGATCAGCGGGATTCCCTGCTTCAGAAGTTGAGCGAATTTACCGATCTGGACGTGACCATCAATGCGGACACAACGGTTGAAGTCCGGCTGGGCGGGGCCGCAGGCCCGCAGTTGGTGGCGGGCGGCAACAGCTTCCCATTTGCCATGGCTACCGCAGGCGACGGCACGATATCCTTCAGCCTGGATGGCACGCCTGTTGCACCAATGTCAGGATCGCTGGCCGGCAATGCACAGGCGCTAATCAAGCTTAATGACGTGCGCACGGGGCTGGACACGATCGCCAATGATCTGATTTCCACTGTAAATGCAGTGCAGGCCGGCGGCGTTGATCTGGATGGCAATGCCGGGCCAGCGATGCTGCTGGGAACCGGCGCGGCGGACATTGCCCTTGCCTTTGAAGATGGCACGCTGATCGCCACCGCACCAGCAGGCGCTGGCCCGGGCAGCCGCGATCCTGCCAATCTCAATGCTCTGCGCACTGCGCTTGCAGGTTCCAATCCGGCTGGAGAGATGGACGGGCTTATCTTCGACATTTCCAGCAGCGTTGCGGGCCGCGCGGTCACGCGCGATGCGCTTCAGTCCATCGCCGCAAACGCGACCATTGCGCTTCAGGCACAAGCGGGCGTCGATCTCGACAATGAAGCGGTCAACCTCATTCGGTATCAGCAGGCGTTCCAGGCATCAGGCCGGGTGATGCAGGTTGCCAGCGATCTGTTCGATACACTTCTGGGCATCAGGTGAGGCCACCATGACAATTACCAACAATAGCACCAGCGCGTTCTATGGGCGGTCCATGCAAGACATCGGCACGCTTCGCAAACAAGCGGAACGATTGCAGGAGCAGGTCGGAAGTAGCGAGCGGCTGAGCCGGTCATCCGACGATCCGGTCGCCGCCTCTCGGTTGCGCGGCCTGATGCGCGCAGAGGATATGTCTGAAATTAATCTGGACAATGCCAATCGGGCTGAGTCTGACCTGACGCTTGCCGATGCTGCGCTGTCCTCATTCGCGGACTATGTAATTCGCGCGCGTCAACTGGCCGTGCAAGCGGGCAATGATACGCTAACCGATGCGCAGCGTGCCGGGATCGGGATTGAGATGTCCCAGATTCATGGCAACCTTGTGTCACTGGCCAATTCTCGTGATTCAGCTGGTCATTCGCTGTTTGGCGGAGAGACTGCGGGCGATGCCTATACACTCGATGGCGGCGGCAATGCCGTCTATCTTGGCACGGCTCTGCCCGGAGAACTGGCGCTGGGCGAGGGGCAGAACGTTACGCGCGGGCTGACTGGCCCGCAATTCCTCAACTACAATGTTGGCGGCACTCCGGTTGACCTGTTGGCCGAAATCAAAGCGCTGGGCGAATCTTTGCAGGGCGCCGTGCCTGATCCTGCAGCGGCAGCGCGGGATGCTCTTCCAAACCTCACAGCCGGTATCGATTCCATCACGACTGGCCAAACCGTGGTTGGCTCACGGCTTGCCTGGATCGATCTAACCGTGGAACAGCAGATCGAGCTTGGCGAGCTGCGCTCCAACGAAGTCATCGACATCGGCGCGACCGACATCGCCTCAACCATCGCACAACTTCAGCAACTGATGGTCGTGCTGGAAGCAAGCCAGGCCAGCTTTGTCCGTCTTTCCGGTCTCAGCCTGTTTGAAATGCTGCGCTGACCTGCGCCCCCGGACATTAGAGGACTAAGTTCATGTTTGCTGCAATCGGTGTCGTCATCCTGCTGATCATGGTGTTTGGCGGTTTTGCCCTGACGGGCGGCTCGCTGGGTCCGGTGATGCACGCCATTCCGCACGAAATGCTGATTATCGGCGGCGCGGCCGTCGGTGCGATCGTGGCCGGAAACTCCATGCATGAACTGAAAGCCTTTGGTGGCTCTATCGTCAAAGTATTCAAGGGTCCGATGCATGACAAGCAGGACCATATTGATGCAATCTCGTTGACCACGCGGTTGATGAAGCTGCTGCGCAGCGAAGGCCCTGTCGCGCTCGAAAGCCATGTCATCGAACCCGAAAATTCTGCAATTTTCGCGGAATTTCCGGGCCTGCTCAAAAACAAACCACTGATCGCGCTCATCGCCGATACCTTGATGCTGATCGTTGTCTCTTCAGGCTCGCTGGAAACCCACGCGGTCGAAGAAGTCATGGACAATGCCCTTAAGACGCACTTCCACGAGATGTATGAGCCGCAACATGCCATGCAAAATCTGGGGGACGCGCTGCCGGCACTTGGCATTGTCGCAGCCGTTCTGGGTATCGTCAAAACCATGGGCTCTATCGACGAGCCGCCTGCCGTGTTGGGCGGCATGATCGGGTCCGCCCTTGTCGGAACCTTTCTTGGTATTCTTCTTGCGTATGGCATCGTCTCGCCAATGGCCGGACGCCTGAAGCAAGTGCTCGAACAGGACGAACAGATCTTCCACGCGGTGAAGCAGATCATCATCGCATCGCTGCATGGCTGGCCTCAGCCGCTGGTCGTGGAATCGGCCCGCTCCGGGCTTGGCCATGCGGTCCGCCCTGGTCTTTCGGAATTGCTCGACGCACTGAGGGGCAAATAGGATGGCGGCCAAGAATGGGCGCGGAAAGAACGAGCTTCCACCCCCCATCATCGTCAAGAAGATCACGGTCGTGGCAGCCGGGCATCACGGCGGTGCCTGGAAAGTCGCTTATGCTGATTTCGTAACCGCGATGATGGCCTTTTTTCTGCTGCTCTGGCTGCTGGGCGCCACCACCGAAGACCAGCGCAAGGGGCTGGCCGATTATTTCACACCAACGCTGGTGAAGTTGAAAGAAGGCAGCGCCGGCGCCAATGGCGTGCTGGGCGGATCTTCGATCACTGATGTGGACAGTTATCCCAACCGGCAAGGCCAGACGGGAACGAGAACACTAACCGTTCCGCGCGATACCACAGGTGGCCCCAAGGAAGGGGCAGGCAGAATAAAGCGTTTCGAACGGTTGAGTGAGGTTAAACGGGAACTGGAATCAAAGCTTAGTTCTACGGCGGATCTGCGCCGGATGGCGCGGCAAGTGCGTCTCGTCAAAACCCGTGAAGGTATGCGGATAGACTTGGTCGATAACGCCGATTTCTCGATGTTTCGATTGGGTACAACGGTGCTCTCAACCGATTCCCGGCGTTTGCTCAAGATTATTGCCGATGGCGTTTCCGCTGATAGCGGCGAACTGACCATTCGCGGCCATACCGATGCCCTGCCATGGCGAGCTAACCGTGGCGGCAACAACTGGTCACTGTCCGCCGGGCGAGCCGAAGCCACGCGCCAGGCGCTGCTGCGCGCAGGCCTTGCTGAAAACCGTTTCCACCGCATCGAAGGCGTCGCCGACCGGGAACTGCTGATCGCCAGCAACCCCCGCGATCCGCGAAACAGACGGATATCTATCCTGCTGATGAATTAGGGAGCGAGCTCTCAACATCGCACTGCCCCGGAGCCAATAGGGCCCGCAAGGGCAACCGGCTGCCCCAGCGTATGCGAGGATAGCCAGGCGGGCGGATGCCTGCGCCCGGCGCCTGAGGCTAAAACAGGATACCGGCGTGTACTCGGGGCATTTTCAGAAAAGTGCCTGCCATGGACGCTCAAATTTACCGGATAGCTTCTGCCCGCGACTTGCCGGATCAGTAGGAGGTGCGGGGGCGGCGAACCGTAGCTGCGGCGATCCCGGCCTTTGTTGCGGGGGTCAGCATAGTCATTACTGCCATGACTTTGGCAGGCGCTTGCCTCCTCGCGTAATATGGTCTGCTGTTGTCTTTGTGGTTGGATTTCAGCGCCAGTTATAGCTGCCGCTCGTTCTGGATTGCCGATTGAACCTCAGACGGCTGGCGCGGGCAGCTGCGCGCTTGGCTGCGCGCCATAAGGCGAGGCGGCCGGTTGGCCTTGCGGGGCCTATTGGCTCCTGAGAGGTCTGGTTCTGGGGACCGGAGCGTTGTTTGATGGCCGTCCCTGCACTCTTACCGACACACAAAGAAATGCCCGGCGACCTGGAATGGCCGCCGGGCATAAGCCCCGGGAGGGCAGGGCTATTTGTGAAACCAGTTTCTGGTTATTAGCGCAGCAGTGACAGCACGTTCTGGCTGCTCTGGTTGGCCTGAGCGATCATCGCGGTTGAAGCCTGGCTAAGGATCTGAGCTTTCGCCAGCGCAGTGGTTTCCTGCGAATAATCAGCATCTTCGATGCGTGAACGGGCATCAGCGACGTTTGTTGAATTGGTGGTCAGGTTGTTGACGACCGAATCAAGGCGGTTCTGGCCAGCACCAAGCGTGGCACGCGTGGCGTTCACATCATCAAGCGCGGTATCGACGTTGACAATGGTCGCTGCGGCAAGAACGTCAGTTGTAACGTCAAGCGCAGTCGTGGTCAGCGCCGTGCCATCAATGCCCAGGCTGGTAAGCGTAACCGTATCGGTTGTAGCCGCACCAGTTGCGATCGAAACCGTAACGTCCGTGCCAGCCGTGCCGCTGAACAGCGTGACGCCGTTGAACTGCGTGTTGGTCAGAATGTCGTCGATCTGGGCCTGAAGCTCATCAACTTCGGCATCCATGAAGCCGCGGTCTTCAGCAGCGTAAGTGCCACTCTTCGACTGAACGGCCAGCTCGCGAACGCGCTGCAGCATGTTGCTCACTTCGTTGAGTGCGCCTTCAGCTGTCTGAGCGAGCGCAATACCGTCATTGGCGTTGCGGATGCCCTGGTTCATGGACCGCACATCTGCGGTCATCTTGGTTGCGATGGCGAGGCCTGCGGCATCGTCTTTCGCGCCGTTGATGCGCTTGCCCGATGAAAGGCGTTCCATTGCGGTGCCCACCATCTTCGATGCGGAGTTGGAGGCGTTCGCGGCCTTCAGTGCGGAAATATTCGTATTGATAACAGTCATAATATGCTCCCGTGCATAGTCTCATTTCGGAGGAGCCAGGCCGGCGTTTCCGGTGCAGCTACCGAATAGGAAGACCGGCAATCGGCGGGGAAATTTAAGGGGACCGGCAATCGGGCCTGTTCTCAAAGTCCGATTTGCAGGTGGGCCTGCGAAACCAACGCCCGAAAATCCCGTATAAAGACCTAGGCAAGAGTTTTCCTTCCGTTTGCCAGTGCCATGCAAAACGTCATTTCGAAGCATGGTTAACACCGGCTTTAGAAATGGGTTTACTCTTGGGGGGACGGTAATGAGCAGTCTGGAGTTCAGCGATAAGGTTGCAGGGCAACACGCATCATTGACGCAGCGTGTTTCCGCAATCGCCGAAGCGAACGGCTCATATACCGATGTCCTGCTTCGCGATGGATCCGAGGTTTCATCCCTGCCGCAGCGCATCCACGCGGTCACGCTTGATCGCGGGGAAGCACCTGGCATCACCCGCGAAGTTACGAACAAGCTGAAACTGACCTATCGTGACCCGGACAGCGAGGCCACTTTGGCTGCAACGCTGGCCTGCATGGCGCGGCCTTCCACACCGATCGTAGCCGATCCGGAAAGCCTGTCAGTCATTGCTCTGGCCCAGCGCCTTGCGGTGAGTGAAATCCCCGTTCTGATTAACGGGCCTACGGGCACTGGCAAGGAAGTGCTCTCTCGCTTCATTCACGAATGCAGTCCGCGCAGCGGCGCACCGTTTGTTGCTGTCAATTGCGCGGCCATTCCCGAAACCATGCTCGAAGCCATGCTTTTCGGCCACCAGAAAGGCGCCTTCACCGGAGCAAGCCAGGCGAACGATGGCTTTTTCCGGGCAGCCGATGGCGGAACCCTGCTGTTGGACGAAATCGCCGAGCTGCCGCTGGCCCTGCAGGCCAAGTTGCTGCGCGCGCTTCAGGAAGGTGAGGTGGTCCCGATCGGATCTACCCGGCCGATCAAGGTCGACGTTCGGATTATTGCCTGCGCCAACCGTGACTTACCAACCGAAGTACAGGAAGGCCGTTTTCGGGCAGATCTCTATTATCGCCTTAATGTTTTTCCACTGGCGCTCAAGCCGCTACGCGAACGCACCGAGGATATTGCCCCGCTCGCTTTCGCTCTGGCTCTGCGCCACGCGGGCATAGGCACTTGTATCCCATGGATCAGCGATGCGGCGCTCAAAATGCTGAAGTTGCACAGTTGGCCCGGCAATGTGCGCGAACTTGAAAATGTCGTGCGCAGGGCGCTGCTCCTCGCCGATGGCAAGCCTGCTATTGAAGCAGAGCACATCGTTTTTGACAGCCCGGCCCAGTTGGTCAGCGCTCAGATGACACCGATCGAGATCCCGCAGGGCGGCACTCGCAAGCTTTCAAATATCGTGCAGGAGTCCGAAGCCAACGCGATCATCGAAACGCTTGAGGCTTGCGGTGGCAGCCGCGCCGAGGCCGCACGGAAGCTTGGAATTTCCGAACGCACCTTGCGCTATCGCCTCGCCTCATTCCGTGAGGCCGGCATAGCCGTAGCCGTAGCCGGAGGCCGAAGATGAGCACGATCAGCAGCATCGGCGGCGGCGGCGGCGGTGGGATTCAGCAGATTATCGCCTTGCGCCAGCAGATCATCGATCGCTCGCAAGTGCTGCAAGAGCTGCACAAGCCCGAAGCCACCGGCGCAGTTGCCAAGACCGATGAACCGGCAAGCAACTTTGCCAGCGCGCTTACCTCCGCACTGGACGGTGTAAACGCCAGCCAGACCAAGGCAGCCGAATTGGGCGATGCCTATCAGCGCGGTGAAGTAACCGATGTTGCACGGGTGATGTTGGCACGGCAGGAGGCGGGAGTCGCCTTCGAAGCCACCTTGCAGGTCAGGAACAAACTGCTTTCGGCCTATCAAGATATCATGCGCATGGGGGTTTGATAAATGAGCGACCTTGTCCCCGCATCTGAATCCGCACCGGCCGGCGCGTTGTCTTCAGGCACTGCCGCTCCAGGCCTTCCGCTGCTTGCTCAGTTGAAGACGTTCACCGCGCAGGAACCGGTTCGCCGGATGCTGCCGTGGTTTATCGGCATGGCCGCCCTGGGCGGCGTGGCACTGACATGGTCTGCGCTTGCTCCATCGGCACAGCGCACTCTCTATTCCCAGCTGGACGACAGCGAACGCGCAGGAATCGTCGAGGCGCTGGAGAGCGCATCGATCGGCTACTCCATCAACAATCAGACCGGCTCATTGAGCGTGGATGATGGCGACTTTTACCGCGCCCGTATGTTGGTTGCCTCAGAAGGTTCGCTGGCCACACCGCAAAGCGGAGCCCAGCTTCTGGACAGCCTTCCCATTGGTGCAAGCCGCACCATGGAGCTTGAACGATTGCGCGCCGCGCGGGAACACGATCTGATGCTGTCTATCATGGAGATTGATGGCGTGGAATCGGTGCGCGTGCATCTTGCCGAGGGCGAAAAGTCAGTCTTCATACGCGATACGTCCCCGCCTTCGGCCTCTGTCATGGTCCGTCTCGCACGTGGCCGCGAACTGACTGACCGGCAGGTAACGGCGATCGTCAACCTCGTTGCCGGTTCCGTTCCCGGTCTGTCGATCGATTCCGTCCGGGTTGTCGATCAGCACGGACAGCTTTTGTCCTCCCGCAATGGTAAGCACCAGAGCGCTGACAATGATCGGCTCGAACTGCAAAGCCGCCTGGAACAAAAGCTGCGCGTGCAGCTGACCCAACTGCTGACGCCAATGCTGGGCGAAGGCAATTTCTCAAGCGAAATTCAGGTCGAGCTGGATATGAATCAGGTTACCTCAGCGCGCGAATCCTATGACAAGGAAGGTGTTGTCCGGACCGAGACACAACAGGAATCGACATCGCGCGGGCGCGCTCAGGCATCCGGAGTTCCCGGCGTGCTGAGCAATACGCCGCCAGCGGCGGCCACTGCGGAAGATCGCCCGCCGGCAGGTGCCGACACCGCGCCGCAAGTTGAAGCGCCGACCAACGGCGAAAGCAGTTCATCGCGCACTTATGAGCTTGGCCGGGAAGTATCCGTCGCCAACTCTGCTCCCGGTGAAATAAAGCGGCTCTCCGTTGCCGTAGCTATCAGCAAAGGCGCGTCGAAAGGGGTCAAGCCAGCCGATATCGAACAGCTTAAGCAGCTCATCGGCGCCGCTGTTGGCGTTAACGCCAAGCGCGGCGATCAGGTTACTGTCGTGGCCCGCAGCTTCAAGCCCGTCGTGGATGAGCCGGTCGCCTTTTACGAAACGGCTTGGTTTGCCACCGTTGTCCGCAACAGCGTGGCCCTGCTTGCGGTTCTACTTGTGCTCCTGCTTGGCGTCCGTCCGCTGATCAAGGCCTTGAAACGCAGCGCCGGGACAAATGAAGCGAACACCGGCGGGACTGGCGATGAGAATGATTCCGTGGCCGGATCTGCCAGCAGAGCGCTTCCGTCTGCCATCAATCAGGCGATGCTTTCTGAACGCGTCAGCGCGGCCCAGCGCCTTGCCACGGAACAGCCTGACAGTGTCGCTGTGGCCTTGCGCGAGATGCTGAACAAACCCGATGCGGAGCCTGCATGATGGCTGAACTTTTGCCCATGGACGAGGCGGACAACGCCGCCGTGATGGTGATGCTGCTTGATAACACTCAGGCGGCGCAAATCCTGTCCCAGCTGGAACCGGATGAACTGCGCCTGTTGGGCGAGAAGATGTGCGCTCTGGGGGAAATCAGCCCGGCTGTGATTGCCGATGCGATTGCCGAATTTGTTACCAAGACCCAAAACATCGGGCTGGTTCCCCATGACCGGATCGGCCAGATTCGCTCGCTCATGACTCACGCTGTTGGCGAGGTAAAAGCTGATAACCTGATGCAACGCATACTGCCCGACCAGCCACAAAGCTCTCCGCTTGAGCTGGCCCGGTGGCTTTCCGCTCAGGCGCTTTCCCCTTTGATACGGGATGATCATCCCCAGACCATCGCGGTGCTGCTTGTCCAGCTCGATCCTGAAGTTGCGGCGGAGATATTGCACGACCTGCCCGAAGAAAATCAGGCTGAGGTTGTCCACCGGATTGCCACGCTTGGCCCCGTTTCGCGCGATGCGATCGTCATGTTGGAAGAGCTGCTCACCCGGCGCATTTCAGCGTCTCACGGCAAGGCCATGTTAACAGTGGGCGGACCGCGCGATGCAGCAGAGATTATCAACAATTCCGGCAAGGCCATGGAAAAGCGCGTGATGCCGACGATCAACAAGCGCGACAAAGCACTTGCCAAAGAGATCGAAGGCGAGATGTTCAAGTTTGAACATCTCTTCGCCCTTAATCCGCAAGCGATGGGATCGCTTCTGCGCGAGATCGAAAGCGAAACCCTTATCGACGCGCTCAAAGGCATAACCGAGCAAGAGCGCGGGCACTTCTTTGGTGCCATGTCGAGCCGCGCTGCCGAAGGCGTGCAGGATGAAATTGCGGCACGCGGCCGCCTCAAGCTTGAAGATGTTGTCAGCGCACAAAAACAGATCGTGGCGGTGGCCCGCAAGCTGGCAGCTGACGGCACACTTGTCTTCGGATCGGGCGATGCAGACTATGTCTGATCCGCTTGATCCGGACCAGGCATCCGGCGCTGCAACGCCTCCGCCAGTGCCCCAGCCACAATCGCAGCCCCGAGCGGGCGCCGCGGTCTATTCGCAGCTAGGGTCCAGCGGCGGGTTTCAGAAGATCGCGCAGTTCTCAAGATCCGCCGACGCGGTGCCGGGCATTGCAGATCGCGCTCAGCGATCCGAATCGGATGATCCCGTTGTCAACGCCTACAATGAGGGGTTTTGCGCCGGTCTGGCCGACGGACTATCCCAGACGCAGGAACAGACTCGTCAGGATGATGAGGCACGCACCAGTCTGGAGCTGTCTTTCACCAAGCTGGACAAAGATCTGGCCGAGAAATTGCAACTGAGGCTTCGCGATACCGTGGCGGCCCTGTGCGAAGCCGCCATCGCACCGCTGGCGATGGATGAAGATGCACTGATACGCCGCATCGCGCTTGCGGTTGCCATGATGCAACGCGCCGATGATGACCGGGTAATCCGGTTGCACCCCGATGATATGGATATGGTCTCGGGTCGGCTCGCGGCTGACTGGAACGTCAAAGCGGACCCCGCACTGGAACGCGGGGCCTTGCGCGTGGAATGTGCCAATGGCGCGGTGGAGGATGGGCCGGCTGCCTGGCGCCGCGAAATTAGCGAAGCAATACAGCGATGCTGAGTTTGTTCGATCCGATTTTGGATAACCTTTGCGCCGAACCGCTTGCTCTGGGCCCGCATCGCTGCGGCCTTGTCTCTGCGTGTGACAGCGGCTTGGTTGAAGTTAGCGGGCTTTCAGTGCCCGTGGGATCGTTATGCCGTATCAACCATGGGCCAAACCGGACATTGCCGGCAGAGGTCATCGGCTTTCGCAACGGGCGCAGTTTGATGATGGTGCTTGGTGATACCGTTTTGTTGCGGCCCGGCGCGTTGGTGCGGGCCGAAGGACATCCCGGCATGTTGCCGGTCGGCAGGGAATTCCTGGGCCGATCCATCGATGGTGAGGCCATGCCGATCGATGACGGCGGACCAATCCACACGGCCAGCGAGTGGCCATCGGGCGGCATCCGCTCTGGCGCGCTTGATCGCAGCCCGGTGTGTGAGAGTTTTGATACAGGCGTCAGGTCGCTCAATGCGCTGGCTACATTTGGCGTGGGCCAACGCATCGGCATCATGGCTGGCTCGGGCGTCGGAAAATCGGTTCTTCTCAATATGATTACCCACGGATCGAGCGCCGATGTCATTGTTGTCGGCCTGATCGGTGAGCGCGCCCGCGAAGTGTCGGACTTCGTATCCCGCCATATGCATGGCCCCATGCGTGATCGCACCGTCATCGTAGCGGTTCCAGCTGACCATGCTCCCAATTTGCGGCTGCGCGGTGCGATGCTGGCAACCTCCATGGCTGAACATTTTCGCGCAACCGGCAAGAAGGTCTTGCTTATCATGGACAGCCTGACGCGCGTCGCCCATGCAGCGCGCGAAATTGGCCTGCTGCTGGGCGAGCCCGGGGCTGCGCGTGGCTATCCACCATCGGCGCTCGCCGCCATCACCAAACTGGTTGAGCGGGCGGGCAATTCCTCTGCCAGCGGCGGCTCGATAACGGGCATCTACACCGTGCTTGCCGACGGCGATAACCAGGACGATCCTGTCGTTGACACTGCCCGCTCAATTCTCGACGGGCATATCGTGCTGTCACGCGACCTGGCGCAGCGCGGGCAATATCCAGCGGTTGATATCGCCGCATCGCTCAGCCGCGTCATGAATGATATTGTCACCCCTGAACATCAGGCCCTTGCTCGTAAGTTCCGCGCGATCGTCGCCAATTTTGAGACGAACCGCGATCTGGTTCTTATGGGGGCCTACCGCGCCGGAGCCGATCCGCAGCTTGATCAGGCGATTGCGATGCAAGACGAACTGGTCGGTTTTCTCAGCCAGGATGCCGGTGAGGCCGTCGCGCTGGATCAAAGTATTGCCGAGCTTGGCGCATTGTTTGATCCAGGTGGAGGGCCATGAAGCCCGAGCGTGCCCGGCTTGTGCGCATGCACCGGCTGGAACGCATTCGCGCCATTGCCAAGCAGGCCGCAGCACGCGAAGCCGCCGAAGCGGAAACCACACTTGGACAACTTGAGGCGCTGACCCGGCGCACCAGCAGTCTGGCTGCCGATTATGCTGGCCGCACCGAAGCGCGCGATGGGGCCGATCTTCAGCAACTTAGCCGCTTTACGGGAGGTCTTCAGGCAATTCTTGAAAGCAGCTCCAACGACACTGCCAGGGCCCGGGACATGGCCAATGCCAAGATGACGGAGCTGCATCTCGCGGAACGCAGGCGCGCTGCAGTCGAAGACCGGGCGCAGGAGCAAAGCAGAGCCATCGAGAAGCGCGAAAACCCCGTTGAAATTGGCCCCTATCGGCGATTTGGCACGGATATTGAATAGTCCTCGACGTGATTAACGCGAGGAAGTGCATTTCATGATCCAGCCTGCCGTCAAATCTGCCGTCTCCAGCGCCCTGACGATTGCGAGCGGCGCAGATGAAATGACCGCTCAAACCCTGCCAGACAAGGGCTTCACGGCCATTCTGGCTCGCCATTCAGAGGCCGAAACCGATGTGGCAGCCGCTCTTCCAGCTTTCGATGTCGGCACTCCGCCGCCGCCGATCGACCTGACCGGCAATCTTGCCGGCAAAACAGGCGGCAATTCATTGCCGGGCGAACTGCCGGATGACGCGATGGATATCTCGCTGCAGGATTCCGAAACCGAGGAAATGCACGCCGAAGCGGGAATTTCTCCTGTGCCTGCAGATGGTACGCTGGCTATTCCCATTCTGTCGATTGACAGGGGCAGGGCGCTTCGTGCCGTCCCAACCCCAACCTCAAGCTCAACCGCAAATCCAGGCTCAACCTCAACCCCAGAACCGAATGTTCGCGCCACCCTCGGTCCAGCTGACACGCTGAAGCCTGTTGCCCGCGCTGCCGATGCTGCGGGCAAGGCCGCAAAGCAAACCGACCCGAAATCCGCGGCCCGCCCATTCCCGATGA
>JAHRVR010000042.1 GCA_019090585.1 Sphingomonadaceae bacterium
CTTCGGCCAGCTGTGAGCCAAGCGCTTTGGGCATGTCCTCAATCGCGCCATCGATGATGACGAGAGAATATGTGCCTTTGCCCCGCTTTTCTTGGGCCGCGCCCGGCGAAATTGCATCGAGCGATCCCACCAAGGGGCGTAGCAAAGCGGCCAGATAGCCATCGCCATCACCCACGAGCAGCGCTTTGTCTTCCGGTGCTGGCACGGCTTGGGCAAGCATCTTGCCATGGACCAGCGGAGAGGCGAGCGAGTGCCCGTTGCCAAGCGGAATGGCGCGGTCGATATAGGCGGCATCGCGCATGGCCGCCGGAACGAAATCCTCACGGGCGACTTGCGCCATGGCGGCGAGCACCCAGGGTTCGTTCACTCCGCTTGTGCGTAGCTGGCTGTCAATCATGGCGCGGCGGGCGTTCATCGATTGGTCGGCGGTGCGATCCTCGGTCATCGGCATTTCCGGCATTTTCCTCATAGCTCTGCGCCAGCAGGCTCGGATGGTTATCAAGAAGCGCCTTCTAGGCCAAGCGGCCGGGCTCGCCAAGCGCTTTGACGGAATGTGGGCGTGCGCTTATGTGGGCGGCAAACCCTCTCTCTTAGGAGCGCATGAGCATGGCCGAGATGGTGACCATCCGCGAACAGGATCTGATCGACAGCGTGGCCGATGCGCTGCAATATATCAGCTATTACCACCCGATGGATTATATCCGCGCGCTTGGCGAAGCCTATGAGGCGGAAGCGAATCCTGCCGCCAAGGACGCGATTGCGCAAATCCTTACCAACAGCCGCATGTGTGCCGAAGGGCATAGACCGATCTGTCAGGATACAGGCATCGTCAATGTCTTCATCAAGTGGGGACAGAACTGCCGGCTTGGCTCGGAAATGCCGTTGCAGGACGTGGTCGATGAAGGGGTGCGCCGGGCCTACAACAATCCACAAAACAAGTTGCGGGCCTCGATCCTTGCGGACCCGGCTTTCACCCGGCGCAACACGAAGGACAACACGCCATGTGTCTTGTCGGTAGAGATGGTGCCCGGCGATACGGTTTCGATCGACGTTGCGGCCAAAGGCGGCGGATCGGAGAACAAGTCCAAGTTCAAGATGATGAACCCCAACGACAACATCGTTGACTGGGTGCTGGAAATGCTCCCGCAGATGGGCGCTGGCTGGTGCCCGCCCGGTATGCTGGGCATTGGTATTGGCGGCACGGCCGAACATTGCATGAAGCTTGCCAAGGAAAGCCTGATGGATCCGATCGACATGGGCCAGCTTAAAGCGCGCGGCCCGCAGAATGACATCGAAGCCCTGCGCATCGAAATCTTCGACAAGGTCAATGAACTTGGTATTGGCGCGCAAGGGCTGGGCGGGCTTTCCACCATTCTGGACGTCAAGATCAGCGACTGGCCGTGCCACGCCGCTGGCAAGCCTGTAGCGATGATCCCCAATTGCGCGGCGACACGCCACGCCCACTTCATGCTTGACGGGTCTGGCCCGGCATTCCTTGAAACGCCCAAGCTGGACGATTGGCCCGACGTCCAATGGCAGCCTGACGCGGCCGCAAAAAAGGTCAATCTCGATACGCTGACGCCAGAGCAAGTGAAGAGTTGGCAGCATGGCGACCGTCTGCTGCTGAGCGGCAAGATGCTGACGGGGCGCGATGCTGCGCATAAACGCATTCAGGACATGCTGGCCAAAGGCGAGGAGCTGCCGGTCGATTTCAGAGGCCGCTCGATCTATTATGTCGGCCCGGTCGATCCGGTCATGGGCGAGGTCGTCGGCCCTGCCGGTCCGACAACTGCTACACGAATGGACAAGTTCACAGACACGATGCTCGAACTGGGCTTGCTCACCATGATAGGCAAGGCCGAGCGCGGGCAGGGCGCTGTGGCTGAAATTGCAAAGCATAAAGTCGCCTATCTGATGGCGGTTGGCGGTGCGGCATATCTGGTCTCGCGGGCGATCCGCGAAGCAAAAGTCGTTGGTTTTGAGGACCTTGGTATGGAAGCGATCTATGAATTTACGGTCGAGGACATGCCAGTGACAGTCGCGGTTGATAGTGAAGGCAACAATGTCCACACGCTTGCACCGCGCCGCTGGAAGGACAAGATTGCGAAAGAAGGCCTGCTACAGCCGGGCTGATCGTACTGGCGGCTTGCCGTCATTCAGTTTAGAGTTTGCCGATCATGGCCATCCTGATGCTCTTTGTCCTTGGCGTCGCCAATTTCGCCATGCACAAGGCGGTTCTTGAAAGCGGCCACCCGCTGGTCACGCGCACCGCGCATTATTTCGGGCTGTTGGGTGGCCAGCTGGGCTTTGCCATGGAATTCATTGCCCTGCTGGGCACGATGCTGATGGTCGATGCCGGCATGACCGGTTGGGCCTGGGTTTACCTGATATACAGCCTGTTCAATGGATTGTCGGCGTGGCTTATTCTTTCAGGACGGCTGTGAGCAGACCGGTTACCTTGTTCCATGTCAGCGATGTGCATTTTGGTGTTGAGGACCAGACGGCGCATGATTGGTTCGCGCAGGCCGTTGCGCGAGAGAAACCCGATGCCGTGATCTGCACCGGAGATATTACCCAGCGTGCCAAGAAGCGCGAATTTGCAGCGGCGAGGGACTGGTTTTGCGGCCTGGGCGTTCCGGTCATTCTGGAACCCGGCAATCATGACATGCCTTATTATAATCTGGTCGAGCGGTTCAGGACGCCTTTCAAGCGTTATGACACGCTGGCCGGGGCGGTGGCCTCCCAGCCCGATCTTCCGGGGATTGCGCTCGTTTCAATGCTGACGACGGTTCCGGCGCAACGCCGGTTTCCGTGGTCGGACGGGGTCATAAGAGAGGATGCTTTGGCGCAGGCACTGGCCGCGCTTGCGGCGCTATCGGGCGATTCTCGGTTGAAAATCGTCACCTGCCATCATCCCTTGATGGCTGGCCCGCCCGGTTCATCCAATCCGACCATTGATGGTGACGGGGCGTTTGCAGCTCTGGCCAGAGCAGGCGCGGATATTGTGCTGTCAGGCCATATCCATGTCCCGTTCGATCTGACGTATGAGGTTGAAGGCCATTTTCTGCGCATGATCGGTGCCGGCACGCTTTCTACCCGGCTGCGCACGGCTCCGCCCGGCTTTAACGTGATTACTGTTGATGGTCAGGCCGTGCATGTCAGCGCGCAGTCCAAGCCTGCCGATGAGGGCACAAAAAAAGGGCCGCTGTAATACCAGCGACCCCTTTCAATGTAAGCAGAACGTGTCTGGCGTTTAGCGTTTTGAGAACTGGAAGCTACGGCGAGCCTTGGCCCGGCCGTATTTCTTACGCTCAACAACGCGGCTGTCGCGGGTAAGGAACCCGGCAGTTTTGACCGGGGCACGAAGCACTGGCTCATATCGGGTCAGGGCCTGGGCGATGCCGTGCTTGACGGCGCCTGCCTGGCCGGAAAGTCCGCCGCCCTTTACTGTGGCAACAACGTCATACTGGCCATCGCGCTCAGCAATCTGGAACGGCTGGTTGATAACGAGGCGCAGCGTCGGACGCGCGAAATAGAGTTCCTGATCACGGCCATTGATGGTGATCTTGCCACTGCCCGGCTTCAGCCAGACGCGTGCGACGGCATCCTTGCGGCGACCGGTGGCATAAGCACGGCCCTGCGCATCAAGGATCTGATCGCGGAGCGGCATGGCAGGCGTGGCAGGCGCGGTGGGAACTTGCGGTGTTTCGGCCTGAGCTTCGCCCGGACCTTCACTGGTCAGTTCCTTCAGGTCGGAAAGGCTTTCTACAGTTTCGGTATCGGACATCAGGCGTCAACCTTGTTCTTGCGATTCATGGAAGCAACATCGAGCACATCGGGCTGATTGCCCGCATGGGGATGGTCCGTGCCGTTATAGAGGTGCAGTGCACGCATCTGGTCGCGGCCCAGCGGACCGCGCGGGATCATGCGCTCAACCGCTTTTTCGAGCACACGCTCGGGGAAACGGCCGTCGAGAACTTTCTCTGCGGTCACGCTCTTGATGCCACCGGGGTAGCCGGTGTGCTTGTAATAAGTTTTCTTCGCACGCTTGTTCCCGGTGAAGCGAACCTTGTCTGCATTGATGACGACGACATGGTCACCGCAATCGACATGGGGTGTGTAGCTTGGCTTGTGCTTGCCGCGCAGGATATCGGCGATGATGACAGCGACGCGGCCTACGACCAGATCTTCTGCATCGATCAGATGCCATTTCTTTTCCACCTCGGACGGTTTGATCGACCGGGTGACCTTGCTGAGCGCCTTCATGGCCACTCCTTTCAAACGGAAAGGTCAATTTCTTGACATGTGTAATACTGCTATCCGCACTGCGGGTAAGCCGAATGGCGGCGCAATCGTCAAAAACCACCTTCAAGTCAAGCAAAACCGGGCATTAGCGAGGAGGTAAAATAATACCTCTTCCATTTTACTCAGCTTTTGCGCGACAAGGTCCAGGTTTCCTGCGTGACTCGAGTGGAGTCTCCCAGCTTCGTCGTGACATGGCGCTTGAGGGATGTAAGAAGACCGAAGTCACCCTGGACGCTTGCATCAATCTCGACGGACACGTGGCCGGTTTTTCCGCCGGGCAGCGGGATCGTGTGCGTATCGGTGCGTTTGCCGGCGGTGGGACTGAACAGATCCTTGGGCCAGTCTGTGCGTGCGGGTTTCGCGCTGACTTGCCCGATGAATTTCCTGGCGTCACGCGCTTCACTTGCTGACAATCCCAGGCTTGAGACCATTGCATCGGCTTGTTGCCCTGCCGCTTGCGCGCTTGCCTCGGCCGTTTTCGCCGGTGAGGGCACGAAGCGTCCATCGTCATCCAGTTTCATCGGGAACATGCCGTCATCGCTGCGCTGCCTCTCGATTGCGGCCAGCGCTTCGAAAGGGCCGGGAACCTCGGTTCTAACATCGATGAGTTTGCCGTCGATCAGATAGCCGGCACCCTCGCGCCTGATTTGAATTTCATAACTGCGCAAGGTCATGACTTCTGCTCCGCCCGGCAGAGGGCGGCGCAAGATGCGCTTAAGGATCATCGGTTCGGAAGGCGGAGCGAATTTCGCCGGCTGCACGGCTTCGACTGGTTCTGCCGCTACGTTGACAGCGGCAATGGGAAGGACCGCTGCGGCGCTGGCCAGCCAGACCGTGCGTAGATTGCCCGTGCTGTCGCTCATCTATGCCTCCCTTGCCACTTCTCCTCCCGGAGAAGGTTGCGGCTCATACGGCCTTGTAATCATCTTGCCGCATCGACCAAAGTATCCGCCAGGCTCAGAAACTACCGAATCTCGGAAGATTCACAAGAAATTCAGCCCTTCCGGCCCAAAACATGAGCGGCCCAGACGGTTGTTACAACAAGCAATGCCCCCACGAGCTGGTGCGCGACGGCAAGCCAGATGCCTATTCCTGACCAGATTGTCGCGATGCCGAGCAGGATCTGCGTGCCGAAAGCGCTGTGAAGGGCAATCGAGACATCACGGCGCCGCGCCGCCCGCAATTTCCTTGCCATGACGATAAGGATCAGCACCAAGGCAAAGGCCCACCAGCGGTGAAGGAAGTGAGTCAGATAGGGATCGCCGATAGCAGCGTGCAACAGGCCCGAGGCCCAGTCGATACCATCGGGATAAAAGCTGCCCTGCATCAATGGCCAGGCGTCCCAGTTGAACCAGCCAGCCCCAGAGACATATCCGGCCCTGAGGCCTGCAACCAATGCGCCCAATATCAACTGGGCCAACAGCATGGCCAAAACAGCCGCGGAAAATCTCGTCAGGCGGGCTGCGGGGCGGCTTTGGCGCAGCTGATACAAGTCAAGAGCAGTCCAGACCAGCGCGCCAAGTGTGAAAAGCGCCACAAGCAGATGCGTTGCCAGCCTGAAGTGGCTTACTTTTACATCCTGGCTCAGGCCAGAGCTCACCATCCACCAGCCGATTGCTCCCTGCAATCCCCCAAGTGCCAGCAAGGCGAGCAACCGCGGCTTGTAGCCCGGCGGTATGGTGCCTTTAAGCCAGAACCAGACGAGTGGCAGGGCAAAGGCAACACCAACCAGCCGGGCGAGCAGCCGATGAATCCATTCCCAGAAGTAGATATATTTGTAATCAGCCAGCGTCATCCCGGCGGGGCCGTTGACCTCGGTATATTGAGGGATCTGCTGGTAAGCGGCGAACTCCTCAAGCCAAGCGGCCTGCGACAGCGGCGGGATGGCGCCGGTAACGGGTTTCCATTCGGTTATGGAAAGGCCCGATTCGGTCAGGCGGGTGATGCCGCCGATGACCACGATAGCCATGACCATCGCTGCGACGGCCAAAAGCCACCGTGCCAGCGCAAGAATGTCATCTCTGGCTCCGACGACCGGTTTGTCTGCGGAAGAGTTCATAAGCAGGAGTGGTAACGGCAAGGCGGGAACAGGCGCAAGCGAATTGCTGGCCGCTTGCATGATGTTACAACATTACATACATCAGCAGTATGGAGCGCACCGTTCTTTCGATTCGCGATCGCTTTGATCGTGCCGGCATTTATCTGTCGGGCTTTTGTGCGCTGCATTGCGTGCTGGGAATTGTCCTTGTTGCCGTGCTTGGTTTTGGCGGAGGGGCGTTTCTGGCCCCGGAGATCCATGAAATCGGTCTGGGTCTTGCGATTGCCATCGGTCTTTCGGCGCTGGGGATCGGCTATTATCGCCATGGCCAGGCTGGCCCAATGGCGTTGGGCCTTGTTGGGCTTTCCCTGATGATCGCCGCACTCTTTGCTGGCCACGGCCTTGGCGAAGCAGTTCTTACCATTTTCGGCGTCAGTCTGGTTGCCAGCGCGCATCTGTGGAACTTGCGCCGCGCGGTTTGAACGCTATTGGCCTTTCATGGCCGCAGAACTTTCCCTTATCGTCAATGGCGAGCAGCGCCGTATCCTTTCGGGTGCGAGCATCGCCGATCTGGTCCTCAATCTGGAACTCGACCCCAAGAAGGTCGCGGTCGAATGTAATGGCGTAATCGTGCCGCGATCGGGCCTGGCCCAAGCGCCGCTGGCTGATAACGATGTGCTGGAAATCGTCCATTTCGTTGGCGGCGGAAGCGGTGCCGGGGATGATAGCTGGACAGTGGCCGGACGGACTTTCCACTCCCGCCTGATTGTCGGGACCGGCAAGTATACGGATTTCGAACAGAACGCCGCGGCGGTTGAAGCTTCCGGCGCGGAGATTGTTACGGTGGCGGTTCGGCGGGTCAATGTTTCCGATCCAAAGGCTCCGATGCTGACCGATTTCATCGATCCGAAGAGAACAACCTACCTGCCGAATACGGCGGGGTGCTTTACCGCCGATGATGCGATCAGAACCTTGCGGCTGGCGCGAGAGGCAGGCGGCTGGGATCTCGTGAAGCTGGAAGTTCTGGGCGAGGCCCGGACACTTTATCCGGACATGCGCGAGACGCTGAAGGCGACCGAGGTGCTGGCAAAAGAAGGCTTCCTGCCGATGGTCTATTGTGTCGATGATCCCATCGCCGCCAAACAGCTTGAGGAAGCGGGTGCGGTGGCCGTCATGCCACTTGGCGCGCCGATCGGTTCAGGGCTTGGCATTCAGAACCGCGTCACCATCCGGCTGATTGTTGAAGGCGCCAGCGTGCCTGTGCTTGTCGATGCCGGGGTCGGCACCGCCTCGGACGCTGCTGTGGCCATGGAACTGGGCTGCGACGGCGTCCTCATGAATACCGCCATTGCCGAGGCCAAGGATCCGATTCGTATGGCCCGCGCCATGAAGCTGGCGGTTGAAGCCGGGCGCGGTGCCTATCTTGCTGGCCGCATGGGCACGCGCAAATATGCCGATCCGTCCAGTCCGCTGGCGGGGTTGATCTGAGCCGGTCCGGGCGCGCTGCTATTGCCGCCAGGGATGACGTTCAGGGGCAGTTTCCGCAATCATGGTTAACCGCTTGGTAAACATCTTGTGGTGATCTCCTGTTTGAAGGGGCGGGTAGCCCCCGTCTTGAACAGGGAATCTTCGCATGGGCCATCTCCGCACGGCATCATCGACAATCAACGAACTGCGCGAGTTCGCCAGCTTCACGCCTTGCGAGCAGCGCTACATCAAGCGCAGCATCGATATTGGTCTGGGCCGGCAGGATGCATTCAAGCTGTGGGCGCGCGATGCAGGTGAAATGTCCTCGATCCGCTCGCAGTATGTCGTCTACCAGGATCTGAAGTCCCTGCGCAGCCAGTTGCCGGATGAGACCAGCTTCGAGGGTATGGACGGCTTCATGGGCAAGCTGGTGAGGATTACCGCATTCGACCTTTCTCAGGGCAGGATTGAAGGCTTCTCGGCCTTTCGTTTTCTCTATGAGCGGATCCTTGGCGCCAGGGTGCGGCCATGGCTCCCGGCGGCATTCTGTGCGGCCTCGGCCTTGCCGCAGATCCGGCCTGACCGGCGCAAGCTGCTGCTCCATTCGATCAGCGAGGCGGCCGCAACTGCTCCTGGCTGGTCAGAATCCGAGCCAGCGTTCTTCCCCGAATGGGTGGAAAAAGAAGCGGCCTGAGCCTCTATTTCCGCGCAGTTTCCTTCAATGCCAAACCTGCCGCGTTCTGATTTCAGGACTTAAGGCTGCTGTCTTGTCCGACTAGGTTGCACCGCCGACAATGGCGGCGGACGGAAGGGAAGCCAGGTTGTGATGAACTAAGATTTGGTGGTGCGGCGGTTGCTATTACCGGCGCAGAGCGGTGCGCGCTGCCAGCCCGAAAATACATGGTCCTTGCTTAGCCTATTTGTAACCCTGTTCGGTGTAGTTTGGCTGGTACACGAAAGAGACCATTCAGCACCGTGCAGAAATACCTCAACGCCCAGTGCCGCTCAAGTAATGGCGGCGTGAACGAGATCCAGATTCTGGACCTCTCTGAAGCAGGCTGCATGATCAACAAGCGTATGCTTACCATGCAGCCAGGTGATCGCGTTCTGGTTAAGCCACAGGGGCTGACGTATCTTCCCACCTCGGTTCTGTGGGTTGAGGAAGAAGAAGCCGGCCTCGCTTTCGAACAACCTCTCTACGGTCCGGTTCTGGAACATCTGCTGCTGTTATTCGTTGAGGACGCGGACGCCTGAGAGGGCTGGGACCGCGCACCCGAAATTCAGTGCCGGTATAGGCTGCCTAGTCTTTCGCCGTATCGCTCGGTAAGCTTGTGGCGCCGGATCTTCAGGCTGGGTGTCATTTCCTCATTCTCGATGGTGAAGGGCTCGTCGGCGAAAGTGAATTGACGGATCCTCTCGATGACCGAAATCTGCGCGTTGACCCTGTCGATCGCGTCACGCATTGCGGCGCGGTATTCCGGCACTTTAACAAGGGAAGCAATGTCCGTGGGCGCATTATTCGCCTCTGCCCATTCCATCGTCCATTCCTCATCGGGCACGATCAGGGCCACGATATAGGGCCGCCGGTCCCCCGCCACCATGGCCTGTGCAATCTCCGGGCGGAGCGTCAGCATGCTCTGGATTTTCTGGGGTGAGACATTGTCGCCCTTGTCATTTACGACCATGTCTTTCTTGCGGTCGGTGATGAGGATCCGGCCCTTCTGGTCCAGATGGCCGATGTCGCCGGTATGGAGCCAGCCGTCCTTGATCGTGCGGGCTGTTTCAGCCTCGTTCGCCCAATAGCCATGCGTGACCAGTTCACCGCGTGTAAGGATTTCGCCATCATCGGCGATCTTCACTTCCACACATGGAGCGGGGTGCCGACCGTATCCATCTTGATCCCGTCTCGCGGCCGGTTGCAGCTGATCACGGGGGCTGCCTCGGTCTGGCCATACCCCTGCAGAAGCGTGAGCCCCATCGAATCGAAGAACCTGCCGATTTCGGGATTGAGCGGAGCGCCGCCGGACACCATTGCCTTGATCCGCCCGCCGAACTTATCGCGAATCTTTGACTTCAATGTCTTGCTGACCACGAAATCGAGAGGGAGATCGTATAGCCGCCGCTTGCCCAGCGCCTTGCGGTTTCCGATCGCAAGCGCCCAGCTCATCAGCCGATTCGGAATTTTCCCCTGTTTTTCGACTTGCTTCATGATGCGGCTGCGCAGCAATTCAAACAAGCGGGGGACCACCACCATGATGGTGGGGCGAACTTGCTCCATATTGCTGGAGAGCTTTTCCAGACCCTCTGCATAATAGATCTGCGCGCCCAGGCCGATGGGCAGAAACTGGCCTCCGGTATGCTCATAGGCATGACTGAGCGGAAGGAATGAAAGGAAGATCTCCTTCTCCCAGCCGAAATCTTCGGCAATGATTCGCGCACAACCATCGACATTGCACAGGATCGCGCCGTGATGCTGGCGAACGCCGCGCGGCGCGCCGCCGGTGCCGCTGGTGTAAATGATGCAGGCAAGGTCATTGCGGCCAATCGTTGCCAGCCGCGCCTCTACGGCCGCCCGTGCCGTATCGGCATCGCCTTCCAGCAATTCGGCCCAGCTGTGATAAGTGAAATTGCCTTCCTGCGCATGGCGAATTGGCTCCATGCTGAAGAGATGTTCGCAAACATCGGTTTGTGTAACAGCCGGGATCAGCGGTTGTGCCAGCCCGGCGCTTGAGACGACCACTGCCCTTGCGCCAGAATTTGTAAGGATGTGGGTGTGATCGCGCTCTGTGTTGGTGATGTATGTGGGGACCGTCACGCAGCCAGCGGCCATGATGCCAAGATCGGCAAGGCACCATTCTGGCCGGTTTTCGGAAACCAGCATGATTCGGTCGCCGGAGCCCAATCCCTTGCGGCGAAAAGATTCAGCGATCAGGCAGACTTGCCGGGCCGCCTGCGCCCATGTCACGCTCTGCCATGCGCCATCGCGCTTGCACCACAGCATCGGCTCATCGCCAAGCGCATCGGCACGGGCGAAAAACAAGGAGACGAGATTGCTGTTGGCGGTGAAATCTGAAAGCTGCACGTGGACCCCCGCCTAACTGGCCGGAATAATCTAACTGGCCGGAAAAATCATTGTGCAGAGGTAGAGTTGCACAAAGGCGCAGACAAGGCCTGCGTTATTGCGCCGCGACTGCCCCTTCGCTGCGCGGATCGGCGCCGCCGTCAAGCCGGTCTGGAAAGATAGCGATGGCATTGGTCTTGATCGGCAGATTGCGGGTCATGACTTTTTCATGCCCCAGCGCATTTAGCGCGGGTATCAGGCTTTCCAGCGCAGAGCCCTGTTCGATCACCACCGTATTTCCGGGGGAGTAAAGCAGAGGAAGCGCCAGCGCGTCCTCGATGTTCATGCCCCAGTCGATAGTCCCGATCAGCGCGCGTGCGACTTGAACAGGAATAGTGCCGCCGCCCGCTGCGCCAATGGCCAGCACAAGCTTGCTGCCGGGGCCATAGACCAGCGTTGGCGCCATCGAGCTGCGGGGCCGTTTGCCGCCTTCGATCCGGTTGGCGATGGGCCGTCCCTTCTTATCGGGTGCGAAACTGAAATCGGTCAGTTCGTTGTTGAGATAGAAACCGCCAAACATCAGACCCGATCCGAAGGGGCCTTCGATCGTCGATGTATAGCTTACCGCATTGCCCGCCCGGTCCACTGCGGCGAAATGGGACGTGCCATGTTCGGGCGGCTCCATGCCATCGGGCGGCGC
>JAHRVR010000043.1 GCA_019090585.1 Sphingomonadaceae bacterium
GAGCACGCCGTCCAGCGCTCCGGTGCGCAAGTTCGATCCATAAAACAGCACGGCGATTGCATTGTTCTTGCGGCCCAACATTTCCGCGAAGGCTCGGACGGCGGGGGCAACTTCGCGCGCAAGCCCCGATGCGATCCTGTCGGAGAGCGCCTTGCTCACGGCTTCACGAAACGCATTTCCGGGCCTGCGCAGATTCGATAGGTCCCCGGCGTGAAACGCTCGCCATCAAGGATGAAGTCGCCTTCCAGCTCGATCCGGAATTCCTCAACCGAACCGCGATGCATCCCAAGTTTTTCGAGGATGCGGCCTTGCCAGCCCATTGCAGCAGCGGGAAACAGCGCAGCGGCGCGGCGCAGCGGTGCATCGAGGACGAAATAACGGATGGGGGCATCGTCTGCCAGCCCAGCAAAGGGACGCACTCCGAGCGGGAACTTGCGAAGCGTTGTGAAGCCAGCGAGGAATCGCTGGTCGTCGGGGCAAACTCCGCTGTGCGGTAAAGGCGTTTTGCTATCGTTTGTAGAGATACGCATCCTGGACAGGCGGCGCCATGGGCTTTGGCCGAAACCGAAGATCGCCTGGATGATTCCGAAAGCAACGGTCATGCCGACCGCGAAACCCTGAAAGGCGCCATATCGGTGCGCGACTTGTCCGGCGTCGATCGCGGCATTGAAAACACCGGCTCCGAAAATAAAGCCATAGCGCGCCTGCTGTTCCCCATCGAGCTGTTCAACCAACAGCGGGCGGCGTCTGACGATGCGTTCGCCGCGGAAGGCCTCAAGCGCCTGGTTCAATGTCCACTGCCGGGTAACGCCAAGATCGAGTGCAAGAGCGTTGGTCTTGCCCTGTGGCAGGATGACAAGCGCAGGCCAGTCATTGCCGAATAATGGCGAGCCGCATGTCAGGACGTCGCGTATGGTTCCATCGCCGCCGCTGATCGCCAGCACCGCGATTTTTCGCCGTGCAAAGTCGGCGAGTGCATCTTCAAGCTCTGCCCTGGTTAGCGGCTCGGCCATTATGACATGGGCGGGCAATGTGCTTGCTTCGCCATGGCCCTTGTTGCGATGGCTCTTTGGATTGCGGATGAAGCCAACTTCGGGTGATGCCGAGGATTCCCGAATCGTATCCGGCGTGCCAGCCGATGGAGCCGCAACTGCTGCTGGTGAACCAGCCACTTGCCTGAAAGAGGAAACCTCGCGTCCCATGCGACCGCCCTTAGCGATGCCGACCGCTACTTATCCAGCTTTTTCCCGTGCAGTCCGGCAATAGAATTCGGTCAGCGCAGGTCTGGCGGTGCCGTTCCGCGTCCGCGGGTCATCCTGTAAATGATCAGCCCGAGGAGTATGGCCTGGCTGATCGAATTGGCGAATACTGCCGCAGCCACCCCGTTCGCCCCCATCATCGGTTCAAGCAGCAGTGCGCCGCCGATCATGATCGCTGTTGCCGCGAGCCGCGCAAGAAACAGCAGGTGCGCGCGCTGCGCCGCCATGATGCTGGGCTCGAAAGCGACGATGGCAAGGTCAGTGCAGGCTGCAGCAGACAGCCACAGCAGGCTGATATAGGCTGTGCCAAATTCTGCACCTCCCACCGTTTCGAGAATGATTTGCCCAAAGAAGATCACGAGAGTGAATGCGACCGCGCCTATCACTGTCGCCACTTGCATGGATTGCAGGATCATGGTGCTCAGGCTGCTGGCACCTTGTTTGCGCACTGCCCTTACGATTTCGGGAAAGGCGGCCTTCGCTACCATCTGGGAAACGGTGGTGAGCGATCGACTTAGCTGCGCGGCCAGCCGGAATGCGCCGGCCGCCGCCGTGCCCGTCAGTCCGCCAACGAGGAAAAGCGGGAGCTGTTTTACCGACAGGAACAGGGTCTGGCTGAAATTGGAGGTCAACGAATAGCGGACGAGATCGGGATTGTCCGCGAAGACTTGTCTGAAGCCGTGCCCTTTATTCAGCATAAGGCGCAAGTCACCGATCTTGTGGACTGCATACCAGTGCGCCTCAGCCGTCAGCAGCTCGGCTATGGCCCAGGCGATCAGGAATCCCTGCAGTTTTGGATGGATGAAGGCGACGGCCACAGCACCGATAAGGCGCAACGTGGGCGTGGCGCTGTCGGCCGCTGCTGCATAATCGAAGCGGTCGCGAACCCGCATGATCCCGAGCGGTGTCGAACGAAGCGACACCAGCATGATGATGTTGAAGATCAGCGTTGCGCGCGCCAAGGTGGGCGTCATCCCCAATGCCTCTGCGAAAAAGTGCAGAAGGATCGCTGAAGCGGCGATTCCCACGATTGCGCTGACCGCGTCCAGCACCACGGCGCTGCGAAATAGCCTTGCCAGTCGGGTATCGTTGCGGTTGTCGATATGCTCGACGCCGTATTGGACGATAATTTGCCAGGTCTGGAATGCCAGGAGGTTGGCCAGGAACTGCGCTGCACCTGTGATCAGCGCGAACTTGCCGAAACCCGAGACGCCGAGTGTCCGTGTGATGATGGCAAGGTAAATAAGTGAGAATACCGCTGCGAGCCCGCGGCTAGCGAGCATCCAGCCGAAATTCCGCACGACAGATAAGACCGCTTGGGGCGCGTTGCGCAATTTGAGGATCAGCGCGTTCAATTTAAGCGGTCTTTCCTCGTTAACCCAACCGGGGCAGGTGATGTGGACCAACGGCGGCCAATTCACAAGATTGGGCCGCCACAATGCGCAATTCGTCCATGTGGTCTAAGCGGACAGGTGCGGGGCAAGCCCTGTAGCGATCTTGTCCATCGCGCCCCTGAGCCAATCGCGCAGCGCATCGTCACCAAGGGAGTCGAGGCGCGTGATTTGCGGCATGGACAGCCCGATCCGCAAGGTTGCGCCCCATTGCCCGTCCGCCCGCCTTACGCACCGGACAGGCTGGCCCAGCCTGATACCTTTTTCGACAAGCGCCTTGTGAGTGAGGGCCGCATCTTCGAATGTCATGGATCGTTTGTGCTGGCCATCGCGTGTGTTGCAAAGGTCCAGCGTCACAAGGGTCAGCATTTCGATTGGGTTTTCTACCGGCCCGCGTGCATCGCCGGCTGGAGCGCTTGCCACCTTGCGGACTCCGAGTGTTTGGGCAAGCTCGTCCGTCGCAATGGTAAAGGCGTGAACCACGCGTGAAGCCCTTTGCAGGCCAAGGTCCTGAAAGCGCGACAGTTCGAACAGAGACGCGCTGAGCCGGAGAGCCAGTCCCGGATTGCCGCTGTTCTCGCAAATTTCCCTGCCGGGCCAGCTTTCCGGAACCTCTGCATGTTTGAAGATGTTCGCCATGCCTTCGGCCAAGGGCGCGGCGTTTGACGCAATGCCCGGCGGAATCAGCGCAAATCCGCTGAATGGCGGGCCACCCATGAATTTGGAGCCGGTTATGAAGACGATGATGCCGCGCTTCAGATATGCTTCGATCGCATCGTCGGTGATGCGGGCCTGACAGGCATCCACAACGAACGCGACATGCTGCCCAAAGCGCGCGCGCAGCCGATCAACATCGTCGAGGTGAGGCAGGACAAGGCCCGTCTTGGAGCCATGGACGATGTGGATAAGCGGGAAGCGATCCTGCTTAAGGGCTGCCGCGATCGACAACTCGAGCGACGCGGTCAGGAAGTCACTTTCGTGTGCCGTGCCTTGTTGGCAGCGCACTGGGGAATCGTCCATACTGATCGGCGGTAAACCGGCAACGGGCAAGCCGGTCGATACTTTCGCGCCCGGCGCAGTTTCATCGGCGAAATAATGGCCCGCGGCGCTATGAATACAACCCGAGCCGACTTCATCTGCGCCAAGCAGGTGATTGACGATCCCCCCGCTCTTGCGCCCTGCGACCGCGAGCAGCCCCACATATTCAAGATCAGTGCCGGACGGCGCGAAAAATATGTCGATGCCGGGCGAGAGTCTATAAGCTTGGCGGATCTCGCCGCGCAGCATTTCGAGGCACTGGGTATACGCCTCGCCGTTTTCAAGCGCTTCGGCTCCATCGGGAAAGCGCTGTCTCAGGAAAGCGTCTGCTTCGTCGCTCAGATCATTTGCGGTTGACGAGGCAAAGGCCAGCACATCGCGCGGGAAAGGCGCGGAGAAATAGCGGTTTAGCCCGGTTTCACGGTCCAGGGTTATCCGCGCATCGCCGCCTCGCGACATCCATTCGTTTAGTGTGATGTCGGCGATTTGCGTCAACTTTTCCTGCGCCGGATGTTGCTGTGTGCCGTTCGCTATAGTCAGGTCTGAGCAAATAGGAAATTGCGAAGATTCACAGACGCGCTATGGGAGCGCGGCAAGAGGGGAAACGAAGCGCCCTTTACGGCAGGAGGCATATGACCGCACCGCTAAGACTAACTTCGCAGGCAAGGCGCGATCTCAAGCTGCTTTTCATCGCCAAGCATGCTTTGAGCGGCGGTGGGCTGGATCAGGTGGATGGCAACCATTCGCCTTACCACCACGAGATGCGCGTTATTCTGGAAGGCCTGTTCGAAAAGCTGCAGGTCGCCACGACATTTGACGTGCTGTTCACCGATCCCGGCGCGGATTTTGTGTTTCCGCTGCTTAACCGTGGCGGTTTCTTCAATTCCGAAATGCTCTGCCCGATCCTGTGCAACCGTCTTGGCATCCCGTTCCTGGGTTCTAACCCGATCTTGCGCGGCCTTGCCGATGACAAGCATCTGACCAAGCTGGAAGGCAGGGCGCGCGGCGTGCAAACGTGCGACTGGGCGGTCTATCGCGCCGGGGCGCCGCTCGATCCAGACCGTTGTCCAAAGGCCGATCGCTTCGTCATCAAGCCCAACAACAGCTCGGCAAGCTGGGGCGTGGGCGATGCCAGCGACTGGGAAGGCGTGAAACAGGCGGTGCTTGGAATACATGCCGAAGGGTATGATGCGCTGGTCGAGCCTTTCATGAAGGGTAGCGACGTGGAAGTGCCTGTGGTCGAGATGGGCGCTGACGTTCTGGTAATGCCGCCTATGCTGTTCAGGCAGGCAGATCCGAACCATTTGCGAACGCATGAGGAGAAGCGCGATCTGGTAGACCGCTCACAGAAATATGAGCTGGTGCCATTCCAGGCTGACGAAGCCTGGCCGCGGATTCGGGAAATGACCCTGAAGCTGGCCGAGATATTCCGGCCCTTTGACTATGGACGTTTTGAGTTTCGTTTCGATGAGGAGACCGGCGAAGTTAACCTCCTCGAAGTCAATTTGCAGTGCAACTTGTGGTCGAAAAAGGTCTATGGCCGCTCGGCTGAACTGCTCGGCTGGAGCCAGGAAGAGTTGATCGAAACAATCGTGGCGCAAAGCCTTTCTCGCCATGGCATGATGTAACCGGAGCACGAAATTGGCCGATATATCCCGTTGTACCGTTATCGTTCTTGCCGCCCAGCGCACCGGCGTCGTCAATCCTCTGGCGAGCCGTGCGGGCGTGAGCCACAAATGTCTTGCTCCCATCGCGGGAACCGCGCTGATCAATCATGTCATGGATGTGATCGCCGCCAGTCCCGAAGTTGCAAAAGTGCGGGTGATGGTAGAGCCGGACGGTCAGGAGGCGCTAGCGCCGCTATTGGCGCCCTATCGCGATCGCGGCCTTGCCGTCGACCTTGTCTCCTCAGCGGAAAATATCGTTGAGAGCGTGTTGCTGGGCGCGCAAGGTCAGGACGCGCCGTTCATTGTCACCACGGCGGACAATGTGCTTCTGACGCGCAAGGCTTTTGTTGCCACGCTGGGCGCGCTTGAAACGCATGATGCGGCCATGAACCTTGCCGCCAAGCCGAGCGTCCAGGCGATTCACCCCGAGGCGCAGCGCCGGTTCTATGAGTTCCGCGACGAAGGCTATGCCAATTGTAATCTTTACGGCATTGCCGGGCCGCATGCGTTCGGTGCCGCCGAAGTTTTCCGCGAGGGTGGGCAGTTCATGAAGAACCCCAAACGCCTGATTACCGCATTCGGTCTGTTCAATATCTTTCTGTTCCGATTCAAGCTGCTGACTCTTCAAAGCGCGGTCGGGCGCATGTCAAAGCGATTTGGTGTAAACGTGGCCGCGCTTGTGCCCGATGATGGCGCGCAGGCGGTCGATGTCGACAATGAGCGGACATATGAGGTGGCGGAAATGGTCCTGAAGCAAAGGGCCGCTGCCGGCAGTTAGGCCAGCCAACCGCTCGACACTGATGCGTCCCTGTGTATCAGGCGGAGGCTATCGCGGGGAGCACCACATGGCGCATGAAAAGCTGATCGAAGATGCCCAGGCAATCGCTGGCGAACTGGTGACTCTGCGCCGCGCGATCCATGCAGAGCCGGAGCTTGGGCTACATACCCCAAAGACGCGGGACAAGGTCCGCACGGCGCTTGCCCACTTGCCGCTGGAATGGACCGAAGGTGCTTCGACGACAGGTGTCGTTGCTGTGCTCAAGGGCGGAGCGGGAGAGGGGCGCTCCGTGCTGCTGCGCGGTGATATGGATGCCCTTCCAATGCCGGAGGAAACAGGGCTTGATTTCGCGTCGTGCAACGAAGGCGTGATGCATGCCTGTGGCCACGATGCGCATACCGCGATGTTGGCTGGCGCTGCCGAGCTGCTGGCACGGCGTGCCGAAACGCTGAAGGGCGAAGTCCGCTTCATGTTCCAGCCGGGTGAAGAGGGGCATCACGGCGCGCGCTACATGATCGAGGACGGGCTGCTGGGCGGCAAGGATGGCTTGTCGCTTCCCGATGCGGCATTTGCGCTCCATGTCTTTCCCAATGCGCCGCACGGTGTGTTTGGGGGGCGGCCCGGCTCGCTGTTGGCCGCGGCCGATCAGTTTCGCATTACCATCACCGGGAAAGGCGGCCATGCCTCGCTCCCGCATGAAACGATGGATCCGATTCCGATCGCCTGCGAGATTGTAAGCGCGCTGCAAGCCATGGTGACGCGCAAGTTCAGCGTGTTCGATCCGGTGGTGCTGACTGTTGCACGGATTGAGGCGGGCACGACTTTCAATGTTGTGCCGGACAAGGCCGAGATCGAAGGCACCATGCGTTCCTTGTCATCCGAAAATCGCGCGCGGCTGCGTGAGCAGGTCCAACGTATCGCAGCGGGCGTGGCAGGCGCACACGAACTGACGGCCGATATCGAGATCGTCGAAGGCTTTCCGGTGACCGTTTGCGATGAGCAGGCAGTCTCACTGGGAGAGCGGGTAGCGGGTGAAATTTTCGGCGAAGGTGCATTTCTGCGACTGGACGATCCGATCATGGGCGCGGAAGATTTTGCCTATGTGCTGGAAAAAGTGCCCGGCGCGATGTTTTTTCTGGGCGTCAGCCATGAAGGGGAAGACTGGACCCAATGCTGCGGAATCCATTCAACCCGCATGATGATTGATGAGAGCGTCATGCCGCGCGGCGTGGCCATGCTGGCGGGGGTGGCAGAGGCCTTTCTGGCGCGCGGTTTCGATTGACGGGAAAGCGCAGCCTGTTGCCGCTTCAGGTGCGTAGCGGCGTTTGCCGAAATGGCCGGCAAGAAGTTTGATACCTTGCGAAAGAAATTTGCCAACGGCTGCGTGGCATCGGCATCGTATACGGCTATGGCTGTGCGTATGAAACAGGCGCGCTGGAACTTCTGGGCCGACCGCGGCGGCACTTTTACCGATGTGGTTGCGCGTGCGCCCGATGGTGCCTTGTCACGCACCAAACTGCTGTCAGAAGATCCGGGGCGCTACGGTGATGCCGCAGTGGAAGCGATGCGGCGTATGACCGGCATCCGCGACGGCCCTTTGCCCGCGGCCGAACTGCGGCTCGGGACTACGGTTGCCACCAACGCGCTGCTTGAACGCAAGGGAGAGCCAGTGCTGCTGGCTATCACCAGGGGGTTCGGCGATGCACTCAGGATCGGCACGCAGGAACGGCCTGATATTTTCGCAAGAGCCATTACTCTGCGCGATCCACTTTATGATGCCGCGATTGAAATCGAAGAGCGTGTGGGCGCGGATGGCACGGTTCATCTGGCGCTGGATGAGCAGGCCGCACGTGCGGGCCTGCAGCAGCATTTCGGGCAAGGGCTGCGCAGCGTCGCCATCGTCCTTGTGCATGGATATCGTTATGCGCGCCATGAGGATGCGCTGGCGCGGATCGCGCGCGATATCGGCTTCACGCATGTCTCGGTAAGCCACCGGGTCGCGCCGCTGATCAGACTTGTCGCGCGCGGTGATACGTGTGTTGCCGATGCCTATCTTTCACCCGTGCTGCATCGCTATGTCGCAGGGCTGGAAGCGGGGCTTGGGCACGCGGTGGACGCGCTTTACATGCAGTCGAGCGGTGGGCTGGCGGCGGGCGCAGCTTTTCATGGCAAGGATGCGATCCTGTCCGGTCCGGCGGGGGGAATTGTTGGCATGGCGGCTGTCGCGCGCGAAGCGGGTTTCGATCATGTCATCGGCTTTGATATGGGCGGCACTTCAACCGATGTCTCGCATTATGCCGGACGGTTTGAGCGTGACAGCGAGACGCGCGTTGCCGGTGTTCGTATCCGCGCGCCGATGATGCGAATCAACACGGTTGCGGCGGGCGGGGGTTCGATCTGCCATTTCGATGGCGCGCGCTTTCTTGTTGGTCCGCAATCGGCAGGCGCAGTGCCTGGCCCGGCCTGTTATCGGCGCGAAGGACCGCTTGCCGTAACCGATTGCAACCTGATCCTGGGCAAGCTCCAGCCGGAGCATTTCCCTGCAGTGTTCGGGCCGGACGGTGATGAGCCGCTCGATCTTCCGGCTGCGCGCCGCAGTCTCGATACGATCCTGGATCACGTCGAGCGATCAACGGGCAGGCGGCCATCGCGTGAGGAGGCCGCCGAAGGATTTCTCGACATCGCCGTTGCCAACATGGCCAATGCGATCAAGGCCGTGTCACTGCGACAGGGTCAGGATGTGACGCGCGCGGCGTTGGTCTGTTTCGGTGGGGCGGGCGGCCAGCATGCCTGCAAAGTCGCCGATGCGCTGGGCATCGGGCAAGTCCTTTGCCATCCGCTCGCCAGTGTGCTTTCCGCATATGGCATGGGCCTTGCCGACCGCAGCGTCATGCACGAGGCGACTGTGGCCGTGCCGCTTGACGAAAGCGCGGAGGCCCGCATTTCCGCAGCAGTCTGCGATCTGGAGGCGGCAGCTACGGCGGCGCTGGCGGCACAGGGGGTGGCTGAGGCATCGATCCGCTGCAAGGTCTCGATCTCGATAAGGCCGTCAGACAGTGAAAACGCCATTGCTGTGGACTATGCCGGGCTGGAGCCGATGCGCGCGGCATTCTGGCAGGGCTGGAAGCATCGTTTCGGGTTTGCGGCGGGAACTGAACTGGTTGCCGAGACTCTGCGGGTGGAAGCCATTTCACCGGGAGCCGAGGCAGGCGGGGCTACGGCGGCGCTTCCTGAGCGTTCCGGGCAGCCCGTGCAGGAAGTTGAGATCTTTACCGGCGGCGTGCGGCATTTCGCGCCGCTTTACCGCCGCGAGGAACTTGCCGCCGGCTTTGAAGCGGACGGACCACTGCTGGTGGTGGACGATGTTTCGACCGTGGTGGCCGAGCCGGGCTGGCGATTGCGCGTCGATGCCATCGGAAATTTGATTCTCGCACGGGTAGGCAGGCAGAAGCTTGCTCGCAAGGCGCAGACTGCGCTCGATCCGGTCCGGCTTGAAATCATGAGCGCCCTGTTCATGGCGGTGGCTGAGGAAATGGGCGCGGCTCTGCAATATAGTGCCACCTCGGTAAACATCCGCGAGCGCCTCGATTTTTCCTGTGCGGTTTTTGATTCCAGCGGCAACCTTATCGCCAATGCGCCGCACATGCCGGTCCATCTGGGATCGATGGGTGAAAGTGTGCAGACCATTTTGAAGCGGCGTGCCGATGCGCGCGATGGAAGGGGTATTCTACCGGGCGATGCCTACGTCCTGAATGCGCCTTATGAAGGCGGCACGCATTTGCCCGACATTACCGTGGTCATGCCGGTATTTTCCGATGAAACCGATCAAGCGCCTGCCTGGTTTGTCGCCGCACGCGGGCATCATGCCGATGTCGGCGGGATCAGTCCCGGCTCAATGCCGCCCGCCAGCCGCGATATTGGCGAAGAAGGCGTGCTGCTGGACAATGTCTTGCTGGTTGACCGCGGCGAACTGCGCGAAGAACACATTCGCGCGCTGCTGGCCTCTGGACCGTTCCCGGCGCGCAATCCGGATCAGAACATGGCCGATCTCAAGGCTCAGCTTGCGGCTTGTGCAAAAGGCGCTGCCGAATTGCACCGGATTGCTTTCGAGCAAGGCCGCCAAAGCGTCGATGCTTATATGGGCCACGTGCAGGACCATGCGGAACACGCGGTTCGCAATCTGATCGGCAGGTTGCGCAATGGATCATTCCGCGTTGCCATGGACAATGGAGCGCACATTTGCGTTGCCGTCTCGATTGACCATGAAGCGCGCAGCGCAATCGTGGATTTTGGCGGGACCAGCACGCAGCTGGCGGACAATTTCAATGCGCCGCTGCCGGTGGTTCGCGCCGCCGTGCTTTATGTTATGCGCACGCTGATCGACGATGATGTCCCGATGAACGAGGGTTGCCTGAAGCCGATCCGGATCATCGTGCCCGAAGGCTCGATGCTCAATCCGCGCCCGCCAGCGGCGGTGGTTGCTGGAAATGTCGAGACCAGCCAGGCGGTCACCGATGCCTTGTTTGCGGCTTTGGGCGCCATGGCCGCCTCGCAAGGGACAATGAACAATTTCACTTTTGGGGATGATCGCCGCCAATATTATGAGACGATAGCGGGCGGTTCAGGTGCCGGGCCGGATTTCGACGGCGCAGATGTCGTCCAGACTCACATGACCAACAGCCGCCTGACCGACCCGGAAGTGCTGGAGACGAAATTCCCGGTCCTTCTGGAGCAGTTCTCGATCCGCCGCGGCTCGGGCGGTGACGGCGATCACCGTGGCGGGGATGGCGCGGTCAGGCGCATGCGTTTCCTTGAAGCAATGGATGCCGGGATCCTTTCCAATCGCCGCATCGTTGCCCCCTTTGGGCTGGCGGGCGGCAAAGATGGTGCGCCGGGCATCAACCGGCTGGATCGGGCGGACGGGAGCGTCGAGCATCTGGGCGCGACAGCCTCGGCGCAGCTCCGGCCCGGCGATGTCATTCATATCGAAACGCCGGGCGGGGGCGGGTTTGGTTCGAAAGAATGAACCTCAGGCCCGCAAGTCCGACCATTCGGGGTGCTCGTTGAACTTCGCCGCGACATAAGAGCAGACCGGATTCACTTTGAAGCCCTGTTCGCGGGCATCCTCAACCAGGGCAACGACAAGCTGGGCGGCGATGCCCCGGCCGCCGATCTGCGGCGGAACAAGCGTATGTTCGGCCACGCGGGCGCCATCGCGCTCCACCCAGGTCAATCGCCCGATATGCTCAGCGCCTTCGACATGGGCGCGGTACTCTCCGGCATTGGCGTTTCCATGGCGGGTAATGGACACATTCGGCATTGCGTTTCCTTCATTCGCCTTCAAGACAAGAGCGCAGACCTTCGCGGTAGGTTGCATGATGCGGCTGCCAGCCAAGCAAGCGCTTTGCTTTGCCGTTCGCCACTCGGCGGTTCTCTGAATAGAAAGCGCGCGCCATCGCAGACAGGCTGGTTTCTTCGAGCGATTGCAGTGGCGGCACTGGCGCGTCCAGCAAACGGCAGGCTTCCTCAATGATGCGGTTCTGGCTGCAGGGCAGATCATCCGAAAGATTATAGGCGCCCGCCGGTGCGCCGCCATCTGCGCAAAGCGCGGCCATCACGGCGCAGGCGATATCGTCCACATGCACGCGGCTGAACACCTGGCCGGGGATGGCGATGCGATTCGCGCGGCCTTCGCGAACCCGCTCCAGCGCGCTGCGTCCCGGTCCGTAAATACCCGGCAAGCGAAAGACCCGCGCGCCCATTTTCAACCACTGATCGTCGCATTCGCTGCGGGCGGTTCGTCTCCCGGTGCCGGTGGGCGCGGTTTCATCCACCCAGGCCCCGCCGGTGTCACCATAGACGCCGGTGGAGGAAAGATAGCCCAGCCATTTTCCGGCGATCCCTGTTCCACAAAGCGCATCGCCGTAGCGTTCCAGCACCGGGTCTGACCCTTCGCTGCCCGGCGGTACGGATGACAGCACATGGCCCGCATCGGCCAGTGCCAGTCGGACATTGCCGTCATCTTCGAAAGACAATGTTCCCTTGTCTCCGGTGGAGAGCACTTCCCAGTCAGCGGCCTGTAACCGCATCGCGATGCGCTGGGCCGTATAACCAAGGCCGAAGATAAAAATGCGGTTCACTGGCATGTCACTGTGCATGTTCCCGTGCAAAGCTCTGGCAATCGATCCGGGAAGCTCTAATTAGGCGCAATGGATAATACTAGCAGACCTTCGCAAACGATCGTTCACCGCGCCGATTATGCGCCGCCCGAATGGCTGGTGCCGGACATCGCGCTCGATTTTGCGCTGGGCATTGATGAGACTCGCGTCGTCTCGAAGCTGTCCGTGCGCAAAAATCCCGAAGCGCCCGGAGCAGGTGCAATCCGGCTGAATGGCGATAGCCTGGCCGTCAGCTCTGTGCGAATCGATGGCAAGGACGTGACCGACTGGCGCATGGATGGGCCGGACCTGCTGATCGACCTGCCCGGCGAAGCCCATGAGGTTGAAGTGGAAACGCTTCTTCAGCCAGCGGCGAACAGCCAGCTGACCGGGCTCTATGCATCGGGCGGTATGCTTTGCACCCAGTGCGAGGCCGAAGGGTTTCGCCGGATCACTTTTGCCCCGGACCGCCCGGATGTGCTTTCGATCTACACGGTGCGCCTGGAAGGTCCGAAGGATCAGTTCCCGGTGCTGCTTTCCAACGGCAATTGCGTGGAACAAGGCGAAGGCAAGGACGGGAACCACTGGGCGCAATGGCACGATCCCTGGCCCAAGCCGAGTTACCTTTTTGCACTGGTAGCCGGCGAGCTTGTTGCCAACAACTCGACTTTCACGACCATGAGTGGCCGCGCCGTCGCCCTCAACATATGGGTGCGGGCCGGCGATGAAGGGCGGACGCAGCATGCCATGGATTCTCTGAAAGCAGCGATGAAATGGGACGAAGAGACCTTTGGCCGCGAATACGATCTTGATCTCTACAACATCGTGGCGGTGTCCGATTTCAACATGGGGGCGATGGAGAACAAGGGGCTCAACGTCTTCAACGCTCGTTATGTGCTGGCGGACCCGGAAACGGCCACTGATGGCGATTACGACGCGATCGAAGGCGTCATTGCGCACGAATATTTCCACAACTGGTCGGGCAATCGCGTGACGTGCCGCGACTGGTTCCAGCTTTCGCTGAAGGAAGGTTTTACCGTCCTGCGCGATCAGCTTTTCAGTCAGGATATGGGGTCAGAGGCGGTTAATCGGATTGCTGATGTGCGCGTGCTTCGCGCTGCGCAATTCCCGGAGGATTCCGGGCCGCTCGCGCATCCGATCCGGCCTGACAGCTACCAGGAAATCTCCAATTTCTACACCGCGACCGTCTATAACAAGGGCGCCGAAGTGATCCGCATGATGCGCTCTCTGGCGGGGCCGGAGCGTTTCCGCCAAGGCACCGATCTCTACTTTGAACGGCATGACGGGCAAGCCGCGACATGCGAAGATTTCATCACGGCGATAGAAGAGGGCGCCGAGCTTGATCTTGAGCAATTCCGCCGCTGGTACGGCCAGGCCGGAACGCCGCATGTGACGGCAAAGCTTATTCATGAAAACGGCTTTGCAACTGTGCGTCTTGAACAGACCGTGCCGCCGACGCCGGGGCAGCCGGACAAGCAGCCGGTGCCCATTCCGATCAAGCTGGCCTTGTTTGAGCGGGAAACGGGCAAACATCACGGCGAGGAGCTGATCGTACTCGACAAGCAGACCGATGAGTTTCCGTTCAAGGGCTATCTGCGCCCGCCCGTGCTTTCCATCAATCGCGGCTTTACCGCGCCGGTCTCTATCGAGACAGAGCAGCTGGACGAAGATCTGGTCTTCCTTGCCGCGCGCGATGACGATGCTTTTGCCCGCTATGAGGCGATACAGAAGCTGGTTGTCCGCCACCTGATCAAGGCGGTCAACGGTGAGTTGGAAGAGCGCGCCCGCGAAGTTGAGCGTGATGCGATCAGCCAGGCGTTCGAGTTCGTCCTTCCCGATGAAGACATTGATGACCTGATGCGCGGTGAGCTTATGGTCCTGCCGTCGCAAGACTACCTTGCCGAGCAGATGGTCGGGGCCGATCCTGCTGCGATTCACGCCGAGCGAGAAGACTTGAAAGCGTGGCTGGGCGAAGGGTTGCAGTTTGATTTTGAGGACTTGCACGATCGCACCAGCGAAGTGCCCTATAGCCGTGAAGCTGCTGCACGCGGCGCGCGCAAGGTCAAAACGCAGGCGCTCGTCTATCTGGCTGCCGGATTGCCCGAGGAAACGGCGGATCGCGCGCTTGCGCAATATAAGGGCGCTGATAACATGACGGACCGGCAGGGCGCGCTGATGGTGCTCAGCTCCCTCGATTGTCCGCAGCGCGAAGAGGCGTTGGCCGATTTCTACCAGCGCTATGAAGGCAATGCGCTGGTGATCGACAAGTGGTTCTCGCTCCAGGCGGGATCGCTGCACCCTCAGGCGCTCGATCATGTAAAGGCGCTGGCTGGGCACAAGGATTTCACTTTGTCCAATCCGAACCGGATCCGCGCGCTTTACATGGCCCTGGCGATGAATCCGGCTGCGTTTCACGCCCAAAGTGGCGAGGGATACCAGATGATCGGTGATCTGATCCGTCAGCTGGATCCGCTCAATCCGCAGTTGGCGGCGCGCTTTGTCCCGTCGCTGGGCCGATGGCGCCGTATCGAGAAAGGGCGCGGGGCGCAGATGCGTGAGGAACTGGAACGGATTGCCGCCGCCCCGGACCTCTCACGCGATGTGCGTGAGCAAGTGACCAAGAGCCTTGGCTGACAAGCAGGCGCACGCGGTTGAGGTAATCAGAGCGCACGCGCTGGCAGGATTGCCGCATGGCTTTCTGACGCGGCGCGGCGGTGTCTCGACGGGCGATCTGGCCGGGCTCAATTGCGGCCCCGGATCGGGCGATGACCTTGAGGCTGTTGTGCGAAACCGTGCGCAGGCGGTCGCTGCGGTGCATCCGGGCGCAAAGCTGGTCACGGGTTATCAGGTGCATTCTGCGACATGCTTAACTGTCCAAGAGCCCTGGAGCGACGATGCGCGGCCACAGGCCGATGCGCTGGTGACGGATCGGCCCGGCCTGCTGCTCGGCATATTGACCGCCGATTGCGCACCGGTGTTGCTTGCAGATCGGTTGGCGGGCGTGGTGGGCGCTGCTCATGCCGGCTGGAGGGGTGCGCTGGCCGGGGTGACCGACCGCACGATCGAGGCGATGGAGGCGCTGGGAGCTGCCAGACATCGCATTGTCGCTGCCATCGGGCCATGCATTGCGCAGCCAAGTTATGAGGTGGATGCACTGTTCCTGCAGCGTTTTGAACAGGCGGACCAGGCCAATGGACGTTATTTTGCAGCTGGCGCTCCAGAGCATTTTCAGTTCGACCTGGAAGCCTATGTCGAGATGCGGATAAGGGCCGCACAAATCTTGGAAGTTGAACGGCTTGGCCTTGATACATACGCTGCGCCCGGCCGCTTCTTCTCCTATCGCCGGGCCGCCCATTGCGGCAAATCGTCTTACGGCCGACAGATTTCAGTCATAGCTATTGAGTGACTACCTGAACAGAAACGCTAAAAAGGCGGTTGGCAGGCCGGGTTTTCCTGTCTATTACGCCCGCGAAGTCGGCACTTATCCGCCTGCGCGGGCAAAGTTGTCGGTGTTGGGGGGAAATTTCAGTACCACTGACAGCAATTTGCCTGCATCTCGATGAGTGATGCAGGCGGCAGGAGCGAGGCTAGGTCTATCATGGCAGAAGAAGCGGTCACTGGCACCCCTGATGCAGAAACCGGAGATGGGGTGAGGCGGCGCGACTTCATCAATATTGCAGCGGTCAGCGCTGCAGGTGTTGGCGGCGCTGCCACGCTGATCCCGCTGGTCAGCCAGATGTCGCCCTCGGCCGACGTGCTGGCGGCATCCTCTACCGAAGTTGATATTTCCGCTATCGAATCGGGTCAGGCCATCAAGGCCATGTTCCGCAAACAGCCTGTCTTCATCCGCAACCTTACAGGAGCGGAGATGGAAGAGGCCGATGCGGTTGATGTCGATGATCTGCGCGACCCACAGACGCTTGCTGACCGAACGAAAGCAGGCAAGGAGAACTGGCTGGTGACGATGGGTGTCTGCACTCATCTCGGCTGTGTTCCCCTCGGGGCCGGCGAGGGTGAGAACAAGGGTGAGTATGGCGGTTATTTCTGCCCCTGCCACGGTTCGCATTACGACACTGCCGCACGCATCCGCAAAGGTCCGGCACCCATCAACCTTGAGGTTCCGGAATTTGAATTCCTTTCCGACACCATCATCAAGATCGGCTGAGGTCAGATATTATGAGCTTTCCCTGGGCCAAAGAATATAAGCCGCAAGCGCCATTCATGAAATGGATGGACGAGAGACTTCCGGTCCCTCGTCTCGTCTATAATGCGGTTGGCGCAGGCTATCCGGTGCCGCGCAACCTGAACTATTTCTGGAACTTCGGTTTCATGGCATTGGCGTGCCTGGTCATCCAGATCGTGACCGGCATCATCCTGGCCATGCATTATGCGTCCAATTCCGCCATGGCGTTCGATTCAGTTGAGCACATCATGCGCGATGTGAACTGGGGCTGGTTGATGCGTTATGGGCACTCCAATGGTGCCGCTGCGTTCTTCATGGTTATCTACATCCATATTTTCAGGGGCTTCTATTACAGCTCTTACAAAGCGCCGCGCGAGATGGTGTGGCTGCTTGGCGTGGTCATCTTCCTGCTGATGATGGCGACCGCATTCATGGGATATGTGCTGCCCTGGGGCCAGATGAGCTTCTGGGGTGCCAAAGTCATCACTGGCCTGTTCGGTGCCATTCCGATTGTGGGTGAGCCGCTTCAGATCTGGCTGCTCGGCGGTTTTGCCCCCGATAATGCCGCGCTCAACCGGTTCTTCTCGCTGCACTACCTGCTGCCTTTCGTGATCGTCGGCGTAGTCGTGCTGCACATCTGGGCGCTGCATATTCCAGGTTCGAGCAACCCCACCGGTGTTGAGGTCAAGACCGAGAGCGATACGGTCCCGTTCTACCCTTATTTCATCGGCAAGGATGGCTGGACGCTTGGCGCGTTCCTGCTGGCCTACAGCGCTTTGGTGTTCTTCGGTCCCGACTTGCTGGGGCATCCGGACAACTACATCGAAGCCAACCCGATGAGCACACCCGCCCATATCGTTCCTGAATGGTATTTCTGGCCGTTCTACGCGATTTTGCGCGCTTTCACTGTGGATTTCTTCTTCATCCCGGCCAAGCTGATGGGCGTGTTGGCGATGTTCGGTTCGATCCTGGTTTGGTTCTTCCTGCCGTGGCTCGATAAATCCCCGGTGCGTTCGGGCTCTTACCGTCCGCTGTTCCGCAAGTTCTTCTGGTACGGTCTGATCCCTGCGATGGCGGTGCTGTTCTACTGCGGCGGCGCCCCGGCCGAGGAACCCTTTGTGGTGTTGAGCCAGATTGCGTCGTTCTACTACTTCGCGCACTTCCTTATCATCCTGCCGATCGTGTCGCTGATCGAGCGGCCTGAACCACTGCCTTATTCGATAACCGAAGCGGTGCTTGGCGAGGATGAGAACGCCAAGCTCGGCGCGGGCGCCTGATAAAAGCTAGACCGAAAGACGATAGATATGGCACGCATTCTCTCCATCCTCGTCGGGCTGTTTTTCACGGTGGCGCTCGCTTGGTCGCTGCTGGTTGGACTTCTCAACTTCGAGATGCCGCATTCGGTGGAACATGATTTCCACGAGCATCCCAAGGACGTTCATTTCGCCAGTGACGGTGCCTTCGGCAAGTTTGACCGCCAGCAGCTGCAACGCGGCTTACAGGTCTACAAAGAAGTTTGTGCCGCTTGCCATTCGCTGCGCCTTGTGGCGTTCCGCGATCTGGCGGCGCTGGGCTATAACGAGGCCGAAGTGAAGGCATTCGCGGCGGGCTTCCAGGTTCCAGGTATCGATCAGACCACGGGCGAGGCTACCACGCGTCCGGGTATTGCGACCGATTACTTCCCCAAGCCTTTCGCGAATGACATTGCCGCACGCGCTGCCAACAACAATGCAATCCCGCCTGACCTCTCCTTGATGGCCAAGGCGCGCCATGATGGTGCAGCTTATGTCTATTCGCTGCTGACAGGTTATCAGGATGCGCCGGAGAGCCTTCCAGAAGCAAACCGTCCGGGACAGGGGCTCTATTACAACCCCTATTTCCCCAACCTCAATCTGGCGATGGCGCGCCCCCAATAGTGGGCGACGGCCAGGTGGAATATGGCGATGGCACCAAGGCCACGGTTGATCAGATGTCAAAGGACGTTTCGGCGTTCCTTGTATGGACTGCTGAGCCGACACTGGAGAAGCGCAAGCAGACCGGCTGGCCGGTTCTCGGCTTCCTGCTTTTCGCGACGATTCTGGGTTATCTGTCTTTCCGCAACATCTGGGCTGACAAGAAGAAAAAGAAGGCCTGAGGCCGCCAGCCATGACAGTAACGGGGCGCTCCTCCATCGTAGCGATGGCAGGGGCGTTTCCTTTGCCGGCGTGTGGGATCTGACAATGACGCCGGAGGACCTGAAGGGACTGATCCGCTCTATCCCGGACTATCCCAAGCCGGGCATAGTGTTCCGCGATATAACGACCCTGATCGGACATGGTGAGGGGTTTGCTGCCACCATCGATTGCCTTGCGCAGCGCGCCGCTTCGGCGAAAGCGCAGGCGATTGCCGGAATAGAGGCGCGTGGCTTTATCTTCGGTGCCGCGGTCGCCGCCAGCCTTTCCATACCCTTCGTTCCGTTGCGCAAGCCCGGAAAACTCCCCGTCCCCGTCCTCGCGATGGACTATGCGCTGGAATATGGGACGGACACTCTGGAGATCGACCCCGGTGGGATTGCGGATGGCCAGCGGATCGTGCTTGTCGACGATCTGATAGCGACGGGCGGGACTGCCAACGCTGCGGCCGAGCTGATCCGCAAAGCCGGCGGTATCCTGGAGCAGGCTTTGTTCGTCGTTGATCTGCCCGATCTTGGCGGCGCCGGGCGTCTCGCTGCAAACGGTATGGACGTTCAGTCCTTGATGTCATTTCCTGGAGATTAGAGCGATTGCACGCCAAGTGGGATCCCTTGGCGACTCGCAAAATGCTCTAAGTGGGACTGCCGGTCACTCCAGATCGCACAGACGCTTGTTCACGCCGCAAGATTGTCCGTCTGCTTCTTCGATTTGCCGCTCTGGCATTCATCGGCCAGTGATTGCACAGCTTTCGACACGGCAACGGCTTCCAGCTCGTTGAATGCGAAGTGATTGGCTTCAATTTCACGCAAGTCGTAGACGTAGTTCACCATGACGCCATAGGATTGGTTCTGCCCGTTCGGCGATAAGTCGGCATTGGCGTGGATGGCTTCCAGCCGGGCGCCGTTGCCCAGATGGAACCGCGCGACCGCATCAAGCGGTAGTCCGGACCTGTGCTTGGCCTCTGTGAGATACTTTGCCGCCAGTGGCCGAAGCTGTTTTGCGCTTGGGACTGCCGCTTCCGGTTCCTGTTCTCCAGCAAGCCATTTCGCGAAACCGGGAAGGGGTGAAAGTGTTGCGAAGGATTTCAGCTGGGGAAGCTCTTCCTCCAACAGGCCGACGACTCGCTTGATCAGGTAGTTGCCGAAAGGAATACCGCGCAGCCCCTTTTGGCAGTTCGATATTGAATAGAAGATCGCGCAGTTCGCGTCTCGCGGTGAAATCACGTCGCGTTCTTCGGCAATGATCTGGTGGATAGCGCCTGGCACTTCATGGGTCAGCGCCACTTCAACGAAGATCAGCGGATCGTCTGCCATCTGAGGGTGGAAAAAGCCGTAACAGCGCCGGTCTTTTGGCTCTACCCGTCGGCGCAGGTCATCCCAGCCATCGATCTCGTGCACCGCTTCATAGCGGATAATCCGTTCCAGAAGGCGGGCCGGCGAATCCCACTCGATTCGCCGCAGCTCAAGGAAACCGGCGTTGAACCAGTCAGCGAACGCGCTGTCGAGTGCCTTCGCGATAGTCTTGATGCCTGCTGTGCGTTCACCAATGCCAAGAAGGTCCTCCCGCATCGATAGAAGCCGCCGCGTCCCCTGCGGTGCCAGATTGAGCATGCGTATCAGTTTTTGACTGGGCGATTCTGTCGCCGCGTTGAGCTTTCGCGCTGCGCTGTCATCACGCTGAGCAACCCATTGGGCGATAGCTGTATCGATTGACTCTGAATCATAGGGGTGCAGATCGTGGAACTGCGCAATGAAGGAATGACGCGCCTCCAGCTCGCTGCCTTCGTATAGATCGAAGAATGCCGATGCCAGCGCAGGCCCGGAGGCCCGGCCGCGCAGTGAGAGCATCCCGTCGGCCAGATCGAGCAAACTGTCAGTGCTGGCGCGGCGCGGCGCCACGCCAATCCTGCCCAGAAGTTTCCCCAGCCCCGAATTCATCAGCAGATCAAGCGGGTTGCGCCGCTTTGCCGACGCGGATTCCGCAGAACTCTGAGACTTGATACTCATTGCCAAATGTTCCTGTTGCTTTGTCTTGTGCGGTATAGTGCCGTACTATGGAACAATTATGAAATGTCGAGGCATGTGCTGGCAAGCGTCTGTCGAGACACCAGAGCAATAAACAAAGACCCATGCTTCCAGGATTGAGTCCCGGCAATCGAATTGAGTGATTGACGCGCCTGCCATGGTCATGGCAATCCGCAGGCGCGGTCGTCAATGCCGGATGTGCGGGCGGGTATAGCTTAGTGGTAAAGCCCTAGCCTTCCAAGCTAGTGATGCGGGTTCGATTCCCGCTACCCGCTCCATCCGCCGGTTTGCCGTCTGACGCTCGACAATGACATTGCTGCCTTTGCAGCGCGGAGGCTTGGCCTTCGAAAGCAGTGCCACGACATAGGCGTTGCGCGTCATGCCTGCTTCCGCCGCTGCTTGTCCAAGACGCAGACGCAATTCTTCCGGCAACCGCACGGCCAATGGTGCCGGGCGGTTGCGAATCTTGTCTGTCCCGGCCTCCTCGCCTCACTTTAGGTAAGAAGGCGCCCACAAACCTAGGGGCTATTCAAACGTCTGCGATCGGGAGCATCCACTTTCCTGGTAAAGTGAATATCTTAATCGCTAAAGCGGACGCCCACAAAGACAATTTTTGGTTCTTATTCAGTCGTTTGTGGTCAGAATCCGCCTTTAGGCAGGTGCTTTTATTCTGTAAGCTATGTTCAATGTTCTTGGAACAGAGAGAGGCAAGGAATGTCTACGACTACTGTGATTGAAAACTATCTCAGCGCATTCTTCGGCGATAACGGTGCTGATCTAGATGCAATCCGGCCCATGTTGGGCGAGCACTTTCATTTCTCGGGACCGCTGATGAAAGCAGAGACTCCTGATGATTTCATTGACCAGCTGCGCAACATGGGACCTATCAAGCTAAAAATCGAAAAGCGCGACCTCCTCATCGACGGTGACCGAGGCGTGCTCGTATTTGAATTCTTGACGCCGGATGGACCAGTTGCAGCAGCCGAATGGTACCGGGTGTCTGGCGGTAAAATAGTCGAGATGAAGCTCCACAACGACCCACGCGCTTTTCTTTCAGCCTTTGAGAGATAGTGAATTCGCAAGCACTACGAAGCCCACTGTTTGGAAGGGAAATCCTAATGGCCGTTGTGGGCACATATAGTCCGATAGCGGGCGGTTCCAACGCGATGCATTGGCAGTGTACGCTGTTCATTCGAGGCCCGAACTGTGAGATTGTGCGCCGCCATGGACGCACCTCACAAATCGAAGTCCAGAGCTTGAAGCTGCGCCTCCCATCCCTCTAGTGCCTCGAACAGTTTGTTCGAAGTTCCGCCTGCAGGGCGCGCCATTCGCGCCAGATTTATCACGTCTGGAACAGGAGGTCCGGCGGATCATTGGACCTTTGGAGAGAACAGCAGCTTAACGTAGGACCTCAGAAGCATCACTTGCTGTGAGGTGATCGACGGCTCTTCTAACGCCCTGGAAATGATCAATCCTCCTTCAAGCGTCCCGCTGACCATATCGGCCAACTGGTCAAGGTCGACGCTATCATGCATAGGATAGACATTGGCGATGTCATCAAACATTGCACGGAAACGGCGGCGCCAGCCCAGCACGGCGCGGGAATTGGCCTCGCGGACATCCCGGTCGAACAACCGGTCCTGATATGCGGCAGAGGCGACGATGCATCCGGGGTGCCCGCCAGGCATGTCCTCGATAAGTTTGGCCAGTAACTTCAACCCGATAAGCATCGCCTGTAACGGATCATCGCCAAGTTCCCTGGCGCGGTCGAACAGATCATCGAAGAGCTCGTCCTCAACTTTAATATGGCGTTCGATCAGCGCATGGGCGAGCGCGTTCTTGTCCCGGAAATGATAGAAGAAGCCGCTCTTGGTGATTTCGGCATTGGTCACGATCTCTTCGATGGAAGTCGCGTCGAACCCTTTCGACAGAACTGCCGCCTGCGCGATATCCAGAATCTTCCTGCGAGTCTCGCCTCCGCGCGCCACCGTACTTCCCCTGAAAACCAAACCGACGGTACAGTACCGCAAGTCTGGTTTCTACCCACATCAGATCCCGGGCGCAACGCTCTACTCGTATAAACGTCTGAAACATATTCACTTTAATTCATGTTCGGACTGTACCGCAAGTTGGCTATACTCAGCGCGAGTCGTCCCTCCATAACCGATGCAACGAAGCAATCAGGACGAGGAGATTTAGAGTGACGCAAATGGAGAACCTGCTCGAAACGCAGCGCCCCTACCTTACCGATGGCGGAATGGAGACCTGGTTGTTCTTCCAGCAAGGTTTCGAAGCGCCAGAATTTGCTGCCATAACTCTGATGGAAGACGATGGCGCACGGCAGGCGTTGCGGGGTTATTTTAGTAGCTTCCTGGTGATGGCGGAGCAGGCGCGGACCGGTTTCGTGTTTGATACCAACACGTGGCGCGGCTGCGTCGAATGGGCACCGAAGCTGGGCATGTCGGAAGCGGAACTGCTTCGCCTGAGCGCTGAAGCGGTCAAGTTCGCGCTGGATATTCGTTCGGAGTGGCAAGCGCGCGTGCCCGAAATACTGATCAACGGAGCGGTCGGTCCGGCTGGTGACGGGTATGCCCCCGACACGTTGCCGAGTGCGGAACAGGCCCAGGCAATGCACAGCCCGCAGATTCGCACACTAGCTCAGGCCGGCGTGGACATGATATCGGCAATAACAATGACGAATATTGCCGAGGCAATAGGAATCACCCGGGCCGCGCAACTGGAGGGCCTTCCGGTGGTCATTTCCTTCACAGTTGAGACAGACGGGCGGCTGCCGAGCGGTGACCTGCTTGGCGAAGCGATCACTGCAGTTGATGAGGCGACGGAGTCCGGGCCAGCCTACTACATGGTGAATTGCGCGCACCCCGATCACTATAGAGATACCATAGCGACCGGGGCGGACTGGACGGCGCGGATCGGCGGATTGCGGTCCAATGCCTCGCGCCTGAGTCATGAAGAACTGGATGAGGCGGAAGAACTCGACGAAGGTGACCCGGAAGAATTCGGATTGCTGCATAAGCAGCTTGCGCCGTTACTGCCTAACTTGCGTGTCGTGGGCGGGTGTTGCGGGACTGATCACCGCCATGTCGGCTGCGTGTCACATCGCCTGCACCATGAAGTCGTTTATTGAAGAGGGCCTCCAGACTGTTTGACCACTGCCGACCCAAAAGCGGAGATTCTCAAATCGACTCGGCCAGCCCTGGCTGGATGGCAATTCCTTAAGGCATAAACTGAGCTTACCTTATGAAGAAATTGCGTCCACCAGCAAGGGTTGGGATCAGACTGACAGCACCCTTTCAATCATGGCTGAGGTCAGCATCATACCGGCTCCTTACCCATAGAAAGCCGTCCGCCATACTCACGAAACGGGTCTGCTTGGCGCCCAATCTGCTTCTGGCGACTGTCCAGCCTTCGAAGATCGCGCGCGAACGATCTTAGGTCTGGTGGCCTTCGATGGGTAGTCGCTGGGCACGCCAGCGGAGCATCCCCCCGGCTAGATTTGCAACTTGGGTGAAGCCTTCCTTTTCCAGCAAAACGGCAGCCTGTGCCGATCGTGCTCCGGAGCGGCACACCGTTACAACCGGGCGGGTATTGTCGAGTGATGCGATGAATTCCTTTATCTCGCCAAGAGGGATCAATCGCGCGCCTTCCACATGGCCAAGTATGCCCTCAAATTCCTTGGCCTCACGAACATCGACGATCTGAACTTCGTCGCGATGCTCCTCAAGCCAGGATGGTTGAACTTCCCAGAAACCGGCATAAGTATAAGTCAGCGGAGCCCAGTCCGGTTGAGCGGTTTCGACAATCGGGCCAGCAGGCTCTCCACTGCTCAAATTTGCAGGAACGGCGATATCGATCTTGTTCGGATGCGGCAGCCCAAGGTTTAGCATGTAACCGCTGAAATCCTCTAAGCCGATATCGCCCCCAAGGCGTGGATTATACAGCTTTTCCTCTCCAACACTGGTCACGGTCGACCCCCGGTAGTCATGGCCGGGATAAAGCAGGCATTCATCCGGAAGCGCGAATATCCGGTCATGC
>JAHRVR010000044.1 GCA_019090585.1 Sphingomonadaceae bacterium
ACACCTCCGGCACCACCGGTGACCCCAAGGGCGTCGTGTCATCGCACGAGCAGGTGATTTCCACAGCTCGGCGATGGTGCAAGGCGACGGGCCTGACTTATGGTGATCGTTTCAAGATACTGTGGCCCTATTTCCATTCGGCCGGTTACAAGGCCGGCTGGGTTTCCTGCATATCCGTTGGTGCGGCGGCCCTTCCAGAAGCGGTGCTCGACGCGCCGAAGCTCCTTGAGAAAGTGCAGCGGGAAAAGGTGACGTTCCTACCCGGACCGCCCACTTTGTTTCAGACGTTACGAGCCATGCCTGCGCGGCCTGAAGGCGCGCTGGATTCGGTGCGTGTTTCAGTAACCGGTGCAAGTACCGTTGCTCCCTCGATTATCGAGGCGATACACAGCGAGCTTGGCATTCCCATTGTTCTTAACGGCTATGGCCTGACCGAATGTTGCGGCACCGCCACTATGTCGACCGCGGGCGATCCTCCCGAGATTCTGACCACGACGGTTGGCAAGGCGGTCGAGGGTGTCGAGGTTGAGATAATGGACGACGCGGGCAATATCCTGCCCTGCGGCGAAACGGGCGAAGTGATGATCCGCGGCAAGAACGTCATGCTTGGGTATCTTGATGACGAGGAAGCGACGAAAGAGGCCATCACCGCGGATGGATGGCTTCATTCGGGCGACATTGGTTGTCTGGACCCGGAAGGTCGCCTCAAGATTACCGATCGCAAGAAAGAGATGTTCATCACCGGCGGTTTCAACTGCTATCCTGCGGAGATCGAGAAAGTGTTGGTGGCTCACCCCGCACTGATCCAGGTCGCGGTGATCGGCATCCCGGATGAACGCATGGGCGAAGTCTGCAGCGCTTATGTTGTGCCCAAAGAGGGGCAAACGATCGAGGAGCAGGAACTGATCGACTGGAGCCGGGAGCGCATGGCCAATTACAAGGTGCCGCGCAAAGTCATGGTGTGCGACAGCTTGCCAACCAATGCGACCGGGAAAGTGCAGAAGTTCAAGCTTCCCCTGTGATCGGCCCGAATATTGAATGGAACGGCGGGAGTGATTCCGTGGAAAAAGAGAGCCAGAAATGACCGACGAAGATCTTCGCCAAGAAGTCCGCGCCTTCATCGCGGAAAACCTGCCCGCCGAAATGGCGGCGCGGGGAAAGAAGATGTATCACCCATACAAGCCGGACGTGGTGTTCTGGACGCAGAAGCTAAACGAAAAGGGCTGGTCGGCACCTGGCTGGCCGGTGGAATATGGCGGGCCGGGATGGACGGTGCCCCAGCGCCATATCTTTGAGGAAGAGTGCTTTCTTGCTGGCTGTCCGATGATCAGCCCACAGGGCCTGACACTCGTCGGCCCGATTATCTATACATACGGCACGCAGGAGCAGAAGGACACCTTCCTGCCAAAGATCCGTTCGGCAGAGCATACGTGGACACAGGGTTTTTCCGAGCCCAATGCAGGGTCCGACCTTGCTTCGCTCCAGACCCGCGCGGTGCGCGAGGGCGACGAGTATGTCGTCAACGGACAGAAAATCTGGACGTCCGATGCCCACAGTTCCGAATGGGCCTTCATGTTGGTGCGCACCTCTACCGAAGGCAAGAAGCAGGCAGGGATCAGTTTCCTTCTGATCGATATGGAGACACCGGGCATCACCGTTCGCCCGATCATCTCGATCGACGGCGGGCATGAGCTCAACGAAGTTTTCTTTGAAGATGTGCGCGTCCCGGCCGCCAATCTGGTGGGCGAGGAGAACATGGGCTGGACTTATGCCAAGGAACTGCTGGCTGAAGAGCGGACGTTCTCTGCCGAGGTCAAGCGTCACAAGGGGCAACTATCCCGAATCAAGGACATCGCCCGCACGGCCAATCTGCGCGGCACACCGCTGATAGAGGACCCCCATTTCCTGCGCCGCGTTGCTCAGCTGGAAATCGAAGTGCTGGCCCACGAAGCGACGTTGTTGCGTGTTGTGGCCGAAGAGCAAGCCGGTATCCTTGGCGCTGCGCCCACACCTTCGATCCTGAAAGTGCGCGGAACCGAACTTGTTCAGCGTTTGGGTGCGCTCATGCTGGAAGCATTGGGAGAGGCCGGAATGCCTTACTACGCCGAGAAGGACTATTTCCTTGATACTCCGGATGATCCGCCGGGTATTCCCGGCGCGCCCGGCATTTCGTCCGATTTCTTTTTCCGCCGTTCGCTGACGATCTATGGCGGAACAAACGAAGTGCAGCGCAATATCATTGCCGCACAGTTGTTGAGGGGCTGAGGACCATGGGAATGCGTGTACTGCCCAACGAAGATCAGGTTATGTTTCGCGATGCGGCTCGCCGCTGGGTCGAGCAGGAAGCCGATGCGGATGCAAGCATCGCCGATCAATGGGCGAAATTTGCCGAACTTGGCTGGCTGATGATTGGCCTGCCCGAGGATGTCGGCGGGCTTGGCGGCGATGCCTTTGATGCGGCGATCATTGCCGAGGAACTGGGCCGGGGCCTGGTCAAAGCGCCGTTTGTGGGCGTGGCGGTAACAGCCGCGCAGTTGCTGCTGGCGTTTGCACCTGACCGGCTGGAAGCGCTGATGGCCGGTGAAGAAAAACCGTTGCTCGCCCATGTCGAAATGGGCGCAGGCGGCGATCCGTCATGGGTGGAGACCCAGGCTGTAAAAGATGGCGAGGGCTGGCGGCTGACGGGCACCAAAACTGCGGTCATCGGCGCGCCGCTGGCTGACAGTTTCCTCGTCTCGGCGCGGACCGAGGATGGCATTGGTCTTTTTGAAGTTTCCGCTGATAGCGCGAAGCTGCGCGAATATCTGCTGATTGACATGCGGCCTGCGGGCGATCTGGTGCTTGAAGGCACCGAAGCCAAGCTTCTGGCCGCAGATGCGCTTGGCGAAATCACGCGCGCAGTTGATTTTGAGCTTGTTGTCGAGAGCGCCGAAGCGGTTGGTGTGATGCAGACCGCTTTTGATATGACGCGCGATTATCTCAACACGCGGCAACAATATGGCAAGTTGATTGGTCAGTTTCAGGCGCTGCAGCACCGCCTGGCCGACATGTTTATCGAACTGGAGCAAGCGCGGTCAATCGTTCTGCGCGGCCTCGATGCGCTGCTGCGTGACGAGGCGGACCGCTCGGCGATCGCCGCCGCAACGCGCGTCAAAGTCGCACAGGCAGGTCATTTTGTGGGCGCGCAGGGCATCCAGCTGCATGGCGGCATCGGGATGACAGATGAGTTTCCCGTCGGCCACCATTTTCGCCAGCTGATCGCCTTCGAAATGGCGCATGGCGGTGCCAGTCGGCAGGTTGAACGTTATGCCGAAATGATGGATGTCTAGGCACGAAAAGGGGCCGGATCACCGGCCCCCTGCGCGCGTGTTTCTAGGGCTTAGCGACCCTTGAATTCAGGCCTGCGCTTTTCGAGGAAGGCGGAAGTCCCTTCAATGCGGTCCTCGCTGGCAAAGAGCAGCTGGAACAACTTGTTCTCGTAAGCGAGCGCAGTGGGCAACGGTGCTTCTGCGCCAAGGATAACGGCCTGTTTGCTTGCCTCGATTGCCAGCGGAGGCATACGGGCGATCTTTGTTGCCAGCTTGAGCGCATAGTCCTGAACTTCGGCTTCGGGCACGACTTCGGAGATAAGTCCGATCTCGTAGGCGGTTTGCGCGGGGATCTGGTCGCCGGTCAGCAAGTAACGCATCGCCGCGAATTTTCCGCTGGCGCGCAGGAACCGCTGCGTACCGCCCGCGCCGGGCATGATGCCAACGCGGATTTCCGGCTGGCCCAGCTTGCTCTCATCGCCAGCGATGATGATGTCGCAATGCAGCGCCAGTTCGCACCCGCCGCCCAGCGCAAAGCCGTTAACAGCCGCGATCACCGGCTTGCGGCAGGCTTCCAGAGCCTCCCAGGCAACGCGCGAGGTGCGGAACTGCTTATCCAGAGTCGTGCGTCTTTGCAGCTCACCGATGTCGGCCCCTGCGGCGAAGACCTTTTCGCCGCCAGTAAGGATGATGACGCGGGTTTCGTCGTCATCGCTCAGCTCAGTCACGATTTTTGCCAAATTCTGGCGCAAGTCCAGGCTGAGTGCATTCATGGCTTCGGGGCGGTTGATGCGGATTACCGCGATGTGATCAGCCGGGCGGCTTAGTATGACTTCGGACATGGGATCTCCGTGGATTGGCTGTCTGTCAGTTCACAGGAACTTTCCGGGTTCCACGTGCCGGCGGATCGGCGGGAGGACCGGCAAAGCACTGTGCGATCTCCATCCAGGCTCTGGCACCGTCGCCGTCGGTTTGCAATTGCGTGTCATGGACATTGCGGGACTGGACCACGGCCAGCGCAAAATCGAGAGCAGGGCCTGAGACGCGCTCGCTCGCTTCTTCGTTCCAGACCCACAGTTCTCCGTTCGGTCCGGTCAACTCGATGCGCGGCGGATCGGGCCGGTCAAGCTCGCGGTTGCGGAATGTCCAGCCTTGGGTGCGCACGCCCAGCTCGCAGATCGCCTTGATGCGCGCTTGTGGTTCGCGGGTCAGGCCAAGCAGGTCGTAAATGCGCTGGCCATGCGCCCAGACTTCCATCTGCCGTGCTCCGGCGAAAGACGCAGGGCGCATGTCGGGGCCGAACCAGGGAAGCTTTCCGCCGTCCTGGACGCCTTCCAGCCGCTCGGCGATTTCGCGCCAGCCTTTGCTCCACAGGGCCAGCAAATCGGCAGAAGACAGGCTGCCCCATGCCTCGCGCATCTTGTCTACATGAGTCAAACCGCCGGCCTGATAGGCGCGGATGGTCTTGACGTAGTCTGGCCATTGTTCAGGCGTGGTGACGGCAATGATGCCGAAATTGTCGATCTGGTGCAGGTGCATTACCTGATCTGCAATGGTCCAGTCCTTGTATTCCGTGGCGCGCTGCCATTCCTCTTCGGACAAGTCCCGCAATACAGTTTCCAGCTCGGCGCACTCCTCGCGCAGCCATTCGATCGCGTTCGACATCAATTCCCTCTCGAAGACCCTTGCTTGACTATAGACAACGGGCCGGCCCGGGCGATGCCGGACCGGCTCCTTGTCGCTGATCGTCGATCAGGGAGTAGGCCGACGATGCTCGGTCGGCTTCGGCGGCTCAGGAAGTTTGACCGGGCCATGTTCGCGGCTCGCGACCATTACCGTCGAGGTTGCGTTGATATTGTCATCTCCGCGCTGATTGGTGCCGCGCATCACGATTTCGATGACAGGGCCGAGCTTTTCATCAATCCGCTTTTCGACGATCTCGCCGGTCATCCATGTCACGTCGCCGGTGTAGTTGAAGCGGCGAAACTCGAACTTAACGCGGTGAATGAAGGCATCGTCGCCAGCATAGTTGGTCAGGTAGTTGCTGACATGGAACTGCCGGACCGCGCCGATGTCATACATCATCTTCACGCCAACTTTTTCGGCCAGATCCTTGTCCCAATGGACGCGCTGCAGCGAATCCCAGGAATTGAACTCATCGCGCGTATAGAATCCACGCAACTTCTTGCGGCCTTCATAGGCAAGGCGGTTGGGCCAGCAGCCGTAGAGAATCCAGCCCGTTCCCATGTGCATGTTGATGAGGTCGGTGATCGCGAAGGGGCCTTTGACCATTTTGGGCAAGGCAGTGCCGACTTCGACGTCCTCGTAATAGAGCGTGTCCGCGCCGCGACGGTATTCGTTGTCGTAGCAGTCCTCGATCTCTTTGAGTTCCTCATCGGTATAGAATGCAGGCGATTCCTTGGCGTATTTGCTCGTGGATTTGCCCGTGCGCTTCTTGCGTTCGGCATGGACGAACCAGTCGACGCCATCGACATAGACTTTGTCGTTCTCGTCCCACAGGCACAACCCGTTGGTGACGATGGCGGAGCGGCCAGCGTAATCCGATTCCTTGACGTCCACTTGCTTGACGTAGCGCGAGCGCCACAGTTTCACGCCCTCGGTGATAGGCGCGTAGTAGTAATTCTCGCCGCCTGAGTGGAAGAGTTGAACGCCGCGCAGCGCCTTGGAGGTGGCCTTATCTTCTTCCGGATCCGCCATGATGGCATTGCCCATGATGCCCATGGACTTTTCGAACGCGGGCGGCGCGATGACCTGGCCCCAGCGTGTTTTTGCGGCGTATTCCGGGTCACAGAAGAGTGGATTGTCGTCGCCGATACAATAGGAGAACCGGCGGATCGCATCGTCGTTACATTTCGTGTTCCACGGGTCTTCGGTGAAGCCGGTGCGAACGGTTGGGTTGGGATAGCCCATGCGGCGGCGCATCAGATCGATCGATTCGTCTGTCAGCATGTTGCGGACGAGGCCGTCGTCCTTTGATTTTTCCTTGGCGTTTTCACTCATTTATCTCGTCCTCATGCAATAGAGCGTCCTCTATTGGGCCATCCGACCCCCTTTGTCGAGTCCAAACCTAGCTATAGAGGACCCTCTATTGCGTCGCACCCCCGTTGAAGCTAAGTAATCCAGCACACGCGAAAGGCCGGATAATCCAGATCGGCCATGCATTGAGGGAACGCCGTGCCGCCATCCGCCAGAACAGATATTCCGGGGCCGATGTTGTTGGGCGGCGCTGAGAACGCGATTTTCTATGGTGGTCGCTGGCGCAGCCGCGATTGGCTGGAACGGAGCGCGCGCGCAATTCTTGCTGCCACAGGGGCAACTGGCGCCATTGGTCTGGTCGCGCGCAATCGCCCCCATCACATTGCCGCGATGGCAGGTGCGTTGGATGCCGGCCGGGCGCTGACGATGATTTCCTCGGCGCAGTCGCCGGTCCGGCTGGCCGCCGATATCCGCAGGCTGTGCTTACGCGCCATCGTAGCTGAGCGTAGCGACTGGACGAGTGAGGCACTGGAGGCGGCTCGCGACACTGGATCCGCCGCGATCTCGGTTGAAGACGCTCAAGAATGCGCCGCGGTGGAGCTGGTGGTGGAGCCCGGTGAGGGGAAATTTCGCGAGCCGCCGCCAGGAACGGCGCTGGAGCTGTTGTCATCGGGAACGACCGGCGCGCCCAAGCAAGTGGCGCTGAGCCGCTTCACGGTCGCAAACACGCTTGCCGCAAGCGCGTCGATGTATGCCGGTAGCGAGGGGCAGGCGGCGCAGATCATGGCCGCGCCGCTCGGCAATATAACGGGTCTTTCTTATGCCATGCCGCCCTTGCTCAATGGCCAGCCCCTGGTGCTGTTGGATAAGTTCAGTCCCGAGGAATGGGCAGGGGCAGTGCGCGAATTCAGGCCGACGCGCGGTGCGTTGCCTCCAGCCGGAATCCGTATGATGCTGGACAGCGATGTCCCGCCCGAGTGGCTTTCCAGCCTTGAAGTCGTGGGCGTGGGCGGCGGCAGGATCGAACCGGAATTGCACGTGCAGTTCGAACAGCGTTTCGACGTGGCGGTCACGCCAGCTTACGGTGCGACCGAGTTTGCAGGGGTTGTAGCGGCCTGGACCCTCGATCTCTATCGGCAATTTCATGAGGCCAAACGCGGAAGTGCCGGGCAGGTGGTGCCCAATGCACAATTGCGCGTCGTGGACATGGAGGCTGGCAAGCCTCGTTCGCCGGGGGAGGAAGGGCTTCTGGAAATCCAGGTTGACCGGATCGGGCCGGACTGGATCCGCACCACCGATCTTGCGCATATCGACGAGGACGGATTTCTGTTCCTGCATGGCCGCGCCGATGCGGCCATTAATCGCGGCGGCTTCAAGATCGTGCCCGAAACGATTACCAATGCCTTGTGCGAGCATCCAGCGGTTGGGGATGCTGCGGCGATTGGTATTCCCGATGAAAGGCTTGGCGAAGTTCCCGTGGCTGCGGTTGAGCTTGCGCCCGGTCAAGCGGCGAGTTCAGAAGAATTGCGGAAATTCCTATCAGACAGGTTGCTTGCCTATCAGCAACCTGTAGAAATTCATGTCCTAAATCGCCTGCCGCGCAACCCTTCGATGAAGGTCGCGCTGGGAGAACTCAAGGTGCTGTTTCAATGAAGATTGTTCAATCATCACAGCTGACGACATTTCGCGAGGAATGCCGGGACTGGCTTGCCGATAATGTCCCGCGCGAGGATCGCCCGCACGATGGTGAGGCCATGCGCGACTTCGATCTGGGCTGGCAGGCAAAGCAGTTTGAAGGCGGCTGGGCCGGGATCAACTGGCCCACCGAATACGGCGGGCGGGGCCTTTCGGTGCTGGAACAGCTTATCTGGCACGAGGAATATGCGCTGGCCGGTGGTCCGCCATCCGGTGCGATGTTTGTTTCACTCAGCCATGCCGGGCCGACGCTGATCGTGGCGGGCACCGAGAAGCAAAAATCGAAGTATTTGCCGACGATCCTG
>JAHRVR010000045.1 GCA_019090585.1 Sphingomonadaceae bacterium
CTCAATGATTTGCGCCACATCGTTTACAAGAAGGCAGATGAGCCATGGCGGCGCGCGCGAAAGAACCTTGGCTTGATGATGCGCGAGGGTCTGCTCAAAGAGAATATCGATGGTGAGGCGCTGCTATGGGCGCATAGCAGACTGCTGGCCCGGCCCGAAGATCGCCGCATCATGATGGTGATCTCCGATGGCGCTCCGGTTGACGATTCGACCTTGAGCGTGAACAGCGCGGGCTATCTGGAAGCGCACTTGCGCAAAGTTATCGAGTGGATTGAAAAGCAATCACCGGTCCAGCTTGTCGCCGTTGGAATTGGTCACGATGTGACTCGTTACTATCGCCGGGCCGTGACGATAATGGATGCCGAACAGCTTGGCGGCACGATGATCGAGCAACTTGCAGAACTGTTTGAGGAGGAATGAGTTGGACGTCAGTGAAGCAGTCTTGAGCAGGCGCAGCGTGCGCGCATTTCTGGACACACCGGTGGAACTGGAAGTGATCCGCCGGGTGATGGATCAGGCTCGTTTTGCGCCGTCCGGCTGTAATTTCCAGCCGTGGGAAGCCACGATCGTGGCGGGTGACAAGCTCAGGGAATTGCAGGGCAAGATGGCCGAAGACGGCATGATGGAAGCGCCCGAATATGACTGGACGGCGCCAAACGACCATGAACAGTATCAGAGCCGCATGTTTGAACTGGCCGGGCAGATGTTTGGATCGCTCGGGATTGACCGCAACGACGAGGATGGCCGCAACACGTTTTCCATGCGCAACGTGGTCTCGTTCGACGCTCCGGCTCTGCTGCTCTGTCATTTCCCGCGCTACATGAAAGAGCCGCAGTGGTCCGATGTCGGCATGTGGCTACAGACTGTCATGTTGCTGCTTCGCGGTGAGGGACTGGACAGCTGTCCGCAGGAATTCATGGCTTACTATGCCAATACGATCCGCGATTTCATCGGTCTGGATCACGATTCGACGATGTTCTTCTGCGGTCTGGGTATCGGCTATCGCGACCCGGACCATGCGGCGAATAATTTTGAGCGTTCGCGTGTTCCGCTCGACGATCAGGTCAAATTTGTGGGCTTTTAGCTGAGAGGCGGCGATGTTGCTCTGGGCGCCAATTACCGTCCTGGCCGCAACGGCGCAGGTCATCCGCAACGGCGCACAGGCATCGCTGACCGCTTCGTTGGGTGCGCTGGGCGCGGCGCAAGTCCGCTTTCTTTACGGGCTGCCGTTTGCGGCGCTGTTCCTGATTGGCACCCTGGCTGTGAGCGGGGAACGGATCCCGGCGTTCACACCTACCGTTCTGGGTTGGATTGTTCTGGGCGGGATCTGCCAGATCGGGGCCACCGCGCTGATGCTATTGGTCATGGAACGACGCGCTTTTGGGGCCGGCTACGCTTATATCAAGACAGAGCCTGTGCTTGTCGCGGTGATGGGAGCGGTGCTGCTGGGTGATCGGTTGCCGGTTTTTGGATGGATCGCGGTTGTTGTTGTGACCGCAGGAGTCCTGCTCGCTTCGGTGAGCCCTCAGGAATACAGGAATCTGTTCTCCGAAATCAGAATGATCCTTGCCGGGGTTGCTTCGGGAGGGCTGTTTGGCCTGTCTGTCGTTGCCTTTCGCGGCGGGATCAATGCGCTGCCTTCTGGCGGATTTGTTGTGCGTTCGTTGAGCGCGCTCGTCGTGACCCTGCTTATCCAGTCGATCCTGCTTGGTATCTGGTTGGCTGTGCGTAACCGCGCTGCGTTGACAGGCTCGCTGCGCGAATGGCGGCGCAGCCTTGGTGCCGGTTTGGCCGGTGCGCTGGCCTCGGCGGCCTGGTTTACAGCCTTTTCGCTGACCGCTGCTGCCAATGTCCGGACCCTGGCCTTGATCGAGCTGCCGATTGCGGCCTTGCTGTCGGGCCGGCTAACCGGACAGAAGGTTGCGCGCCATGAGCTGGTTGGAATGGGTATTGTGATGGCAGGTGTCGCACTATTGCTTGGATCCCAGGGCTGAGCGCCGTGCTTGACCTTTGCAGCGCCCCGCGTATGGCCCTCGGCCTATGGCCGACGCACCTTTTACGCTGTTCAATTCGCTCACTCGCCAGCCGGAACCTTTCCAGCCGGTCCATGAGGGAGAGGCGCGCGTCTACACTTGCGGGCCGACGGTCTATAATTATCCGCACATCGGCAATATGCGTGCTTATGTCTTTGCCGATGTGCTGGGCCGCACGCTCAGCTTCAAGGGCTACAAACTCACGCATGTCATCAATATCACCGATGTTGGGCACCTGACTGACGACGCCGATGCGGGTGAAGACAAGATGGAACAGATGGCCGCGGCGAAGGCGCAGTCTATCTGGGATATCGCAAAGCACTATACCGAGGCATACTGGGCGGATGTGAAAGCGCTCAATATCCGCCAGCCAGCGCACTGGTCTGTCGCCACCGATTACATCGAGGAGATGCTGGCCTTCGCCGCGGGTATCGCGGACAAGCATTGCTACGAGCTGGACAGCGGCCTCTACTTCGATGTCTCGACGGTGGACGATTACGGCCATCTCGCCCGCGCTGTGACTGAGGAGGGGGAAGCGCGGATCGCCGCAGTTGAAGGCAAGCGCAATGCTGCCGATTTTGCCATCTGGCGCAAGACCCCGGCCGGCGAAAAACGGCAGATGGAGTGGGATTCTCCGTGGGGAAAGGGCGCACCGGGCTGGCATCTGGAATGCTCGGTCATGTCAGGCAAGCTGCTCGGATTTCCGTTTGATATCCACACCGGCGGCATTGACCATCGCGAGATTCACCACCCTAACGAAATCGCACAGAATCAGGCGTTCTGCTGTTCGGATGGCCTTGATGTCGCTGCCAATTCAGGCGCGCGCATCTGGATGCACAACAATTTTCTGGTCGAGCGTTCGGGCAAGATGAGCAAGTCGAGCGGAGAGTTTCTTCGGCTGCAATTGCTGATTGACAAGGGCTATCACCCGCTCGCTTACCGCATGATGTGTCTGCAGGCACATTATCGCAGCGAGCTGGAATTTTCGTGGGACGGATTGGGCGCGGCGCTCACCCGGCTCAAGCGCATGGTCATGCAGGCCGAACGGCTGATAGATGTTGACGAAGCAGAGGCTGAAACGGCTTCGGCGCATCCCAAGTTCGCAGCACTGGTGGGCAAATTTGATTCGGCTATCAGCGATGATCTGGGAACGCCGATTGCGCTGACCGCGCTGGAAGAGGTGCTGGCCGTCAAGAAAGTCGATGCAGGGATAAAGCGAGCGATCGTGGCGAAGATGGATGCGGTGCTGGGACTCGGACTGCTTGCGCTGAACCGCACTGATTTTCGCATTCGCCCAAAAGGTGTTGAAACTTCCGAGGCGGAGATCGGGAAGGCTCTTGAACGCCGCAAGCAAGCGCGCGCGGCAAAGGATTTTGCCGCCTCCGATGCAATTCGTGACGAACTTTCCGCCTGCGGCGTGGATGTGATGGATGGCGATCCGCTCGGTTGGGAGTGGAAACTGACCGGGTGATAGGGCAAGTTGTCGTGCGGAAGGAAATCGCATGACCGTTACCGTCCTGAGCACTCACGCGCGCCGGTATCTTGACGGCAGGTTGCCGGCCTGGGTGGAGCCGCGCTGGTTTGGTAGTGCGCAAGAGTTGATGGCTCTGGCACCCGAAGCCGAGATCGGGTGGTTCGATGGCGCGAGTTTTCCTTCGGCGCTCGACGCGCCCGAAATAGCCAAAAAACTGAAATGGCTGAATACATTTGCTGCGGGCGTGGAAGTCTGGCCGCTTGAGCTTTTGCGCAAACGGAGCATTGCTTTCACCAACGGCACTGGCGTCAACAACATTGCCGTTGCCGAATATGCCCTGCTTGGCATGCTGGTGATCGCCAAGGGCTATCGCGACGTGGTGCGCGCACAGGACAAGCGCGAATGGCTTCACGATGCGCCCGGCAAACTGGAGCTGCACGGGACCAAGGCCCTGATTGTCGGGGCTGGCGCGATCGGCAAGCGGATTGGGGCGATGTTGGCGCCCTTTGAAGTGGAAGTCACAGAAGTCCGCCGAAGCCCGGCGCCGGGCGTGCTGGCCCCGGATGAATGGCGCGCGCGCCTCGGCGAATTTGATTGGGTGATCATTGCGGTTCCGGCCACTGCCGACACTGAAAGCATGTTTGGGGCCGAAGAGTTCTCAGCCATGAAGCGCGGCGCGGGGATCCTCAATTTTGCACGCGGGACAGTGATCGATCAGGCCGCTTTGGCCGCCGCGATTGAAAGCGGCCAGCTGGGCGGTGCGTTCCTGGATGTGACCGATCCTGAGCCGCTCCCCCCGGACGACCCGCTATGGGCATATGACAATGTCCATATCACCTCGCATTTGTCCGGGCGGTCGCAAACGGCCTTGTTCAGGCGCGCTTCGGAGCGGTTTCTGGAGAATCTCGGGCGGTGGGAGCGGGGCGAGCCGCTACATGGCCTGGTCGATCTGGGGCTGGGGTATTGATGAAAGGGTGGATTGGAGTTTGGAATATTGGCCAGAACTCCCAAATTATGCAATTTACTGATGTGATTCTAGCGCTGAGGCAGAAAGATGGCAATTGTCCCTGTATATTGTGAGCACTGCGGCGCAAGTTTTCATCTGAATAACTTTATCGGCGGCACCAACTCAAAAAGCATATTACTTTCTGGGTGTATGACGCAGTGCCCTCATTGTGGGAAGACGGCGAATATTATAGAGGGTAAATTCCACCTCCAAGACGACCAATTGTTGTTTGTTGATGGGCCGCCGTTGAGCCGCGCGATGATGACGCGTTTGCAACAGGTCATTGAGGTGTCTCAGAAAAAGTCTCTCGGCGCCGAAGAGATACTTGTTGAGGTGGCCGAAGTAAGTCCAGAACTAGCGGCCCAGCTTCGTGAGAAGGGGTTTGCTGCCACCGTACTTGTATTTGTATTGATACTGTTAATGCGAGGCTGCGAGCTTAATATCACAATAGATATCAATGAGCTTATCGATCAGGCAACCGAATTAAAGCAGGCTGGCGACAGCGATCAATCTCCTGATTTACCGCCCCCCGATCGACGGGTGGTGCCCAACGTACATGAACGTTCCACGTTGGCGGTGAAATCAAAAGAAATATCAAGCCGACAAGTGCGCCGCCAAGAAGACCGCCTAGACAAAAACCAAAATCCGTTCGACCCCAAGCCTGCATAAATTACCTCCATTGAATTACTTTAGGCATCATCCAGCA
>JAHRVR010000046.1 GCA_019090585.1 Sphingomonadaceae bacterium
CCTGCAGAAAAATACAGCACAGCAAGAAACCAGCGAAGAATTACACGAACCATTGGCCCATATTCAACGCGTCAGTTCGTCAGTGCAACCCGGCGATATGGCACAAATTCATTGAGCCCGACAAAGCCTGCAGACATTTTTGACGTCTGGTCGAGTAGCCGAATCGTATCCAGATTACAGATTCGAGCAGTATGCGAGCTGCGCACCATGATGTTATCGTCGTCAAGATTTTTGGCGTTGGTTGGGCGGTTAACCCAGACCGTGTTGCCGCGACCATATACTATCGCGGTCTTGTCGATAACCCTGATGTCGCTGTTTGCGGAGTGAGGCAGGCAATCAACAGGTCTGCCGGCTTCGCGGCCTTCAAGTATCTTGGCGAGCTTTTCCTCGCCAGAAAGTTTGTCCTTCGCGTAGACTGCGGGTGCGAAAAGCAGGGCCGCGGCTGTCGTCAGGGCGATGGTGAATTTCTTCATGTCATTATCTCCCAATCGAATCCGCATAATTTACCAGCGCAGCCTGAACCGCGGATGACCGGTTCCTGTCTTGGGTGTGCGGTTCCAGCCCTCTCCCCCCACCCGGCCACCCGATGCAATTATACGTTGCCGGGTGGCTGGTAGGGCGCCGGAACCGAGTGCATCACACACTCAAGCTGTTCCGCCCACAGTCAGGCCTTTGATAAGCAGAGTGGGCTGGCCCACGCCAGCGGGCACGCTTTGCCCGCCTTTGCCGCATGTGCCGACACCTTCGTCGAGCGCCAGATCGTTGCCGATCCCCTCGACCCGCGTGAGCACACTCGGCCCATCGCCAATAAGAGTCGCCCCCTTGATTGGGGCGCCGATCTTCCCGTCTTTCACCTTGTAGGCTTCGGTGCAGGAGAACACGAACTTGCCCGAAACGATATCCACTTGCCCGCCGCCAAAGCTCTTGGCGAAGATGCCGTCCTTGACGCGTGACAGCAGTTCTGCCGGATCGTCCGGCCCTGCGCGCATGAACGTGTTGGTCATGCGCGGCATCGGGGCATGGGCATAATCCTCACGCCGACCGTTGCCGGTTGGCTCCACACCCATCAGCCGCGCATTGAGGCGATCCTGCATATAGCCCTTGAGGATACCGTCCTCGATCAGCACGGTCTCACCGGTTGGCGTGCCTTCATCGTCGATGGACAGCGATCCGCGCCGCTCGGCAATTGTCCCGTCATCGACGACGGTGATGCCCGGAGCGCCCACTCTTTCGCCGATGCGGCCGGAAAAGGCGCTGGTGCCCTTGCGGTTGAAATCGCCTTCAAGGCCATGACCAACCGCTTCGTGCAGCAGCACGCCGGGCCATCCTGGTCCAAGCAGCACCGTCATTTCGCCAGCAGGTGCATCGACGCTTTCAAGGTTGGTCAGGGCTTGGTTCAGCGATTCGTCGATGGCCTTGTTCCAGCCCTCTTCTTCGAACAGCCGGTCATAAAGCCAGCGCCCGCCCATGCCGAAACTGCCGGTTTCGCGCCTGCCATTGCTTTCAGCGACGATGGAGACATTGAGGCGGACAAGCGGGCGGATATCGGTGGCGATAAAGCCGTCTGCGCGCACGATTTCCACCACGGACCAACTTCCCGAAAGGCTGGCGCTGACCTGGCTGACCCTTGGATCACGGGCGCGCGCAGCCGCATCGATGGACTCCAGCAACTTTACCTTTTCGGCAAAGGGCACAGCGTCGAGCGGCGAGGCATCGGTATAGAGATGCCGGTTGTTGAGGCGCGGCGGTGCGGCCACGGTGCCGGTTGCCGGATCGAGCAGTTGCAACGTTTCTCCGGCGCGCCGGATCGCGGCGGCAGAAATATCGTTGGCATGGGCAAAGCCAGTCATTTCGCCAGTCACGCCGCGCAGGCCGAAACCGGATTCGCGCGAATAATCGGCGGTTTTTAGCCTGCCGTCGTCGAAGCCGAAAGTCTCGCTGGCGACGAACTGGAGGAACAGTTCCCCGTCGTCGCAGCGGCCCAGCGTCTCACGGGCTAGCGCCTGCGCCTCATCGGGAGAAAGCTGGCCGGGACGATAGAGGAGCGAGCGGGGATCGGTGCTGAGTGTCATTGATCCGATATAGGCGGATCAGTGGCTTGCACCAGAGGCGATATCGGGAAGATCACTTTGATCCTCGCCATCAGCCGGTCCGCCCTTCAGGATGAAACGCGTGTCGCAATAGCCGCAATCGACATAACCATGCTCGTCGATCTCAAGCCAGACGCGTGGGTGGCCCAGCGCGGAGGGTTTGTATCCACCACTGGCGCGAATATCGCTGGAGCCATCGCATTTGATGCGGGTCGACTCGGTAAGGACTGTTTCGGGCGGTTCGATCATGGAATCGCCCTTAGCAACCCGTCTTACGCGATACCAGACGCAATGCAGCCACGTCCCTCAAAGCTCGATCTTGTAGACCTTCGCGGCATTGGTGCTCATCACCTTGTTGCGCGATTCCGGGTCAAGCCCGGCCAGGCCTTCCTCGATCTGGCCCAGCGGGTCGGGGTGGAGGCAGACGATATGCGGGAAATCGGTTTCAAACATGCAGTTGTCGACGCCGATCTGCTCGATGACGTGGCTGATGTCACGCTGCTCGAACCAGAAGCAGGCGTAGAAGTTCTTGCGGAAATATTCCGAGGGCTTGTGTTCCAGATTCGACTGTTTGACCAGCGACTTGAACTGGTGGTCCAGCGATTCGAGGATGAACGGGATCCAGCCGACGCCGCTTTCGACAGAGACGAATTTCAGCTTGGGAAAGCGGTCTAGCAGTCCGGAATAGATGATGTTGCCCATCACCCTGCCGTTGTCGATGAACATCATCGTGCCGGCGATGCTGGACTGGTGGTTTTGCGAAAGCGAGGGCCAGCCGGCGGTGCCGACCCAGTCCATCGACTGTTCGCTCGCGCCGATATGGAAGTTGATCGGCATGTCGAGGCTCTCGCACACTTCCCACAGCGGGTTCCAGTATTCTCCGCTGAGATCGGGAAGCTGGTTGCCTTCGGGGTCCTTGTGAGCGTGCGGGTCGGAATTGATGTTGATACCGCGCAGGCCATTGGCATGGGAGCGTTCGGTTTCCTTGACCGCTTCGGTGACGTCCCACCATGGCAGGGTAGCCATCGGCAGCATCCGCCCGCCCGATTCCTCCTGCATCTCGGCCATCGCGTCATTGTAGATGAGGGTGGAGACAAGCCGCAGCTCGGGATCGACTTTGGCGGTGTTCTGGCCGCCGAAGCCGATGACGTTGGGATAGACGATCTGGGCGTGGACATTTGCCTCGTCCATCAATTCCAGACGCTCCTTGACCGAGTAGGCGGCGGGGAGGACGTCGGCGGTGCGCCAGGTGGTGAATTCGAGCCCGTCCGAGGGCTGCCCATGCTTGTCGAACATGCTGGAAGCCGATGCGCCCATCCCGATCGGATGGGTGCCATCGATAACCCATGAAACCTGATCGCCGACCATGCCGATCTGCGGAACCCGGTCCTTGAATTTGGCCGGCGCCCTGCTCGTCCACAGGTCCTCGACCTCGGTAATATGGGTGTCGACATCGACGACCTTGATGTCGGCTATCGTCTCGCTCATGCGCTGCGCTGGCTGGGTGGCCATGACAACTCTCCCGGGTTGGTGTTTGGACCGTGGCGGAGGATACATCATTCGCGAACCGAAACAATCGCCTTGAGATCTGGCGGGCATGGCCGGACAGTTGTCAGCTGCACTCTCACTCTGCTCTTTACCACCGCGTGATCCTGGCCCAATAGCCGCGTCATGAGCGAAACACCCGCCATCTCAATCCGCAATCTCGTCAAGCGCTATGCGCCTGTGGCTGGTCAGGACGCCAAGCTGGCGCTCAACGATCTCAGTTTCGATGTTCCACAGGGCGGCATCTTCGGCCTGCTCGGACCCAATGGCGCGGGCAAGTCGACGCTGATCAATATCCTCGCCGGGCTGGTGCTGAAGACATCCGGCACGGCTGAAGTCTGGGGCTTCGACATCGACCGCGACTTGCGCAACGCCAAGCGCTCGATCGGTATCGTTCCGCAGGAAGTTGTGTTCGATGCCTTTTTCACGCCCTCGGAGGTGTTGGAGAATACCGCCGGGCTCTATGGGGTTATCAAGCCCTTGCGCCGCAGCATGGAGATTTTGCGGGCGGTTCACCTTGGCGACAAGGCCCATGCCTATGCGCGGACCCTTTCCGGAGGGATGAAACGGCGCCTACTGATCGCCAAGGCGCTGGTCCATGAGCCGCCGGTGCTGGTGCTCGATGAGCCGACCGCAGGGGTCGATGTCGATCTGCGGCGGCAATTGTGGGACCTCGTGCGCGAGATGAACGCGCAGGGCGTGACGATCGTTTTGACCACGCACTATCTCGAGGAAGCCGAAGAGCTGTGCGACCGAATTGCCATCATCAATCACGGGCAGCTCGTCACCAACAAGCCGACCCGCGAACTGGTGGAGATGGCGCGGGAGAAGATCGTTGTACTCACTCTCGACCGCGAGATTGGCGCGCCGCTGAATCATCCTGATTTCATAAAATGTGAGAAGCTTGGTGAGCGGATGATTGAAGTGACTTATGACAAAGACCGCACAAATGCGGGCGAAGTCTTGTCTCACGTTCAGGATGAAGGCTTTGCAATCAACGATGTAACCACCAGGGAAGCCGATCTGGAAGATGTGTTCGTCAGCCTGACGAGTGCTGCCCGGCCAGGAAGCTAACTGGCCGCCGGCCTCTTGGTATTGCGGGCGTTCCGTGCCCACAGCCAGTCGCGGCGCCAGTCTTTGTGGGCCTTGCGCCGGATGCGCCGGCCACATTTCAGGCAATGGCCGACGTAATGCGTGCCGTCCCATTTGGCGGCACGGCGATCTGGCTCATGCTTGTTAAGGACGCATAGCGTAATTGGCCGCGTCGGCTGTTTGCCTCCGAATTTGATCGGCAGCAGGAGCATCGAACTTCCCTCTGTCTCGAAACTGGTCGAACGGTCACAATAACCCCGGAATGGTTGCCGCCAGGTAAAGGACAAGGCTTCGGTCGGTCATTGGCGGATGATTCTCAGGATGATTCTGCGGTGATTGGCGGCTTGCGCTTGCGGGACAGCGCCTTGCCCGGCAAGAAGGCGCGATGGGAGCCCAAGACAACCAGTTTCACCATGACGTTATTGTCGTCGGGTCCGGCGCCGCCGGGCTGACCACTGCTTTGGCATTGGCTGACAAGCTGAAAGTCCTCGTTCTCGCCAAGGGCTCTCTTACCGGGGGGTCTACTTCCTGGGCGCAGGGCGGGATCGCGGCTGTGCTTGATTCTGGCGACACGTTTGAAAACCATATCCGCGATACGATGGTGGCCGGCGGCGGGCTTAACCGGCAGGAGACAGTCGAATCCGTGATCGAACGCGCCCCGCACGCTATCGAGAAGCTGGTTCAGCTTGGCGTGCCTTTCAATACGGACGGTTCGGAAGGCAAGGGTGCGCTGCACCTGACGCGGGAAGGCGGGCATTCGCATCGCCGGATCGTTCATGTCGCCGATGCGACCGGCTGGGCGGTGCAATCGGCCCTGTTAAGCGCGGCCGAGGCCAACCCCAACATAACCCTTGTTCCGGACCGTGCGGCGATTGATCTGATTACCGGAAAACATGAAGAGCGCTATTCAGGGTCAGGGCGAGTTTGGGGCGTCTATGCTCTTAACCAAAAGACCGGCCGGGTTGATAGCTACACCGCGCGCGCCACCGTGTTGGCAACCGGCGGGGCTGGGCGCTGCTATGTCTTTTCCACGGCACCGCGCGGTGCGACCGGGGACGGTATCGCCATGGCCTGGCGCGCCGGTGCGCGTGTCTCGAACATGGAAATGATGCAGTTCCATCCGACCTGCCTGTATAATCTGGAGGTCAAGAACTTCCTGATTACCGAGGCTGTTCGCGGCGAAGGCGGCCATCTTAAACTGCCGCCCGGCACGGTGGGAGAGGGCGAACGTTTCATGCCGCGCTTTGATGAGCGCGCCGAGCTGGCACCGCGGGACATCGTCGCTCGCGCAATGGACCATGAGATCAAGCGGCTCGGCCTTGACTATGTCCATCTCGATATCAGCCACAAGCCGCCCGAATTCGTCCGCGAGCACTTTCCGATGATAAACGAGAAGCTGCTCGGCCTTGGTATCGACATGACCAAAGAGCCCATCCCAGTGGTGCCAGCCCAGCATTATACGTGCGGCGGGGTAATGATCGACCTGAAGGGACGAACCGATCTTCCAGGCCTTTATGCAGCCGGCGAATGTACCGAAAGTGGATTGCACGGGGCCAATCGCCTTGCCTCCAATTCGCTGCTTGAGTGTTTCGTCTTTGGAGAAGCCGCAGCGGCCGACATCCTTGAGAATTGGGACAACTTCAAAGAGCCGCCAGCGGTACGCCAATGGGATTCAAGCCGGGTAAGCGATTCGGACGAGGAAGTCGTCATCAAGCAGAACTGGACAGAGATCCGGCGCTTTATGTGGAACTATGTGGGAATCGTGCGCACCACCAAGCGACTTGAGCGGGCGCAACATCGCATCAGGCTGTTGGAAGAGGAGGTGGCCGAGTATTACCGGCATTTCCGCGTGAGCACGGACCTGATCGAACTGAGGAACTTGTTGCAGACAGCCGATCTGATCGTGCGTTCCGCGCTCAACCGGCATGAAAGCCGGGGTTTGCATTATACGCTCGACCATCCGGAAACCATGTCTGAAGCGCAGGATACCATTCTAGTTCCGCGCTAGGGGGCAAGGACAAATTTCCGCTAACCCGAATTTATTGCCGGGTCCTGAGCGCGGACCATGCGCCATAGCTGGAGACGAGGAATGGCACGCAATAGGTCATGGCGAGCTTCCAGATAACGACGTCTTCGCCGCGCCAGATCTCTGGTCCCTGATTGATGGCATTGAGTGCGGTGCCAACGATCAGCCCGACCAGCAGCGATCTGCGCAGGACCGGTCCTGAAAAAGTGTGCCGCAGGGCTGTGCGTGGTTCGGGCATAGCGCGAAGCTTAGCGCAAAAACCGCGGCGCAAAAACTGCGAATGCCAATCGCGCGCCGCTATACTGTTTGCGCAGCTCAGTCGATTCCGGCGAGCTTGCCGATGAGAATCAGCGCCATCGCTCCCAGCACGGATGCAAGGCATCCCACACGGTGAAAATCCCTGCGACCGCGCGATGTGAAAATCCCTGCCAGAAGCGAGCCGCCAATACCGAGCACGATCGTTGCGAGCCAGCCCATCTCTATTGCACCGGGATAGAACCAGCGGGCCAGTGCGCCGACGATGAGGCCGCCGATTATCGCTCCGATGATATTGATCATGCCTGGCCTCTTCGTGCTGCTATTCCGGTTTGTGCGCTGAACCTATGATACGTTCAGCTTGCCGGGTGCTCCTGCCGCGTCTCTTGCGCCGGAGCAAGACCTCGAAGTTGCGCGGCGAATTTGTAATGCACGTGATAAGATGCTTTACCGCGGCGAGTATGGGTGGGGCCCTCTGGCAGGCGGCCAGTGGTTTCCCGGGCCCGGGCTCTATGCAAACCGGTTACTGAAGGAGATGATGGAATGGATCTCGGTCTCAAGGACGACCAGCAGATGTTGCGCGATACATTCGCACGCTTTTTCGATGACAAGAGCAGCATGGAGCGGGTGCGCCTGGCGAATGAGGCGGGCGGCTTTGATCGTGAGCTGTGGGAAGGCCTGGCCGAGCTTGGAACTTTCTCGATGCGCATTCCCGAAGACGCCGGTGGCCTTGGGCTGGGCACAGTGGATGCGGCCCTTGTCATGGAAGAGGCGGGCCGCACGCTCGCTTCGGGTCCGCTTGCCGAAGCCATCATGGCCGCGCGCCTTCTGGGGCTGCTGGGCGGCGATGCGCAGTCCGATCTGCTCGAAGAAGTGGCTGCGGGCGCGAAAGTTGCGACACTTGCCTATCACGATGTCGCGAAACGGCCCATGCAGTGGGTCGCTGGCGGTGAGAAAGCCGAGGTTGCGGTCGCGCGCAAGGGCGATGCGGTCGTGCTCGTCGTGCTTGGCGGGGCTGACCGCAAGGCGGAGGCGAATCTCGCCTCGAACGGCGTTGCTGAAGTGAACCTTGGGGCAGCCGCGCAAACCGTATTGGCTTCGGGAAAAGAGGCTGTCGCTGCTTTCGAGGCTGCGATTGAAGAGTGGCACTTGCTTTGCGCCGCTGCTTTGAATGGCATTGCGCGCCAGTCGGTAAAGCTGGCCGCTGAATATGCCTGCGAGCGCCAGGCCTTCGGTGTTCCGATTGGCACATATCAGGCCATCTCGCATCCTCTGGCAGAACTGATCAGCGCCATTGAAGGGGGCAATCTCTTCGTCTGGAAAGTCATCCACGAGATAAGTTCGGGCGCGGATGTTGGCGCGAAAATCCCGATGGCGCTGTGGTTCAACGCCACGACCGCCAGCAAAGCGGTGATCCAGAGCCTGCGCACTTTTGGCGGTTACGGCTTGACGACGGAATACGATATCTTCCTCTATAACCTGCGCGCCAAGGCCTGGCCGCTCACATTCGGCGATCCCCAGCAATTGCTGGCGAAGGCTGGAAGGCGGCTTTATTCGGGTGAGAAAACCGTTCTTCCGGACGTCGGCAATGTTGATCTCGACTTCGGCCTTGGTGAAGAAGCTGGCGCGCTGGCGGCCGAAGTCGACGCCTTCTTCGAGAAAACCCTCACCCCGGAACTGCGTGCCCATGCGCATCACTCATGGGACGGACATGAGCCTGAAGTTCACAGGAAGCTTGCAGAGGCCGGGCTGCTGTTCCCCGAATTGCCGCCGGAGAAAGGTGGGCGCGGTGTGTCGCCTTATGCCAGCCATGCCGCAGGCAAGATTTGGGCGAAACACGGTTGGTCGAGCCATGGCAAGGGCACGACCATGATGACCGCAGCGATCATGGACCAGTTCGGCAGCGACGAGGTGAAGGAACAGGTGCTCAAGCCGGTCCTGGCGGGCAAGGCTGTTTGCAGCCTCGGCTACTCCGAGCCTGGTTCTGGCTCTGACGTCTTTGCCGCGCAGACCAAGGCCACGCCTGACGGCAATGGCTGGCGGATCGACGGCACCAAGATGTTCACCAGCGGCGCGAACCTTGCCGATTATGTGCTCATGCTTACGCGCACCAATCCTGACACGCCCAAGCACAAGGGGCTGACGATGTTCATCGTCCCGCTCAAGGCGGAAGGGATTACGATCCAGCCGGTCTATACTTTCCAGGACGAGCGCACGAACATCACTTTCTATGACGGCGTTCGCGTGCCCGACAGCTACAGGCTTGGGGAGGTGGACAAGGGCATTGTCGCCATGAGCGCGGCGCTCTCGCTTGAACATGGCGGCGGTTTTGCCGAAGACGAAATGGAAGTGATCGTTGCGGCTGAGGAATTGTGCCGCCAGATCGACACGGACAAAGGCAAGCTGATTGACGACCCTCTTGCACAAGTCCGGCTGGCGCGGTGCTGGGCCAATGCTTTTGCCGGTGAAATGCTGGGCTTACGTTCGCTCTGGTCCTCGCGTGAGGGTAAGGATCTGCCAGCGGCGGGGCCAATGGCAAAGATGTGGACCACCGACCGCTATCTTCATGACAGCAGCGATCTGATCGACCTGACCGCTCCGCTTTCACTCTCCAAGCGTGAAGGTGCGGCGTACACTGTCAACATTGCCTATCGCTATGCCCATGCGACAACGATCTGGGCGGGCACAAGCGAAATCCATCGCAGCATGATCGCGGAACGGGCACTCGGCCTGCCTCGCTCACGCGGATGATCTGGAACAACAGGAACGAAGAAGAATTGATTGAACAATCGCACCTGCTTGTCCGTGAAGAGGTCGGCAATCCAATGCGTTCGTAACACTCCAAAAGTGTGGAAAAGTTTTTGGCTCAATGGCCATATTCGCCCTTGCGATCTTCGCAAGGGCAGCGTTTCCCGCGCGTCGCTGCAATGCAGTAGAAATGGATAAGGCGGCGTTTACCCTCTTGCGCCAGATTCAGGAAAAGGCACTATAGGTAGTGGCCCGATAACCGAGGGGGCTCTAGACCTAGATTCGTGATGGAACGGTGCCGGGGGGCGCCAAGGCCATGGGATCTTGGTTTAAAGAGTGCTTCATGGTGTTGTGGTCTGAGTGCAAGGGGTGAAATTGTTCCCTTTTTGTACTCGATTCTGATAAAGTCGGGCATATGCTTGGCCGAATCGAGCGTGTGTCGGATGCGGGGACAGCACCCCGTTTCAGGATGTGGTCTGGAAAGTCGGGGGCGTCAGCGTGGATTTCAGGGATGATCGAGAAGAAGGCGTGGGCAGTCAGGATGTGCAGGGGACGGAGCCAGGTGCGTCCAGTCCCGCACCGGCTGTCCGGGATGAACAGGAGGCGGGCGAAGGCCCTGCAGTCGCAATGACGGAAAAGACAGATGCAGGAGCAGCTGCGTTGGTAGAGCAGCTTGGCGCACAGGCCATTGCCGATGCGGCGCAATCCGCTGTGAAGGCTGACAAGGACGATTCCAAGACGATCAGGCCGCGCCGCTTTGACATTGTCACTGATCCTGAACGCGATGACCTGCTGACCGATTTCGGCAAGGAAACGCTAGACGATCGTTACTTGCTCCCCAACGAGAAATATCAGGATCTGTTTGCGCGTGTCGCCGATGCTTATGCGGACGATGCCGACCACGCGCAGCGTTTGTACGATTATATTTCGCGGCTGTGGTTCATGCCGGCCACTCCGGCCCTTTCCAATGGCGGCACCGGACGCGGCTTGCCCATTTCGTGTTATCTGAACTCGGTGGAGGATAGCCTCGAGGGCATCGTTAATACCTGGAACGAGAATGTCTGGCTGGCATCTCGCGGCGGCGGTATCGGCACTTATTGGGGGCACGTACGCGGCATTGGCGAGCCGGTTGGCCTTAATGGCAAGACTAGCGGCATCATTCCTTTCGTGCGGGTGATGGACTCACTCACCCTCGCGATTAGCCAGGGCTCTTTGCGGCGCGGCTCGGCCGCCTGTTACATCGATGTCCACCATCCGGAGATTGAAGAGTTCCTCGAAATCCGTAAGCCGTCGGGCGATTTCAACCGCAAAGCGCTCAACTTGCACCATGGCGTGCTCCTCACCGATGAATTCATGGAAGCGGTGCGTGACGGCGCTGAATTCACGCTGCGCAGTCCGCGTGACGGCTCCGAGCGGGGCTCGGTCGATGCGCGCAGCCTGTTCCAGAAGCTGGTGGAGACACGGCTGGCAACGGGCGAGCCCTATATCGTCTTCTCCGATACGGTAAACCGGATGATGCCCGCGCATCACCGTGAGCTTGGCCTGAAGGTTTCGACCTCCAACCTGTGCTCGGAAATTACACTGCCCACGGGGCGCGATCACCTTGGTAATGATCGCACGGCGGTCTGCTGCCTGTCGTCGCTCAATCTTGAGACCTGGGACGAGTGGAACGAGGACAAGCAGTTCATCGAGGATGTGCTGCGCTTCCTCGACAACGTGCTGCAGGATTTTATCGACCGCGCGCCGGACGAGATGGAGCGCGCCAAATATGCAGCGATGCGCGAACGCTCCGTCGGCATGGGCGTGATGGGGTACCATTCTTTCCTGCAGATGAAGAACATCCCGTTCGAAAGCGCCATGGCCAAGAGCTGGAACATCAAGATGTTCCGCCACATCAACCAGAAGGCCAACGAGGCATCGATGCTCCTTGCCAAGGAGTACGGGCCGTGCCCCGATGCGGCCGATCAGGGCGTGATGGAGCGTTTTTCCTGCAAGATGGCAATCGCGCCGACCGCGTCAATCAGCATCATCTGCGGCGGGACTTCGGCCTGCATCGAGCCGATTCCGGCCAATATCTACACACACAAGACGCTGTCCGGTTCGTTCGTGGTCAAAAATTCCTATCTGGTGAAATTGCTCGAAACGAAGTCGAAGGATTCGAACAATGTCTGGAACTCGATTCTGGAGCGTGGCGGCTCGGTCCAGCATCTCGACTTTCTGAGTCCGGAGGAAAAGGCGGTTTTCAAGACCAGCTTTGAGATCGATCAGCGCTGGCTTCTGGAATTTGCGGCAGACCGCACGCCCTATATCGATCAGGCGCAGTCGTTGAACCTGTTCATTCCGGCCGATGTCGACAAGTGGGACCTGATGATGCTGCACTTCCAAGCTTGGGAGAGGGGCATCAAGTCGCTTTATTACTTGCGGTCGAAATCGGTGCAACGTGCAGGCTTTGCCGGCGGGGTGGAAGCGGACAATACAGTCGAAGCTCCCACATTCGAAATTGGTGAGTCCACCGATTACGACGAGTGTCTGGCCTGCCAGTAGGCGAACTCGGGGCAGCCAGTTCGCGCGGGTTTCCTGCCTGCCATCGCACCCGGTCGGCGAAGGAAGGACAATCTGAAATGGGCGAGCAAGCCTATCGCCGCGTGATCACCGGACTGAATGAGCAGGGGCGCAGCGCCATTGTTATCGATGGACCGCTGCTCGCAGGTGGCCGCACATCGGGTCGGACTGGTATGGTCTGGCGCACCGAGACGGCCACGGCCGACAATTCCGGGCGTGATGATGTGACTATCAAGACGGTCACCGTCGAGGGATTGTCCGACGGAGGCACACGGTTTTTTGTCCAGGGCTTCCCGCCCGGCCACGGTGCCGAGCTGTTCTGGCACGCGACCGACACGATAGATTACATCACCATGCTGGAAGGCGAAGTCGTTTTCATCACCGAAACCGGGGAAGTCACACTGCGCCGCGGTGATTTGCTGGTCGATCGCGGCATCAGCCATGCATGGCGCAACGATACCGACAGCGAAGCGATTGCCTCCATCGTCATCATCCCGGCTGATCCACTGGGAAAGGAGCGCACCTAACACATGACTCTCTGGATAAGTTCATATTGACTGTAGGAAATTCCACGCCGCGTACCTATCTCGGATAGTCCGCCGCATGACATTTGAAAGGCAGGACGCATGCCCCTTCTCGAAGCCCGCAAGACCTACAAACCGTTCGAATATCCGTGGGCTTATGATTTCTGGAAGCGTCAGCAGCAGGTCCACTGGCTGCCCGAGGAAGTGCCTCTGGGTGAGGATTGCCGTGACTGGGCGCAAAAGATTTCAGAGCATGAGCGCAACTTGCTCACGCAGATCTTCCGCTTCTTCACGCAGGCCGATGTCGAAGTGCAGGATTGCTATCACGATAAATACGGGCGCGTCTTCAAGCCGACCGAGGTGAAGATGATGCTCACCGCCTTCTCCAATATGGAGACGGTGCACATCGCTGCCTATTCTCACCTGCTCGACACTATCGGCATGCCCGAGTCTGAATATGGCATGTTCCTTGAGTATGAGGAGCTTAAGAACAAGCACGATTACCTGCACACCTTTGGCGTTGATAGCGATGAGGATATTGCCCGCACGCTCGCCATGTTCGGCGGGTTTACAGAAGGGCTGCAGCTTTTTGCCAGCTTTGCGATGCTGATGAACTTCCCGCGCTTCAACAAGATGAAGGGCATGGGCCAGATCGTCTCATGGTCCGTGCGTGACGAATCGCTCCACTGCGAAGGCATCACCAAGCTGTTCCATACGTTCGTGCAGGAACGCGGCTGCCTGACCAAGGCGGTGAAGGAAGACATCATCGATTGCTGCCAGAAGACAGTGCGGCTGGAAGATGCCTTTATCGATCTGGCGTTTGAGATGGGGCCGGTGCCGGGGATGACCGCCAAGGACATCAAACGCTACATCCGTTACATCGCGGACTGGCGGCTGGGCCAGCTTGGCCTGCCGGACATTTACATGACCGAAGACCACCCGCTTCCCTGGCTCACCCCGCTGCTCAACGGCGTGGAACATGCCAACTTCTTTGAAACCCGCTCAACTGAATATTCCAAGGGCGCCACCAAGGGCGACTGGAACACCGTCTGGGCCAATTTTGACCAGCGCCGCAAAGCCAATGCCAACGATGAGGACGAAGGCGACGTCGATGACGGCCCCGGCCTGTTTGGTGAGGGTGATGATGGCAACGGCAGCTCAGGAGCGCAGGCGGCGGAGTGAGGGATGGCAAAGCCCAGAGTTTTTATCAGTTCAACATACTATGACCTTAAGCATGTCCGGGCATCTCTCGAGGTGTTTGTCGAGAGTTTAGGTTTTGAACCGATTTTGTCTGAATACGGTGCTATACCTTATGACTCCTCTCAGCCTTTAGACGAATCCTGTTATCGAGAAGCTGAAACTGCCGATATTTTGGTTCTCATTGTTGGGGGGCGGTACGGTTCCATTTCTAGTTCGCAGCGACACAAGATGGAAGAGCAGGCAGAAAAGCAATTAGAGAGTGTTACAAGGAAAGAATTCACACGAGCACATGATGCTGAGATCCCAGTATTCGTTATAATTGAATCTGGCGTGTTTTCAGAGCTTCAGACATATCTTAGAAATAAAGATAATCCTAATATCGATTATGCCCATGTCGATTCTATTGATGTGTTTAAATTTATAGAATTTATTCAATCTAAGCAAAAAAATAACCCTATGCATGCCTTTGAAAAAGGCGCTGACATTGAATCTTGGTTGAGAGAGCAGTGGGCAGGGATTTTCCAGGATATGCTTCGGCAGAGGAAGGA